>SXUJ01000099.1 GCA_005790565.1 Planctomycetia bacterium
CACTGCATTCCCATCGATCCGTTTTACCTCACATGGAAAGCGAGAGAGACGGGCCACTCGACGCGGTTCATCGAACTCGCTGGTGAAATCAACACGGCAATGCCTGCGTATGTGATTGACCGCGTCGCCGAAGCACTCAACGATCAGTCGAAGCCCGTGAAGGGGAGTCGAGTGTTGGTGTTGGGGCTCGCGTACAAGGCGGATATCGATGATGTGCGCGAGAGTCCATCGTTCGAACTCATTGAGTTGCTGCAACATCGTGGCGCACGAGTGGAGTACCACGACCCGCACTGTCCCGCGACTTGGGCGGGGCGACGACATGACTTGCGGATGACCAGCGTCGCACTCACCGCGGCGTCTATCGCTGACTTTGATTGTGTGCTGATCGCTACGGCGCACGCCGCGGTCGATTACGCACTCGTCGCCGAGCACGCGAGGCTGGTGGTCGACACGCGCGATGCCATGCGCACGTACGAATCGCTTCTTGGTGCGCGGCTCGTGCGCGCATGAGCCGTCCGACCGAGCCTCGCCCCCATGCGCATTGTGCAAGCCATCACGAACCTCGACCCGAAGCTTGGCGGAACCGCTCGCGCGGCGATTGATCTCGCGACGGCAATGGCGGCGCAAGGGCATAAGGTGGATGTGTTGACCTCACGAGAGTCCGAACTCCCAGTGGGTTGGGGGCAGGGGGTCGACGCAAACCCACGGAACATCATGGATGCCGGTCCGGACGCGCTCTTGCTCTCGAGTGCGCTTGGTCGCGAAGGAGTGGAGGCGATTCGGCAGGCCGATGTGGTGCATCTTCATGCGATGTGGGAACCCTTCAACATCCGCGTGGCCGCACTTTGTCGCTCGCTGGATGTCCCGTACATCTCCACGCCACACGGCATGCTCGACGATTGGTGCATGGCGCAGAAGACTTGGAAGAAACGCACTCACCTCGCAGCGCGCGGAACACTCATGCTTGAGCGCGCCGCGTACGTGCACTGCACCGCGCGAGCGGAACTCGCGCAAAGCAAGAAATGGTTTCCCAACGGCCGAGGAACGGTGATCGCGAATCTCATGGACCTTGCTCCATTCGAAGTGCTCCCCGGACCCGCACTCGCGCACGCGAGATTCCCGAAGTTGTTTGAGACGAAAGTGCGACTACTCTTCCTCGGGCGCGTCACCCCGAAGAAGGGACTCGATGTACTCATTCGAGCGCTTGCGCTCCTGCGTGCCGAGCAGATTGACGCGAGCATTCTTGTGGTCGGAAACCCTGATGCTCGGTACGGAGCCGAGCTCGAGCAGTGTGCGCTTGCCGCTGGCGTGACGCAGCATGTGCACTTCCTCGGGCATATTGACGGCGCACTCAAGGTGTCGATCATCGAAGCGTGCGACCTCCTTGTCATCCCCTCAAGTCAAGAGAACTTCGGCTTCGTGTTCTACGAGGCGCTCGTGTGCCGAACTCCAATCGTGACCACGAATCTCGTTGACACGCATGAGGAACTCTACGAGAGCGGAGCAGCGACGATCGTCGATCGGAACCCCAAGAGTGTTGCGGATGGCGTGCGCCGCGGTCTCGTCGAGCACGCTCCAAATGCGGCGTGCCGCGCTTGGGCACGCGATTGGGTGTTTCGCATTTGCAACCCCAAGGCCGTCGCGATGCAATTCGAACGCATGTATGAATCAGCCAGAATGATGCGTGATTCTGCACTCACGGGTCTATAACACAAGGCCCGCCGACCTTTCCTCCAAACCGGAAGTATGTTGACGCAGTGGGGTTATGGCGACTCCTGACTTCTAGGCACGCCCGCTCCGAGCTTCATCCATTGTGTTTGATCGTCGATGATTGTTCCATGCCGCGTTCGCTTCGCTCAATCGGTTCCCTCGTGACGATCGTCCAATTGGCGATCGCTCGCGGCGCGTTCGCAGTCGAGCCGCCGATCATGCGTGTATGGGAAACCGCGAGTGGTGGCAACGGTCACGCCTACGAGAGCCTCACGCTGGAGTCGCCGCAATCGTTCGCGCAGGCACAAGTCACCGCAGAACGACGCGGCGCTCGACTTGTCCTGCCCAACTCACCAAGCGAACAGGCATTCGTCCGCACACTCTTGCTTGATTCTGCACTTTCCTCGTCGTGGATCGATGGCTGGCGCGATCCGGATTGGAGGCCGGGCATCCTCGACTCCGCGAGTGTTCCTGCTGCTTGGCTTCGAGAGTGTGGAGTCGACAGAACACTCGACATCGTGTTGGTCGGTGATAGCAATGTGTTGTTTCGCACGACCGGATGGGATCACGGATTCCAGGCCGCGCTCGCGAGCCACAATTTCTTGTGTGCTGCCATTGGTCCCACCTCCTTCAATCATGACGGCGGCTCCGCGGGCTGGCGTTGGTCAAAATTCATCACACCCCACGGCGAGTGGCCGCCGGAGTTTGGAAACGCGGCGACTTCAACGCTTCACGCGCCCGCAGGACTTGCGCAACATCACGACTTCCCGAATGGCTTCCCAAACACGGGTGCCGGTTACACCTGGCTGTCGAGCGGAAGTGCGTCGGTGTTGGGCGGCGTTGACATTGCTGCAAACCATCCATTCATCGCAGACGCCGCGCCCATCGAGTTCCGGATTCGGCATGGACTTCTGCCTGGTGGCGGCAGTGTCTGCCCGACTGCCTGGCGAAACTACTCCTCCGAGCACATCTCCAACGGCTGCGTGCTGTGCGAGTCGCCTGTCACACAGATGGCAGAATCATCACTCTCGATTTCTGGCGCGTTTGGCAAGGGCTCGGGATTCCGGTTCACACTTGATAGCGGGTCCGGACTTGTCGCGCCGGTCTTTCTTTCATGGGCTTCGGTTGAACGGACCGACGCGACACATGGTTGGGCGGTGAGCGTGCTCGATTGGCATAGCGGCGGAACCACTCGCGATATCGCCGATGACATCGATAGTTTCGAAGGCACGACCGCGAGTGATTGGGTCACGCTCCTGCGTGCAAGACAGGCACGCCGCGGACAAGCCGCGCGAGTGCTCTTCGTTCTCTCTACGGGTATGAATGACACGCCACTCACCGTCGATGATCACGAAACTGCCCTCCGACGCATGATCACGAGCCTTGATGCGGCTTGGACTGCGGCCGGCGGATCAAGCACAGAGACAGCTTTTCTCATCAAGACATCTCATGATCCGCAACTGGGCGGCAGCAGTGCCCGTTTCGAAGCGCTCCGTGCTCGCGCGCGACTCGTCGCGGCTGAGCGAGACGACACCGCAAGCGTCGATCTTGGCAAGATCTTCATGCGACCGCTTTTCTTCCCGCACGACAATGGTGGCGCTGCGCACCTCACGACACTTGGATACGAGCGCCTCTCCACATACATCGTGGACGCGGCACTCGGCGCGCAAGGATCGGGGTGTGGGTGGCAGTGGGGGGGCGGGGTCGAGCCATCCAAGATTCCGTGGGACGCTTCCTATCACGACGAGTGCGAGCCGGCGGGCGCGTCCATCGTGGTTACCCCCAAAGGCGCAGGCGTCTGGGTTGCACGTGCGGCGACGGAAGGACTTCGCTCGCTCGTCTTGGAGTACGACCGCGACTGCGACTTTGATGGCGTCATTGATCGGATTGCGATCGAACTTAGTCTCGTACTTGACGCCAACGGAGACAGGATTCCAGATATCTGCCAGTGCCTTGGTGATCTCAACTTCGACGGCACGGTCGACAGTGCAGATCTCGTCATGTTGCTCAGTGACTGGGACCTTGACTCGGCCGCCGACTTTGATGGCTCCAATCGCGTGGATGCCGCTGACCTTGTCACCCTCATTGGCGAGTGGGGGCCTTGTCTGCCCGCTCAAGGTCGCTAAGCGCCAGCTGACCCCAAGAACTTCGCAAGCCGACTTCAACCCTCGCTGAAGACGCTTCTTGAACCGAGCCGATGAAACGGTACCGAACTGCCTTACCGCAGCGTTGTTCTGTCGCACAATCGGATTCACCCTTGCAAAGCTCTCTGCCAGAACTCGGCCCCGTCGAAGTGCTGTTGATGCTCGTCGCGGTGCCAGTCGTCGTACTCCTCGCGCTGATGTCGCGAAGGAGCCTGCTCCTGATGTTGGGCGGCTTACTCTTCCTCGCGTCCATCGGCGTCGCCCGCGACTGGCGAGGCTCCATCTATGGCTCGTGGCTGCTCCCACTCCAGAACGCGCGCAATGTAGTGTTCGCAGGCCTGTCGGTGCTTCTCCTGCTCGGCGCGATGCCGATGATCGGAAACTCTCGCGTTGGACGCCCTCCGTTTGTCGCGTGGATCATCCTTGCGATCGGACTCTATCAAGGCTTCATGCGCATAACACATGAAGGTGCGGAAGCGGGCTTGATCTCCATGGCGTTCGCGATCGCGACGATCGTGCCCATTATGTTCATCCTCCCATCGCTCATCCGCGACCGCGAGGACATTCGAGACTACTCATTCGTCGTCGGTGTCGGATTCTTGCTCTTCGTTGGCGCGTGCGTCATCCAAGCAGGGCTTGAACCCAGTCGCCTCACGATCGGGTTACAAGATCGATTCATCGGTGTTGCCGCGAATCCACAGCACGCGGGAACGATTGCAGCGGGCTGCATGATCTTCGCCGCGTGGCGCATTTGGGGAGAGCCGCTCGCGCGCGGAGTCCCGCTCTGGATCATCGTCTTCGGCGCGTGCGGAGTGGCCATCCTCCTCACAGGCTCACGAACTGCGATCGCAATGGCGGGTGTCGGCATCCTCGTGCTCGCCTATCGTCGCGCGGGCCGATCGATCCTCATTCTGCCGATCGGCATCGCGCTCGCTTTCGCAGCGCTCAAGATCGCGGAAACGCTTGGTATCGATCTTCCTCTCGCACGCCTGACGGAAGGCGGCGATACGCGCTCGGTGGCATGGGCCGAACTCCTCGCAGACTTCAGATCCTCGCCAATCGCTGGAAT
Source organism: Planctomycetia bacterium (assembly GCA_005790565.1). Classification (GTDB taxonomy): domain Bacteria; phylum Planctomycetota; class Phycisphaerae; order Phycisphaerales; family SM1A02; genus F1-140-MAGs142. Next base: position 4,924 of record SXUJ01000099.1, read on the forward strand.
CGGAATGGGTGAGCTCGAGATGAGCGAGAATAGTTTCCTCTTTGGAGCGGCATCGTTCGGGATTGGAATGCTCCTGCTCACGCTGCTCCTCGCCGTCGCGATCCTCGCGCAATGTGTCGCAATCTTCCGCGCAACGCTTCCCTACCGACGACTCCGTCCCTCTGCAGATCTCGTGATCGGATTCAACCTCGCGTATCTCTTCGGAGCAAACTTCGAGGGGTACATCATGAGTCGAAACTCGGGGGCAATGATCCTCATCCTCATCTCAAGTTCGCTTGCGAGCGTGCTGCTCTCGGCAATTGCAAGCGCGGAGTCGAGTGGCGATCCCGATTTCGCCTTAGCGTGGGGGCTCGATGAGCTCGTCCTCTCGGACGAAGAGATTGCGGCGGAAGATGAAGAAGAAGGTGACTTCAACACCGATTCTGAGGACGCAGCGCCGATTGAGGGTGTGAAAAGCGCACACCAAGCCTAGTTTCACCCATGAAACCAGTCCTCCACGAACTTGGGGCAGATCTCTCTGCGTAGACCACTTGACTCGCTCCTTTTTGAATGTGACCTTCGACATGGTGTGGAAGAGGTTGTCATCAGTCGTCCATTGTCGCGAAGGGGTCCAAAGCTATGTTGAGCATTCTGTTCTCCGCATCGATCGCGCTCACACTCGGAATGCAGAGCGCGCAGACCTCTTCCGTGAAATCGATGAAGGCTGCCGGCGCGAAGACGATCGCGCCGGTTGTGGCGCCCCGCCCGAGCGAACCTTCGGCTGCGCCTGGGATCTGGGCTGCAACTTGGAGTTCGGTGCCAGGGGGACTGCGCTATGTCACGCCGATGATCTGGTTGCGCGACCTGCGGAGTGGATTTGAGACCTTCGGAGTCTCAGGTAGCCAAGCGCTTCCCGTCGATCGCGTCGCGCAGGAGCTTCGGCAACTCCCCAAGGGTCGACGCGCGCTTCACCTGTGGTACTACCGCGATGATTTGTTCACGGATCCAAGTGACAAAGTTCCGCAACTCGCAAGTGGTGTTCGAACGCCATGGCCAACCAATGCGGAAACGAAGATTCGAACGCAGTGGACTGCAGCACTGAGCGCGCTCTCAACCGCGGGCGCGAAACCAGAGGTTCTCATTCTCGATAATGAGGAAGCGGGCCACCTCACCAATTGGCATCTCACGGCCGCGCAGATTTCCGTGCTCATGGACGATGCTCGGTTCAATGACGCGATGCTTATGTCCACGACTTCCTCTGTCAGTAGCATCGTGAAACCATACATCGGTGCAACCTACGCGGGCCCTCACAGTGGCTCCGGCTACCTCGCGTGGAATCTCGTCATTCAGTCGATTGCGAATCAAGCGATTGACCGTGCCATTTGGCAGCCCGCGCGCGCTCGCTTCCCAGAACTCAAGGGAAGCAACTATCAGGGGTCCAAGATCTCGGTTGGAGAAGCAAGTTCAGACTTCAATGGCCACGCCCAACCACTCAACAATCGATTCGGGACCGCGAGTGCGCCCGCGCTCTACGGTCTACTCGACGGCGCTGCGCGCTACTGCTCGATCGATTCCGCCGATCGCACACGTTTGCGACTTGGAGCGGGCGGAACGCCCATCGGGAAGAGTGCGTGGATGGCATTTCTGATGGATGTCCAAGTTGGGCGCTCCGTTCGGCGCAGCGACGCAAACCCAATGCACCCCTGGATCGCGTCTCCAAGCTGGCGCGGCGATACGGAGGGAACGGCGTGCTACAAGTTGGACCCTCGTTACTACGACGAAATGGTGCGACATGTCGCGCTGTTGCGGACCGAAACCTTCATGCTGTGGAACCCGCCGGAACTTGTGGGCGGCGTGGAGTCAACGATTTCGCGTGACCGTCGACACGCAGAGGGCCGTGCTCTCGATCTCGTACTGAGCGACATCAATCGTCGCCTCGGTGACAAACTTGCAGAGCCACTCGACTCGTCGCGGCTCGCGTGGGATTCTCGCATCATCGCAACCGGTGCCAAAGTTGGCACGAATGCCTATCTTTGGCGCGTCACCGCGAAGCCAGAAGTCCGCTCGTTCCAAGTAGGAAGTGGTGGACCAATTGTGCAGATCCCCGTCGGCGCAGTCGGAGCATGGATCACATCGGCGCGCGCTGAATTGCCTACTCTACGCGCCATTGGCGGCGAGAACACCGCGATTGCGGGAGTGACTCCGTGATCAGGCGAACTCTGCGCAAGTTGTGATCGTCAGCCTTGACCTTGATTGACTGAGACATCGTGCCCAGCAGCGCGAAGAGTCTGCTCGCGCTTGGCGAGCTCCAAGTCGTGCTCGACCATCATGCGCGCAAGCTCTTCCACCGAAGTCTTCGGAACCCACCCAAGTTTCGTCCGAGCCTTGGTCATGTCGCCAAGCAACTGCTCCACTTCCGCAGGTCGGAAGTAACGCGGATCAACTTCGACAAACTCTTGGTAATCGAGACCGAGCTGTCGAAACGAAAGCTCGCAAAATTCGCGTACGGAAATCATCTTGCCTGTGGAGATGACGAAATCATCGGGCTCGTTCTGCTGCAACATGAGCCACATCGCCTCGACATAGTCTCCGGCATATCCCCAGTCGCGAAGCGCGTCGAGATTGCCAAGGAAGAGCTTCTTCTGCAAGCCCAGCTTGATGCGGCAAGCCGCGCGCGTGATCTTGCGCGTAACGAAAGTCTCTCCGCGGCGCGGGCTTTCGTGATTGAACAGAATCCCGCATGAAGCATGCATGCCGTAACTCTCGCGATAGTTGACCGTGATCCAGTGCGCGTACAACTTGGCGCATCCATACGGGGATCGCGGCCAGAACGGCGTCGTCTCCCTCTGTGGAACTTCCTGTACCTTGCCAAACATCTCGCTCGAAGACGCTTGATAAAAGCGCACGCGTTTGCCAGACCAATCTTGGTAGATGCGCACCGCGTCAAGCAACTTGAGAACCCCAGTGGCGACAACATCCGTAGTGAACACGGGCTGATCAAACGAAACACGCACATGACTCTGCGCGGCGAGGTTGTAAACCTCGTCCGGTTTCACTTCTTGGACGATCCGCCCCAGCCCGTTCGCGTCCGCAAGGTCGCCATAGTGAAGGCGTAATCGCGATGCCTCGTGCGGATCGCGATAGACATGATCGATGCGCTCAGTGTTGAAACTCGACGACCGGCGAATGATCCCGTGCACTTCGTACCCCTTGGAAAGGAGAAGTTCAGTGAGGTAACTGCCGTCTTGACCAGTGATGCCGGTGATGAGCGCGCGCTTCATAGTTGCAAAGTTTAGGGGTGTGAACGAGTCAGCAGGGGGTCTGGGAAATCATTCTTCGACGCTTCGAACCGACGGCTTGAATGGCGAGACGAGAACCGCCGTCAGCGCGCTCCTGACCCGCGTAACCGAGATCACTCTCCGAGGGGATTCGCCAAACGCTTGCGCATTTCTTGCACTAATCCAAAGATGTGAAGGTGCGTCGCGGCACTCACCCAGCGCAGCACCACGACATAGACCACGAGGCCCAGTGCACCCGCCGCGATTTGTGCGACAAGCGAGAGCGACGTGGTGTTGCCGAGCCAATACAAGAGCGTCGCCTGCGGGAGGAAGGCGATGACGCTCGCCGCAATCGGTGCGGCATACGAAGAAAGAATGGTCCGCACGGTTCCAGAACGGAGCTGCAACGACAACGCGATCGCGGCAGGGCCGGCAATCATCGAGACGAGGAATACGCCAAAGGCGACATGTCGAGCGACGCCAAGCCATGCGCCAAGGAAGACCGCGACGGTGAGGCACGCCGTCTGCGCGATTTGAAAACGAAGGAGCGGCTTGAACCGGCCCGACGCGCGCATGTAAGCCGCCGCGATTTGCACAGGGCTTAGCGCAAGAAACGCAATGCTCAGAATCGACAACGAGATCCAGGCGAGGCCCCAGCGCTCCGGGAGGAGGACATGAATGATCGCGGGACTTGCGATCGCGAGACTGATGCATAGTGGAGCCGTCACAGCGAGCGTCAGTCTGACTGTGGTGACGTATGTCAATCGCATCCGCTCGGGATCGTGTTGCAGCCTCGCCAAGATCGGCTGCGCAATTCCCGCCACGGTGTAGGAGAGAAGCATATTGATGGCGCTCGCCAGTTGATAGGCAATCGTGTAACGACCGAGGACATCGTCGGGATGAAAGACAGACAATGCGAAGTAATCGATGGTCTGTGTCACACCGTTGAGGTAGTGTTGGACTCCTCCGGCCCAAAAATCCCCCATCGCGCTTCGGATGCGTGCAGGTATACCTGGGCGATTCAAACTGATGCCCGCCGCCGTGGTTGTTGCGATGCAACGCGACAGGGCAAAGATGAGCATCGGCGCCATCAATGCCCAGCCACCGAACCCAAGGAGTCCGAAGACCCCCGTCAGCACGACGGTCAGAATGGACCCGATCGTATCGATCGTCGCAAGGAACTTGAAGCGAAGGTTGAGGCGCAGTTTCGCGCTGGCGACGCTCGTAAATCCATCCAGCAGGATTCGGATCGCCATCGCAATCACAAGGATCGCGATGTTCGGGTCGCCGTACTTTGCGTGAATCAGTGGGAACGCGCCAAGGCAGAGTCCAACAATGAGGACGCCAGCGATCATGGCAAGCCAAAGACACGCCGACTCCCACAGGTTCCGATGCCGCTGATGTCGCACCAACAGGTCACCAGCCGCGCCGGGGAACATGAAGCTCAACAGCGTTCCGATAGAGATGGCGGTGGTGACCGCGCCAACATCCGCAGGGGTGAGTGTCCATGCGGCAATGAGATAGGTGAGGACTCCGCTTGCCTTCTGCACACCCGCTTGCACTAACCCCCAGAACGCGCCGCCCGCAAACTGCGTTCGTGTGTCAACAGTCGCAGACTCTCCGCCTGACTGCATCGTCGCCGTCGATTCAGGGTTCGCGCGCTCCTCGCGTCGATCAAGCACTGCTTCAACATCTCGCCCAGCGTCATCCACCGACACAAGCGTTGCTGCCACGTTGCTCAGTTCGCGCTGGACCTCGCTCCTGCCCCATCGCTCTAGCCATGTCTCGAACATGAGGCAGTTCCACAGTTCCCACTGCGAGCGAACTCGACCAGTTTGGTGGTCATTCCAGAGTGAGTGGACGGATTCGGCATCAAGGAACCCTTCGCTCTCAAGTCGCGCCCGATCGAGATAGTGTGCCCCCCAATCTCTCAATTCATCACGCAACCAATCACCAATCGGCACACTGAAGCCCATCTTGGGGCGATCCACGAGTTCGCGCGGCACATGCCGATCGAGCAAGTCGCGTAACAGCACTTTGTTGCTTCCGTCGCGAAACTTGAAGCAAGCGGGAATCCGCAGCGCCAATTCGATGAGTCGATGATCAGTGAGCGGCTCTCTCGCTTCAAGGCTATTCGCCATGCTCACGCGATCCATCTTTGCGAGAATCTCGTCTGGCATGTAGCTCGCCATATCGCACACCGAGGCTCGCGTGATCGCGCACCCGACGCGCGCACGCCGCGTCCGATCAGTCATTGAGCAAAGTGGCTCGTGAGGATCCACGAGGTAGAGGTGCGGGCGCTTCACCACGGAGGCAAGTTGTGAATAGACCTCACCTGAATAGCGGAGGCTCAGAATCGACGAGAGTTTGAGCAGGCGGTCACGGGGGAGACTGTTGAAGTGCCCGGGGATGAAGCGCCCGAGCGGATTGATCGCCACAGCTGGCAAGATGCCCGCGATACCAGCCGCGGCACTCATGCCAACACGCAGTGGATAAGGCCAGCGCTGGAGAATCCCCTCGAGCCGCTCAGTAAACGGATATCGATCGTATCCACCAAAGAGTTCGTCCCCACCATCACCACAGAGCGCAACCGTGATGTCGCGTCGAGCCAACTGACAAACGATGTAGGAAGGGATCGCGGAGCTGTCGGCGAATGGCTCGTCGTAGATATCTGACAACTTGGGAATCAGATCTAGTGATTCGCGCGCGCCGACATAAAGTTCAGTGTGATTCGTCCCGAGATGCTCGGCGATCTTCCGCGCGTGCGGAGCCTCGTCGTAGATCGCTTCGCGGAAGCCGATCGTGTAGGTTCGGAGTGGTTGTGGCGAGAGCTTCGCTGCAATCGCTGTCACGAGCGATGAGTCAATACCTCCGGAGAGAAATGTGCCCAGCGGAACATCTGCGATCATGCGCAATCGAATCGACTCCGTCAGTTGCGCTTCAACTCGTTCGATCGCCTCTTGATAATCAAGAATCTGCTCCTCTGCCGCCTGTTCGGCGGCACGCGCTGCGCTCCAGTATTCGACCAATTCCGCTCGCGCCGTCGCTGGATCGATCACTGCGATGTGACCTGGCTCCAACTTCTGAAACCCCTCAAAGATGCAGTGCGGAGAGGGGACATACGAGAAACGCATGAAGAGCGCGACGGCCCCGCGGTCCACGGGTGGGCACCGCAGCGGGAGAGCCCGAATCGCCTTGAGCTCGCTCCCGAACACAATCGTTCGGTTCCCTGGGCCCATGTGACCCCAAAAGAGCGGCTTCACTCCGACTCGATCCCGTGCGAGGAACAATCGTCGAAGCGATGCGTCCCAAACCGCAAATGCAAACATCCCGACGAACTTTGGAATCGACTCGCGCACGCCCCACTGTTCAAACGCCGCGAGCATCACTTCTGTGTCGGAGCCGCCGCGAAACTGGTGCCCGAGCCGTGTCAACTCGTCGCGCAGAATCTTGAAGTTGTAGACCTCGCCATTGAACGCGATCGTGAATCGACCACTCGACGACCGCATCGGTTGATGCCCATCGGCACTGCAGTCTTGAATCGAGAGCCGCCGGAACCCGAACCCAACGCGATGCTCCCGATCAAACCAAGTTCCCTCGTCGTCAGGGCCGCGAAGCCGAATGGCGTCGGACATGCGACGGAGGATTTGCTCCGGCTCTCGAAAAAGCCCGTCACGGTCAATGAATCCAGCGATACCACACATGACGGAAAGTCTCGGAGAAGGGACACAGACAGTTTCGTCGGGCGAGTAGAATATCTAGCCCACGATGAAGATCGTCCATTTCATCGACCATCTCGACCTCCGACGTGGAGGTCCCGCCGGCGCCGTCGTCGCATTGGCAAACGCCATGGCCGAGCGGTCCCATCAGGTCATCGTCACAACCACTACCGCACGCGACACCCCTGCATCGTGGGGGCCTGGAGGCGCGCAACCGGCATGCATCGCGCTCCCAACACTGCGTGCACGCATGCTTTCTCCACCGGCCATCGCCCAACTTCGCGAACTGATGCGCGGGGCAGATGTGGTCCACCTGCATGGAGTTTGGGAACCTTCCAATGCGCAGGTTGCCCGCCTCGCACGACGAATGCGGATTCCGTACTTCGTGAGTCTCCGAGGAATGCTCGACGATTGGTCGATGGATCAGCGCTGGCTGAAGAAGCGCATCTATTGGCTCCTTTCCGGCAGGCGATACCTCGCGCGGGCTGCGGTGGTGCACTGCACCGCGCGACTCGAACTTCGTCAGTCGAAGAAATGGTTCCCGCAACGACTCGGGCGTGTGCTTTACAACCTGATGGATCTGCGTCAGTTTCACTCAATGCCAGGTCGGGAACTCGCCTGTAAGAAGTGGCCTGTTCTCTCGACCGATCGACCGAAGTTGCTCTTTCTCAGCCGACTTTCGAGCAAGAAAGGGCTTGAGCACCTCATCTCCGCAGCCGCCATTCTTACCAAGCAGGCGGCCGCGAGTGCTTCGGCCGCGCCTATTGTGATGATCGCGGGAACGGGCGACGACGCCTATGCCAACGAATGCCGCGATCTTGCGGCGGAGTTGGGGATTGCATCGTCCGTCCACTTCGTTGGCCATGTTGGGGGCGCGGAGAAGATTTCGCTCCTGCAGGCGTGCGACCTCTTTGTCCTTCCCACAAGCCAAGAAAACTTTGGGTTTGTCTTTTTCGAGGCACTCGCGTCCGGCCTGCCGGTTGTGACGACCAACCTCATCGATACCGCTGGCGAGATCGAAGCGAGCGGCGGCGGATTCATTGTTCCCCAGTCCGCCGAGTCCATCGCTGCCGCATGCACGAACGCTCTCGCGGAACGGGCTGCGTTAGAGGCCAAGGGACGCGCGGGGAGGGCTTGGACTTTCGAAAACCTCGATTCCAACACCATTGCTGCCGCCTTTGAGTCGCTCTACCGAGAGTACTCCTTAGAAGGTGTCAGTTTCCGAGATTGCGTCCTCGCGAAGGCGGGTGCAAGTGATGTTTGCGCGTCAAGCGACCGATAGTAGGCGAACACTTCCCCGCGCAACTCCCTCCGCAGTCTTCACCAACTTCTCGTGCCCACAGATCTGTCCAACGCAAAGATTGTCGTCACCGGTGGCGCCGGCTTCCTTGGTCGGGCGCTCCTTGCGGAACTTGCCACACGAGGATGCGCGCAGGTGTTCGTCCCACGCCGTCGCGAGTATGACCTCACGCGCGAGGCGGATGTTGCGCGACTCTACAAGGATCGTTCGCCAGACATCGTCTTACACCTCGCGGCAGAAGTGGGAGGCATCGGCGCGAATCAAGCAAACCCCGGTCGATACTTCTTCGCCAACATGGCGATGGCGTTGCATCTCATTGAATACGCACGCCTGCACAACCTGAAGAAGTTCGTGCAAGTCGGAACGATTTGCGCTTATCCCAAGTACACGCCTGTTCCATTTCGAGAAGAAGAGTTGTGGAATGGGTATCCGGAAGAAACCAACGCACCCTATGGCGTCGCAAAAAAGGCCGCCATGGTGATGCTCGACGGCTACCGCCGTCAATACGGACTTGCATCGTCCTACCTTCTTCCCGTCAACCTGTACGGACCGTGGGATAACTTTGATGTGCAAACCTCCCATGTCATTCCCGCGCTCATTCGCAAGTGCGTGGAAGCGCAGGAAGCATCCCGTCCATTCATCGAATGCTGGGGCGATGGAAGCGCGAGCCGTGAGTTCCTGTTCGTGGAGGATGCGGCGCGCGGCGTCGTGCGTGCTGCGGAAGTGATGAATGAACCTGTGCCCATCAATCTTGGCACCTGTATGGAAATCACAATCAAGCAGCTCGTCGAATTGATCGCGCAGCTCTGCGACTACACCGGCGAAATCCGCTGGGATCCATCGAAGCCAAATGGACAACCTCGGCGCTGTCTTGACACTAGTCGCGCCGCAGAGTTGCTCGGCTGGCGTGCGCGCGTTCCCTTTGAAGAAGGACTGCGGCAGACCATTGCTTGGTATCGCGCGAATCGGTCCTATCGGGCATCGCATGATCCATCACTCGCTGCCCCGCCGACTCCCGCCGGCACATCGAAGTAGGGTCTATGCGCGTACTCATCCTCAACCAGTGTTTTTATCCCGATGTTGTTGCGACCGCGCAGCATGGATGGGATTTGGCGCGACACCTCCGCAGCAAGGGGCATGAAGTCACCGCGATTGCGTCGCGATCCATTTATGGCGCGAAGGGTGCGACACTCGCTCGGAACGAAACCGTCGATGGCGTGCGCATCGTGCGAGTGGGGGCAAGCATCTTCGGGAAGTCCTCGATTGTGGCGCGCATCTTTGATTTCGCGTTCTTTTATGTCCTCGCGGTCTGGACCGCCATCACGCTTCCCAAGCACGATGTCTGTGTTTGCTTCACCACGCCACCCTTCATTGCCGTCGTCGGTTGGATTCTCCGCCTCACGCGGGGTACGCGATATGTCTATTGGGTGATGGATCTCTATCCAGATCTTCCCGTGGCTTGCGGTGTCATGCGCGAGCGATCACTCGCCACTCGCTTCTTCGAGCGCCTCAATCGATTCTGTTTGCGCCGGGCGAACCGCGTGGTGGTGCTCGGGCGGTGTATGGAGCAGCGCGTGCTCGACAAGGGCGTGAGTGCCTCGAACATCGTTCGCATCAATGTCTGGAGCGATCAAGAGGAGATTCGTCCTGTTACTCCTGAGGCGAATCAATTCCGCAGAGAATGGGGTGTTGGCTCTCGATTGCTCGTCATGTACTCGGGCAACTTTGGCATCGGACACGATGTCGAAACGATCGCGGATGGCGTGATTCGACTCCGCGATAACCCGCGCATTCTCTTCGCGTTCGTGGGCGGGGGAAAACGAAAAAGTGAACTCATCAGTCTGCTCGCAGCAGCAGGGGTCTCGAACTTCATCGAAGGGCCGTATCAACCGCGCGAACGGCTCGATGAGCTTCTCAGCGCAGCGGATGTCCATATCGCGAGTCTCAAGAATGGCGTCGAAGGAATCATGGTGCCGAGCAAGCTCTATGGCGTCCTCGCCGCAAGCCGACCAATCATCTTTATCGGTGCGCGCACTGGTGAAGTCGCGCGCGTCATTGAGGAGGAGCGTTGCGGTGTCGTCATTGCCTGTGGTGACGGAAGCGCGTTTGCCTCGGCAGTCACGAACTTTGCAGCCGACCGAGCGGAGACAGAACGAAGCGGTGCACGCGGCCGTGCCGCGCTCACCAGCACCTGGGGCGCGTCCCACGCGCTCGCCAAGTGGACAACACTGCTCGAGAGCGTCAGTACGGACCAGCAAGGCGCAGCCCGCACCTCGTCCTCGCAACCCAACTCTAGGTGACTCGGATAAGTGAGAGAAGGCAGCACCCGATGAGCTCAATCCCAGCCCCCAATCAAGCGCCCGCGCCACTGCGTGTTCTCCTTGTGACGGAGAATGACCCGCTCTATGTGCGGCAGTTCTTCGATGTGTTCTTCGCCGAAGTTCCTCGTGACCAAATCGAACTTGTTGGCGTAACAGTTTCCCGCGCCTTCCATGAACCGCTGAAGAAGACCGCGCAGCGCGTGCTTCGCTTCTATGGACTCTTTGACTTCGCCCGCCTGCTTCCTCGGTACCTCTTCGCGAAGTTGACCGGCCAGTCCATCTCGAAACTCGCGGTCAAGCATGGGTTCCCACTCTTGCAAGCCGCAAGCGTGAATTCGCAGGAGTACATCGACGCTGTAACCGCGTTGCGTCCTGAGATGATTGTCTCGGTCGCAGCCCCCGAGATTTTCAAGTCGCCGCTACTGCGCGTCGCGACCATCGGCTGTCTCAACATTCACTCGGGCCGCATCCCCGAGTACCGAGGCATGATGCCGACTTTCTGGCAGATGTTGGAAGAACAACCCTTCGTCACTGTGACCGTGCACGAGATGGTGGAGAAACTCGACTCGGGCGGCATTGTGGACACGCTTCAGTTTCCATTGCATAAACGAGATTCACTCGATCGCGTGATCTCTGGGACAAAGCAGCAGGGCGCGCGACTCATGATCCGCGTACTCCGGAAAATCGCTTCGACCCGCTCTATGCCCGCTGCAACACCGCTTGACATGTCAAAGGCGCGGCTCTTCAAGTTCCCCCAACCCACCGATGTGCAGAAGTTTCGCGCGGTTGGCCACCGGATGATCTGATGTCACGCGTCCCGCACCGCCCGCTCCACGCGCTCTCCTTCGATATCGAGGATTGGTTTCACATCGTGGACATTCCTGGTCTTGACGACCCAACGAAATGGCCTGCCATGGAGACGCTCGTCGAACGCAGGACGGACGACATCCTCGCCGCGCTTGATCGACACGGCACACGCGCATCGTTCTTCGTGCTGGGGTGGATCGCGGAGCGCTATCCCGCACTCGTGCGCCGAATTCATAACGCGGGTCACGAACTCGGCTCTCACTCCTTCTGGCACCGCCGCATATTCACGCTCGATCGAGAGGAGTTTCGCCGCGATACCAAGCTCTCGCTCGATGCGATCGAGTCGGCATGCGGGGTTCGTCCGGTCGGATACCGCGCGCCAAGTTTCTCGATTCTCCAAGGGACCGAGTGGGCGCTCGATGTCCTACTCGACTGCGGAATCCGCTGGGATGCGAGTCTTTTTCCAACCCAGCGCGGTCATGGCGGCTATCCGTGCGCCGACGCGCCGCACATGTTCACTGCGCTTCCATCGGGTCGATCGATGCCCGAACTTCCGCTTGGCGTAATGAGAATTGCGGGTCGCGGATTGTGCTTCTCTGGCGGCGGCTACATGCGGCTCCTGCCGCTCTGGTTCATTGAACGAGGCTTTGCACAATTCGTGTCGCGTGATCTTCCGGTTGTGATCTACCTTCATCCTCGCGACTTTGCGCCAGAATGCCCGCGCGTGCCCATGCCGTTCTCGCGCAAGTTCAAGTGCTATGTCGGGATGCACACAACGATGCCAAAACTCGAAGCACTCTTGGCTCGACACTCTTTCGCGCCCTGCGGAGATGTGCTGCGCGAGCGAGGATTACTTGGCGTGAGTGCTTGATGCCTGCCGCTCCACGATCTTCAGTCGGATCTGAAAGAAGTAGATTGCCTTCATGATGGCAAACGCGAGACCCGCGCAGCCGTCGAGAAATCCGCGCTTCACGATGTAGCTATGGACGAAGTACGCGGGCGCAAGCCACCAACGCGCGAGCGAACGATACTTCTTTCGCTGCACCGCGGTGAAGTGACTCCACGCTTCAGGGGTCGACATCAGTTTTGCATAGCGCGCGGCTTCCCACGAGGAGTAATCGTTATGCCGCGCGATATAGGCGTGAAGCCCTTTGTAGTCGTTGTGCTCGATCGTTGCGCAGAGTTGCCCGACGGAGCCCTTGAGGACTGGGTGCTCGTGCACCTCCATATCCAGCTTGCTCCATTCGTTTTCGTCGATGCGTTCGTAGAGACCCGCGCCGTTTCGGATGAGCGCGAGCTTGCGCATCGGAGAGCCGTGGCGCAGTTCTTTCCCCATGAAGAAATTCGAGTAGTAAATCCAGTAACCATCATGCGTGGAGTTGGGCAGTGTGACTTCCAACTCCCGCACGAAGCTCTCGTCGAGATACTCATCCGCGTCGAGAAAGAGAATCCAAGGGGTTTGAAAGGTTCGGTGCAGCAAGACCCAGTTGCGCTTCTTTGGAAAATGCCCATCCCACTTGAACAGCAAGTACTCCGCACCCGCTTCCCGCGCGATGGCCTCTGTCCGATCAGTGCTTCCTGAATCCACCACCACCACTTCTGCAAACCGACCCAAACGGCTGAGGCACTTGGGCAGATTGCGTTCCTCGTTCTTGACAGGAACCACGACGGTGACCGGAATCTTGGCATTTGGGAGGGGCGCGGCCATTGGAACAACTTCATCGGCGTCCGCCTTGGGTGGGCTTCACCACACACCCCCGAATCTGCCGATAGATGGGCAATCGTGGACATCGAAGACCTCGTTACTGAACGCTCAACGAGCCCCTACACCTTCAAAGAGAAGGTTGGGCGCATTCTCTGGGGCGTGGTGCAAGCCACGGTCTTCCGTTGCACCTTTCACAACTGGTACAGCATTCGGCGGGCCATGCTCTCCTGCTTTGGCGCGAAGCTGCACTCGACAGTGCGCATCCGTCGCACGGTTCTCATTGAGTGCCCGTGGAACCTCCGAATGGGCGCCGACAGTTCGATCGGGGACCGAGCAATCATCTACTGCCTCGGGCCGGTCACGATTGGCGATCGGACCACGCTCTCGCAAGGCGCACACATCTGTGCTGGAAGCCATGATTACCGCAAGCGCGCGATGCCGTTGCTCCGACCACCCATCGACATTGGCAGTGATGTCTGGATTGCGGCGGATGCCTTCGTCGGTCCCAAAGTACGGATCGGGGATGGCGCAATCCTTGGCGCACGCTCTGCGGCGCTCACGCCGCTCCAAGAATGGACGATCTACTCTGGCAACCCCGCGCAACCTATAAAAGCTCGCGGCATCATCGAAGCGTAACTCCGCGCACTCCCTCCTTATGCCGCTCCGTCTTTACAACACACTGACGAAGTCACTGCAAGACTTCACGCCTATTGATCCAGCCGGATGCGTTCGTTTCTACTCGTGCGGACCTACGGTCTACGACGATGCGCACATCGGAAACTTCCGCTCCTTCCTCAACGCCGATGTCTTGCGCCGAACACTTGAACTCTCCGGCTACACCGTTCGGCATGTCATGAACATCACTGATGTTGGTCATATGACCGAGGATGACAACGCCGATGGTGGGGGCGAGGACAAGATGTCACTCGCCGGCCGACGCATCGCGGAAGCGAAAAAGTCTGGCGCGCTTCCGCCCGGCACAGACATAGACCCATCAAACCCCTACGCGGTTGCGGAGTTCTACGCCTCGCGATTTCTCGAAGACGCGCGCCATCTCGGCTTGCGGGTTGCTGAGGAAGAGCGCGCCCAGCCGCAACTCATGCCTCGACCGACCCGTTGTGTGAAGGAGATGATCGCACTGGTTTCCACGCTCATCGCACGCGGCAATGCTTATGTCGCGAGTGACGGCGTGGTGTATTTCAGCGTGCTGAGTTTCCCCGCGTACGGGCAACTGTCAGGTAACACGCTTGACAAGATTCGCGAGGGCGAGGGCGGGCGGATCAGTGCAGTGCATCAAGCAGTGAAGCGGCATCCGGCAGACTTCATGCTGTGGAAGGCGGACCCGACGCACATCATGCGATGGCCGAGCCCGTGGGGTGAGGGATATCCAGGATGGCACCTCGAATGCAGTGCGATGGCGGAAATGCTCCTCGGAAGCGAGATCGACCTGCATTCGGGTGGCGAAGACAACATTTTTCCGCATCATGAGTGCGAGGTCGCGCAGAGTTGCTGCGCAAGTGGGTTGCCTTACTTTTCGCGGGTTTGGTTTCACACCCGCCACCTCCAAGTGGAGGGCGAGAAAATGTCGAAGTCAAAGGGCAACTTCTTCACCGCCCGTGACCTCTTTGCCAAAGGCGTGACGCCCGCGGCACTGCGCCTCGAACTCGTTCGAACCCACTACCGCACGAATTCCAACTTCACCCTCCAGGGACTGCGTGATTGTCAGCGCATGATCGATCGATGGTGTGCTGCAGAGCGCGCACTGCATGAGCGCCAGATGGATGGCTTGTCGGGCGTTGGTCCAATGCAGCGTGCGCTTGTCGAGTTCAAAGCGGCGCTCGAAGATGATCTCAATGTCGCACGCGCGATCGGCGCGCTCAATTCCGCAATCAACGAACCTGCGGCGGGCGACGCGAGCGCGGAGCGTGACGCCATTGCTCAAATGAACACCGTGCTGGGGGTGCTTGAACGCAACAACGCTCTCAACACAAGCGCGCAGGATGATCTCGCCACGCGAGTTACTGCACTCTTGGAGTTGCGCAAGCAAGCACGGGCTGCCAAAGATTTTGCCGCTAGCGATCGTGTGCGCGATGAACTCACTGCTCTCGGCGTCAAGATCAAGGATGGGCCGCAGGGCACAACTTGGGAGCGTGTCGTCTAAACCTCGGCGCGCTTTCAGAACAGCGCACTTCGAATGCGAGTGGGGCAGACCATTTGTCATCACCGGTGGTGTTCCTCGGGTTTCGCGGCAACAGCTTGTGAATGCGTTATGGAAGTGGTTCCAAGCACTGCGGCCACGAACGAGGCGAAAAGTGGTTTGGAGTGTGGATGCGTGTTTCGATTCCAACGTGAGTCGCGTCGGCAGACTTCTCGAATGAACAGCGCCACGCGTGCGATTCCGTCGCCTAACTCCAGACTTGTCGCAAAATCTCCCCCTCGCGCCGGGCTAGGCGGTCGGCGCATCCACACGCATGAACGGCGCGCACTTGAGAATTCGTGTGCCAGCAGTCAACCGACCCCAGCGCGCAGCGTTCACCAGCCCACCCGTCGCAAACTCGCCTTCGATCGGACTCCCAAGGGCCGTCAGAACCTCGGCACACTTCGCGGGCATGATGGGTGACAACAAGACTGCAGCAACACGCACGCCCTCCGCACAGGCACCAAGGATGCGCGCGACCTCCGGAAGTTTCGCTGGGTCCTTCGCGAGCTTGAAGGGCTGTGTCTCGTTGATAAGTACATCAACCGCGCGGATAAGGGAGAGCGCGCAATCCGCGGCTTCCGCCAACTCGAAGTTGGCATAACGGCGTTGCACCTCGACCGCGGTGGTTCCCGCCAACTCGCTCCAGGAAGGCGCCTGTGCGGATGAAGAACTCGGCATGCTCGCAGTCTCGGCATCGGGCATCACGCCCGCGAAGTACTTTTCGATCATCGAACTCGTGCGCGATGCACAGTTGGCGAAGGTGTTCACCAACTGAGATGTATAGATCTCATGAAAGTGCTTCGGACTGAAATCAGCGTCCTGTGTTCCGATTGGTCCTTGGGTCGTCATGTACCAACGCCATGCGTCAAGCCCGTACTTCGCGAAGTACTCCTCGATCGTGGGAAGATCGATGAAATTGCCGAGGGACTTCGACATCTTCTGCCCATTCGAAATCCAGAAGGAGTGCGCATAGACACACTGAGGCATCGGGAGTTCAAGCGCCATGAGCATTGCCGGCCACACGACCGCGTGAAACCAGAGGATCTCTTTTCCGATCACCTGATACACGGGTGGCCAGTACTTCCCCCGAAGGGATGCGGTCGTACCCTTCGGGTCCGCGAGACCAAGTGCGGTCGTGTAATTGAATAGCGCATCGATCCACACATAGATCACATGCTCAGGAGCGCCGGGCATTCCAATGCCCCATGAAAAATTCGTGCGCGTGATCGGAACATCCATCAGGCCCTCACGCAGTCGACCCCGCACTTCGTTGAAGCGACCGAGTGGTCGCACGAACGCGGGCTGCGCATCGAAGAATTTTTCGAGCTTCGATGCATACGCGCTGAGCCTGAAGTAGTAGTTGTGTTCCTTCGCACGCACCAACGGCTTGCCACTGATGGGGCTCTTGTAATCGAGTTCCTTTGCCCGCGTGTCCGTGACATACTCCTCTTGTCCTTCGTCATACCAGCCTTCGAATTCGCCCAAGTAGACATCACCAGAAGCCAAGAGACGCTGCACAAACAACTTGACCTGCGACTCGTGCCGTTCCTCTGTCGTACGAATGAAGTCGTCATTCGAAAGCCCAAACAGCGCCATCACCTTTCGAAACTCCTCTGAGTTCTCATCGGCGAGAGCCTGTGGCGATATGCCGCGCTCACGGGCACTCTTCTCGACCTTCGCGCCATGTTCGTCGGTTCCAGTCAGGAAGAAGACATCGCGGCCATCGAGTCGTTGTGAACGCGCCCAGACATCACAGAGAGTGGTCGTGTACGCATGGCCGATGTGTGGACGATCATTCACATAGTAAATCGGCGTCGTAATGGATACGGGCGTGCGCATTGATGCCATGGAGCGACGATTGTACGGTTGATAGCGAGTCGAGTCGCTACGCTTGTGTTGTGCCGGAGACCGATGAGAACCCTTCGCAGGATCGACCACAAGCAGGCCGTCGCCCGAACACGGACATCAGCGCGCTTGCGGTAACCGCAACATTTGCTGTTGTCGTGTTCTCCATTTTTCTCGGCGTGTTTGGCCCGCGGATTGGCAACCGCCCTGGGTTCACAGTTGGCGTTCCGTTGGGGGAACTCGCGGTCGCCGTAGAGTCTCGGCATGGTGAACGAATCGTCAACGCGATACACGCTGCGCCGCGAAGTGTGTTGACAGCTGAGGAGGCGCAATCGAAACTTAAGTCGATTCTCACGACGGAGGTCGTGCTCCCAGAACTTGAACGCAGCGCCCGCTGGATCAGTGTGGATGCGGTCGCGTTGCCGGGGGGTCGCGCAGCGGTTTTGTTCGCGCAGTTCCGCGTCGATGGAAGAACCGAGTACGCCACAACCTGCATCTTCAACGACGAGGATCGCTTCACTGTCTACGACACCTTCGGTCGACCCATCGGACTCCCAGATGGTGAAGTGTTCGCCATCGAACCTCCAAGCGAATTCGGTGGAACGACGATTGTCGCCTGGCGAAACGGCGCGCTCGTTTGGGTGCTCGCGAGCGGAAGTCAAGAGTTGCTTGAATCGTTCGAGGCCATGATTCACGCCGCCAACCCGACTCGCGCGCTCGTCCGAGAGGTGCAAGTTCCGCCAATGTCATCTGTCTCCGATTGAAGTCCATCAAAAACCGTGCATCCTGAAGGGGAGTTGCCGATCAAACAGGGTCCGGCGGTGCTCCAACTCATGAACCGACTTCCCCTCATCTCTTCAGCGCCCGCACTCGCGAGCCTAGCACTCGTTACTGTGGCTTCGACTGCGCTCGCACAGAATCCGCCGCGCAACGCCCAGTTCGCAGGTCGTGGTCAGGGCATGGGGACGGGAACAGGCATGCAGGTCTATGACCGCGTGTACCGCCCTGGTGTTGCGCTCCCAATGGGTGCGGGCAATGTGATGGATGCCAACACGCGCGTCGGATCTTTTGGATCAAACAACCCGACTCTCCCTGGCCCTGATTACAACGCCCGAAACTTGGTCGTCACCGATAGCGTGCCGGGAGGCCGTGGATTCCGTGGCACCGTCGGCTACTCGGCCGCGGGAGATTTCGCTGGTGTGACGGGGTCAGATTCGACCTATGGATTCCGAGCTGGAAGTGCTATGTCGAACCCAGCCTTCATACAGTCTGGACTTTCGAGCGACCGGTTCCTGATTGGTCAAGGGCTTGGAGTCTTCGAGTACCGCCGCGACTCCACCCCAATCGGAATCGAGCAACTTCGCGTTGCGGAAGGAAACTCCGACAGCCGCCTGCGATTGGATCGCATGAATACCTCACTCTCGCTCGGTCGACAAAGTTGGGATGTTGGCGAGGACCGCCTCGTCGCGACAGGGCAAGGTGATGACGGAAGCCCGCTTCGTTTCACCATCTCTCCGCTCCGAGGAATGCAACTCGCGAGTTTGAGAGATCCCTTAGTTGCAAGCGGTTTGCCGCTCTTTGAGACGGCTCGGGTGCGGAACGACTTCCGCGATGGACTCACGACTCCAGAGGCACTTCTTCCGCGACTCAACAACGACCCACTCACCACCATGCCGGGGCTTGGACCAGAAGTGGTTGCGGTCAACGCGGAGGTCGCCGCGCTCAGTCTCGCGCCACGGAGTTACACCGAGATTCTTACGAAGGTCGTGCAGTCGTACGAAAAGGACCCAACCAAGTCCATCGATGCGGATCCCGCCGCACTCGCGCGTGTTCGCGGAGAACTTGCCAAGCTGCGTGGAGACCTCGAGAAAGGCACCGACAGCGCAGAACCGCCAATCCAAGATGCGCCGAAGCCGGTCACCGACACGCCTCCGACGAGCAATCCAAACACAACCCCAAGCGATCGACCGACCGATCCACCGTCCGCACTGCAGCCACCACCACTCCCTGGCAACGCGCCATATCCAACGGGCGAAAAACCTGCCGCGCTCAAGCCTCACGCCGCTGCGAAACTCTCGATCCCCGAACTCGCGAATATTCTGCGGCACAGTAAACGAGTCGACGAACTCGCTTCGGGCGATCGAATGCGGGTTGATGAGTTGATCCGTCTTGGTGAAGCGTCGCTGCGAGAAGGCGACTACTTCCGTGCGGAGGAGCGATTCCAACAATCACAAACGATTGCCGCGAAGAATCCACTAGCGGAAGCTGGGATTGCAAACGCGCAACTTGGTGCCGGACTCTATCTCTCCACTGCACTCACGCTTCGCAACCTCTTCGCGTCGAATCCAGAACTCATTGACATCACCTACGACCGCGCGCTGCTGCCGAGCGAAGATCGAATCTCCACCGCAGTCCAAGCACTGCGCGATCGCATCGCGCTCAAGGCCGACGCCGCCGACTTTGGATTAGTGCTCGCCTACATCGGAAAGCAAACCGAGAGGCCCGCGCTCATCGAGGAGGGACTTGCGGAGCTGGTCGGAAACCCACAGCGGGAGTTGATGCGCGAATTGCTTCGCGAGGTATGGCTCACGCCAATCGCTCCGCGATAATCAGAACACCGCGACGGCTAGGCTCCCGCACGAGCGTGCAACCAACCGCCGACGAGGGGGCGCTTTTGCTTGGCGCTCACGGTGTAAAAGACAAATCCAGCGATGACGAGAAGCGCAGAGAGTTGCATCGGAATCGTGATGCCCATGATGCTCGGAAGATCAGCATCCGCCTGACGAAACTGTTCCGTCACAAACCGCAGCACCCCATACACCACGCAAAACGAGCCGGCGATCACCCCTTGTCGGCGCGGCGACATCCACAAGAGCGCCAACACGCTGAACACAATCACCCCTTCACTCAGTGCCTGCATGAAGTTGATAGGCCAGTACGCGGTAAGGGTCGGAAGCAATCGCTCTTGGATCGATGTGTTGCCGAGGTAACACTCGTCGCGGATGAGTTGCTGCAATCCAAGGTCAGAACGAGCAAGCAGGCGCTCATTCGCAAACACCGCAGCCCCATTCCACTGCGGAAGAAAGACCTCGTCGGGATACTTCACACTCCACCACGGCGGGTTGCTTTGCATCGAAAGCGGAAGTGCCTTTCCCCACAACTCCGCATTCACCCAATTCGCGAGCCGACCAAAGCACAGACCGATGGGCGCGACGAAGGCAACTGCATCGCACACCGCGAGAAGGGAAATCGCACGCGATCGCGCAAACCACACACAACCAATCGCAACACCGAGCATGCCGCCGTGACTCGACATCCCGCCTTTGTGGAGCGCGAGCACTCGCCAGTAGGGCATCGCCGACTCAAACTCGACAAAAAAAGATGGTTCGTAGAAGAGGCAGTGCCCGAGCCGACCTCCAACCACAACGCCGATCATCATGCAGAAGACAAGATCGCCCACCTCTCGAACCGAAATCGGGATCAGCAACTTTTTCGAAAGCGCCCTCAATACAAACCAACCCACCAGAAATCCAGCGGCGTACGACAAGCCATACCACCGTGGACCAACGCCCTGGGAGAATTCAATCACGAATGGATCGAGTGTATGAAGCGTGGACTCGGCGATGCACTTACTGAACATGGGAGAAATGCTACGCCTTTGATTGGGAGTACGCTTCGTCCATGACAACCCATGCACCAAGCGAGTTCCCACGAGGGGATCGCGCCGGCGATCTCACACCGGCACTCCGGACCTTGTTGTCGGGTCGCTCGCTGAGCGAGTTCGACGCAACACAAGCCTTCAAAGCGCTCGCAAGTGGATCGGCGCATGAGGGGGAGATTGGTGCGCTCCTTGCACTTCTCGCGACTCGGGTGCCGACGGTCGATGAACTCGTTGGCGCCGCGCGCGTGATGCGCGACAATGTTGATGCGGTTCCTACAACAATCGACCCAGCGGATCTGCTCGATACCGCTGGTACAGGGGGCGCTCCGAAGAGCTTTAATGTGAGCACGATTGCAGCGATTGTCGCCGCCGCAGCGGGAGCAAGGGTTGCGAAACACGGCAACCGGTCGCGTACGGGGCGCGGTAGTGCGGAAACACTCGAGCGAGTAGGCGTGCATGTCAGCGCTTCTCGCGCGACTCAAGCGCGGTGCTTGAGTGAGTGTGGGATTTGCTTCTGCTTCGCGATCCACCATCACCCGGCCGCGAAGCATGCTATTGGCGTGCGCAAGGCGTTGGGGTTTCCAACCATCTTCAACTTGCTTGGCCCGCTCACAAATCCAGCGCGTGCGCGCCGACAGGTCATGGGCGTCTATGCGCCGCAATTCATGCGTCCGATCGCTGAGACCTTGCTGCGCTTGAACGCAAAGCGGGCGCTTGTGCTTCACTCGGATGATGGCCTTGACGAGATTTCCATTCTGAAATCAACACGGGTCAACGAGGTACGAGACGGTGCCATTCATGAATGGACCATCGACCCCCGCGCGCTGAAGCTCGCAGAGGCAGATCCCAAACAACTCGCGCCCGCTTCACTCGATGAGGCCGCGGCGCTCTTTGAGTCGGTCCTTCGCGGCGACGAACGCGGTCCCTGCCGCGACCTTGTCCTTGTCAACGCCGCGGCTGCGATACTGGCTGCCGATAAGGCGCCGACCCTTGAAGCTGGCATCCAAGTCGCCGCACAATCGATCGATTTCGGCGATGCGTGGAAGTGCTTTGAGTTACTCCGCGAGGTTTCGGCGAAGGGATGAGTGGCGGCGGGTTGCGTGCGTGTGATCCCGATTGGCCCTCATGGGACTTTGAGGTGCTCAATCACTTTCTCGTAGGCTTGTTCAAGTTTCTTTTTCTTGCCGCTCATCGTCTTCTGCCGAGACGCTTCGAGTTGACGGTTTGACCCGCCACCAGTGACCAAACTCTGATACTCCTCAAGCGAGTTCAATTGTGCTTCAAAGGTCTTGATGAGTTTCTGAAGTTGGCGCTCGTCGGACCTAATCTCTGAACTCAAGTCAAGCACGCTTTGCTTCTTGACCTCCAGTTGGTCCAGCATATCTTCGCTCGAGGTTGCTCTCTTCGCGAAACCGGTACTCAGCATCAGGGTGTAGGTGAGGGTGAGCACATCACTATTGCTATCAATCCTGACTACCTCTGGAGCGCCACTCGTGTCGGAGAATCCGCCGCTCGGTGAGTGCCAGAGCTCTGCCTCTTTCTCCTTCATCGCCCTCGCAATACAGGGACATCGCTTCGTTGCGCGTGCGGCTTCGTCGTCGATGGCGCTGCTGAAGCTCCGGAACTTTGCTTCGAGCTCTGGATCATCCTTGAGGACTTTCTTCATGGAGACTGGTCCAGTGTCGCCAACCAGAATCGTGACTGCCGCACCGACTCGAGATGCGGGCATCACGAAGATTTCGTTGCAGGCAAGCGTGATCAGCGCCGCAGCGCTCCCTGCATCATGAACGAATGCAATCGTTCGCACTCCGGAATCAGAGAGGCGAAGGATCTCACGAATGACTTCTTCCTTTGTATCCACCCGGCCCCCAGGGCTATCGATTTCGAGCACAAGTATCTTGCAACCGGACTTGCGAACCTGATCAGCGCATCTCCGAAACGCCGCTGCAGAGAAGGACTGCTCGGACGCATCCAACCCTACGGTGCCTTTAAGTGGAATCCAAGCGACCGTTGGAGCGCTTGACTGAGTTTTCGAATCGCGTGTCCTCTTGACCACTGTCCCAGGCGGAGTCGCGTGCGATGCTTGAGCGGCGAGCAACCCGGCGCTAGAGAGCGCCAACACGAGTATGGAAGTGAGGGATCGGCGCATTGCTTTTCTCTGTTGCTTGCCTCTACTGCTTGCCTTGGTGGCTCTTCTCGATAAATCTTCTCTGTGGATCTCTTCAGAGACCTGTCGCAGGCTACCGTGGTTTAGCGCGCGAACCTCAACGACACACGCGTCGCGAATGGGTAATCGCTTCGTTGTTTGCAGTCTCCGTATGCGTTTCCCACATATCGATGGCAGTTCCTTGGCGCGCCATTGGTGGCTGGTTTGTGAAAGGCATCACAAAAAGGTGGAGAACAGAGAGTCGACTCCACGCACGAGTATGGTGGGGAGGGATCAGTGATGGTTCGTTGATGGATTGAATGGTCGAAATGGTTGAAATGGGAAAATGACTTGAGGCGGCGATACCTCCCATGAAACACCCTGCGCTCTCGCGCACATGGTGGGAACAACACGAGTGGCTCTGCGCGCCATCGCCGAGCCACAGTGCTGTGTACTGCGCTCCCCTCTGCCCACTTGCAACGATATCCGTCGCCGTAGGCATGTGGTGTGGTTGCGCAATCATTGGTGCCGGGTGGGTACCTGGAGTTCCTGGAGAAACGAATATTGCGAGCGAGCTCGAGCAGTCCGCAGCAGGAATTCATGACTGGGCCTCGCCACTAAGCATTGCAAGTATCACATGCGCTCTCGCTTCCATGCTCTTTGTGGGGCGTGCGGTCATCGCCGTGAATCGACTCATCGTCAGCGCGTGTCTGATCGCAATCGCTGCGATGTTGTGTGGCGCGAATCTCTCGGCTCGCGAGTTCCTTTGTACACACCAAGAGACACCGCTTCGCCTTGCGCAGGAGAGCGCGCTTGTGCACTTGGAAGGAACACTGCTCGATGTCCCACAGCATCGCCTCACTGGTTCCGACGAGCTCTCAAGGTTCTATGGCTCGCGTGACCGCTGGACCGCGCTTCTCGACTCCGTCACATTGATGGATGACGACCAGAGTCGTTTGGAAATCGATGGGTTGTGCTCGGTTGTTGCCTCTGGTGCAGCACCGAGTTGGAGGGCGGGAGAGCGGTGGTCGTTTCTCGGACGACTCAAACTGCGATCGCCGCCTGCGAATGAGGCCGAGAGCCTCAACGCGTTTGGGCGACCGTCGAGTCGCGTGTGGGGATCGTTGTCCGTTGAGCATGGTGATCTCGCGACACACGCGAAGACATTGGATCGTTGCTGGCCAATCTTGAGATCGTTCATGGCGATGCGAGCAGTGATGCGCGCGCAACTGCGAGAGTCTGCGCTCGCAGGGATGCCAGGAAATGACGGAGATCCCGTGCGCGCGATGTTGGTCACCTTGCTGCTTGGGGGTGAAGAAGATGGATCACGAGCAGTCGAGCAACGCTATCAGGTCGTTGGTCTCTCTCACATTCTTGCGGTGAGTGGATTCAATCTGGTCGTTCTTGGCGCGGTTGCTGGATTTCTCGCGCGCGTCGTGATCCGGTCCCACCGCGGGCAACTCCTTGTGGTGCTTTTGATCATGCTCGCGGCGCTCTTTCTTCTCGCGCCAACCGCGAGCGCGATGCGTGCGGCAACAATGGCTGTGATAGGGGTTGCTGGAGGATTAGTGCGGAGGGACTGGAACGCTGGAGCAATCCTCTCGGTGGCAGCAGTTATCGCAATGCTGATCAGGCCGTCCATAGCGACCGACGCTGGATTCCAACTCAGTTTCGCAGCGGTGCTTGGGCTCCGGTTTTTCGCCGCGCCGCTTCGCGCCACACTCTTTCCCGCGATCAATCCGCAGCCGATCCGACTCATGGGTTTCCTTGTGCTCGCTTTCGCAACAGCGGTTGCGACCAGCCTAGCGGCAACGCTCGCGACATTGCCAATACTCCTCACTCGATTTGGGACACTCGCCCCATACTCCATCATCGAGACGCTCTTGTGCACTCCACTCGCGACCGTGATCATGGCGATTGGGTATCCGAAGATTGTGCTTGGAAGCGTCTGGCCAACGCTTTCTGCTCCAATTGGTCAACCGCTGTATTGGTTGGGGTGGACACAGAACGCCCTCGTCGATCAGTCGTTGTGTCTGCCGCACCTTGGCGCGCGCTCGATTTCGCCCACTTCGATACTTGGGGAGCCCATGAGTTTGGTGTGGGTGGTGGTTTGGAGTCTCGCGCTTTGGAGTTGTTGTCGTGCAAGGACAATGCGATCACGCCGAATGGGCGCGTGTTCTCTCGTGGTCTGCGCGCTTGTCCCCATTGCTCCACTCCTCGCCACTCGTCCCTCGCCTTGGTTTGAACTACGGGCACTCTCGGTTGGAGATGGAACATCGATGATTGTGCGGAGTGGCGCGGCGACAGCGCTGTTCGACGGAGGCTCGTTGACGAGTTGGAGCATCGCGCAGCGCGCCCTCCTTCCAGAACTTCGCCTCCTGGACACGCCTGTTGTCGATGCCGCGTTTGTCTCGCACCCGAATCTCGATCACTTCTCAGCTCTTCTTGACATTGCCCGCTTTGTTGGCATTCAGACTGTCTACATCACCAGACAGTTTCATCTCGCTGCCCAAGATCCCGAGGGCTCCGCCTGCGCGCTCCTCATGGGCCTTCGATCGGTAGGAACGCGGGTCGTGATCTTCGAGTCTGGTGATCGCCTCAAGCTTGGCAATGCAACTTGGAGCATTCTGGCCCCCGACGGCGAGTTTGTGCCTCGCAACGCAAATGACTCGTCGTTTGCGATTCAGGTCGAGGTGGATCAGCAAGCAGCTGCCTCCGGCCACTTGCGTCGGGTGTTGTTGGTTGGCGACCTTGAAACCGAGGGCATCGCTCGGCTACTACAGAACCACAAGAGCCCACTAGCAGGTGGTGTGTCAACGCCTCGCACTTCATTGATCGCGGATGTACTTGAACTCCCGCATCATGGAAGTTGGCGCGCCATCGTTCCGAGTCTCATTGAAGAGGTTCAACCATTGGTGGTGTTGCAATCGACTGCGCCGCGTCGCTTTCGCACCGATCGCTACGCGCCTTTGATGCTGGCTCGTTCGCGCGGAGTCACATGCCGCGACGGTGCTTTGCGCGTGCGAATCGACGCACTAGGCTGCCTTGAATTCGACACTTTCAATTCCGATGCGTGTGTATGGGTCACACGTCGGGTGGAACGACGCGGACGAACATCGCGCGGTCCACCTCAACCAAGTTTCCAACTAGGCCGTGTGTGCCGGCACGAATCTCAATCTCTACGCCCGTGCCGTGAATCGGAATGCAAACACGATGTGATGCCTCTTCTGCGCTCAAAGAAAAGGACGCTTCGGCCACGCTGCCGCTCTTTGGGCTCGGGGTGTTGTCCTCGCGGACTCGGATCACCGCGCTCGCACCGGGAATCGTCGAATCCTTGAGTCGAAACTCCCCAACAAACATCCAACCAGGCTGATTGTCAGGGGTGGCGATTGTGCTATTCGATGGACCCTCGAGCAGTAAGGTGGCTGCTCCAAAGTCTGAAATGCGAGCTCGGCCGCGCACAGTCGTGAAGTGCCCGCGTGGAACCGAAACCCGAAAGGCGCCCGGGATCTCGGCTGTCAAGACATGCTCCGCATCAACCACCTCAAACGCATCTGGTTGGAGCGCAATCGCGCCTACAGCTCCGATGGCGACCTCACATGTTCCCGTCTCGCGATGACTTGGTTCAATCACCTCTGGTTGCACTTCGGGCTGCTCAAAAACCCGAGAGGTCTCCTTCGAATCCCCTTCGTCCAACGCAAACGACATGGTCTTGGAACTGAATCGCAGCACGCCATTCATACTCAGCTCAAGGTCATGGGCGTCAACAATACTCCCGTCCCGAAGCCACACTCTTGCCACGCGCTTGCTTTCAGCACTCTTGGCGAAGTCGCGGCGCGTAACAGCTGTCTCTGCAAATCGAACGCGCGCGACCCTTGTGATCGGCACGCTCACGCTCGGTGTGGGCGCGCGGCTTGTTTGATCAATGGGTCCGGCGTCGATACTGATGACGAGATTGTTCGACATCGATTCCACAAACCCCCTCATCACATCACCATTGATCAACTCCACCACATCGACGAGCTGATTCCCGTTGGCCCTCTCTTCGAGACTTGGTTGGTGAACCGCAGGGTGCAGAGTGACCTCGGCAACTTCGTCAAGCACCACCTCAGTGCAGCCAAGAGTCGCGTGCCTCCAGAACACATGATCGAGTACAAGATGCAAGGATCCTGTAAACCGCTCGCCGTTACGCAACACTAGTAATCCCTGCGGCAATCGAGGCGCGACTGTCGCGGCACCGCTCTCGGAAGTGATTGGAGCATTGATTGGACGCCGAGCCTTCGGGCGCTCTGTTCCCTCCTCGCCACGAAGACGCGCCGCCTCCAAACTCAAGAATGATTTAGAACTCTCGATAGCTGGGCCAATACTGCCATCTGGTCGACGGATATCGCCGGTTCGAAGCGCACGGGCATCAAGCGGCAGCCATAGTGCGAGAACATGGCTCCGCGCAATGGTTTGTGCGGCGCATCCTGGAACTGTCGTTGCTTCGATCTCGCGTGCGATCAATGTGATGGTGTCGGCAGTGATCGTGTCAAGGCCTCCACAGATCTCTGAACCGTCGCGGAGCAAGAGCTTGGCGTGTGTCGATCGTGCGTGCGCCGCGTCGTTCTTGGCGTCGCTGGAGATTGGGAGCTGTTGTTGTTCCGCCTGCCCCGCAAGACTCGTGGTGGTAGCAAACAGCGCCGCGGAAACGATCGTGCTCACGAGACTGAGATCACGGCACCACCAGCCGAGGCTTGGCTGAGTGGAAGTTGGGTTGCGAGCCTTCGTGTGCATGGCAAGACACTGACTACTTCTGAAAAATCGGGAGGTACCGCTTCGGCATCTGCAGCACAATGAGCGCCATCGCGGTCGCGTACGCATCGCCAGACTGCGCATCAGCCCAGGATCCATCCGCTTGTTGCCGAGAGAGCAATTCGGCTCGCACCGCGGGCCACCACTTACTCCAACGATCACCCCCGGCGAGATACATCGCTTGCGCTGCGTAATAGTGCCCGTAGTAGTAATGCGATTGAGCAAATGCGCCATTCACCGCGCCTGGGTGTGGAAACGCAAACTTCATGAGGTAGTCAAGACCACGCTCGGCGGAGTCGTCTTCATACACACCGGCGTAGAAGAGTGCCGCAACCCCTGCGGCGGTGCGTGGCCACAAACTCCCTCCGGCCTCTTTCATGTATCGAAATCCGCCGTCGCTGTTTTGGCACGCACGAACATAGCGGACCGCCGCATCGATGGTCTCTTTCGGAACCTTCAACCCAGCGTTTCGAGCACTTCGAAGCGCCATGACTTCACAGATCGTCACTGAAATGTCTGCGTCGTAGGGCACGGGGTTGTAGCGCCATCCGCCTTGATCGTTCTGACAATTCACGATGAGTTGCACCGCGCGCGCCAACGCGTCACGCACTCGCTCATCCGAACGATTCATGCCATGGATCTCTCCCAGGAAGAGTGTGGCAAATCCATGTCCGTACATGGGGCCGCTCGAGTCATCGCTGGCGATGAGCCCGGTTTCGCTGCAGTTCGACAACACGAAATCCAACACCCGTTGCACAACCTCGCCATAGGTGCCGCGGCCTGGCACGCTTCCTTGCGCCATGAATGCGATGGCTCCAAGCGCACTGATACCGGCATGGTGCGCTAATCGCCCCCGGCCCAAACTTCCATCCTGATTCTGCACCGTCTTGAGATACTCAAGCCCCCTTCGAATTGCCTCTTCGAGTTCGGGGGTGATTTCGTCTTCGATTGGTGCGTTTTCCGCACCACGAGACTGCGTCGTTGCCGGTGTGGATTGTGGGGTTGTGATGGCGGGAGGCACGATTGGTGTTCGTATTGGTGCATCTTGCGCAAAGCAAGCAACCCCGACGCCGAACAAGATTGGCAGCAGGAGGCGCGCAACCGCCGGTTGTGCTGTCCGACCAAGCATCATCGCGACGCCTCTTCGGCAAGTCGTTGGTAATACTCGCGCGTCAATCTCTCATAGGGCACCGAGACATGATCGCGACGACCTTGGAGAAGAAGTTCGCGCACGCGACGCGGAAGTCGTCCCCACTCAATGCGAGCCTCGCGCAACTCGGCGCCCGCGTTCCCTTGTTCAAACGGCGCGGGAGAGTCGGATGTGCTTCCGTCTTGTGTGGTGCTGCGCTCTTTGGTCGATTGTTCAGACTGCTCACGGGGCTTCGAATCACTGGGCTCACTCTTCCCCTCGCTTGGATCACCATTCTCACCCTTGGACTGCTTGGATTGCGAAGAGCTCGAACTAGAACTTGAAGACTGTTGTTGTTGCTGACGGGCCGATGCAATGAGCGCGTCAAGCGCCTTGAGTGCTGCCTCTTGTGCTCGTTGAGTTCCCAGCCCAGTATCTTGCGCGTCCTGCAGTCGCGCCCGACTTGTTTTCATTTCTGTAAGCGCGCGCTGCATGAGGTCAGCCAGAGTTGGCTGCCCTGAGAGCGCGCGATCGACGGCGCCCTCGCGCTTTTCGCTGGCGATTTCGTCAGCGCCACGAGAACCACCGCGATCCTCTTCTGGAATCCCCAAGATGTCATCGAGTGATCGCGCGGCAGCCTTCGAACCATCGTTCGCTTTCGGTGGCGTGGGTATAGACGACGGCGCGTTCTGAGGCACAAACAGCAGTGTGCAAACAAGGGGCGTCAAAACGGAGTGCGGCATAAGGAAAACGCTCAGGCTTGAAGTTTCTGCTTCTGTCTATTGCATCGTCTCAGAATCTGGTTCGTTGCAGGAATGTGCCCAATTCGGAGAAGAAGTTGCTCATCGACGACCCCCGCGTCGCCGCCGAGCCCATGGTTGGTCGGGATCTGTTTCATCATCGAAGAACAAGAGGAAGTCAATCGCACTCGCCTCGCCACCACTAATTCCACGATCACCCCCTCCAGCGAAGAGTGCAATCACGATGCCCACAGCAATCGCGCTCACAATGAGCAAACCACAACCCACGATCGCGAAAGTTGAAATCACGCCAGCCATCGCAGCTCCTGTTTTCGCGCGCGTGCCTGTTGCCGCGAAGGCGTGGTTGGAGGACTCGCCTCCGGTGTGGTAGTTGGTTTTTGATCAGTGGGTGTCGCTTTGGACTTCTCCATACTGTTGGCGATCGCTTCCGTGAGTTCCACGATTCGTGCCTGTCGTTCGGCTAGCGCCGCGCGTTGGGCGATGAGGCTGTCCTCGGCAAGCCCTCTCTCCCGCGCTGACTCCAGTTGCAGTGTTCGTTGGAACAGTTGCCGCTGCATTTGTCGGAGAAGTTTGAGTTCGGCGAGGGGTGGAATCGGTTCACTAGACGGAGCGCTCCCGCCACCTCCACCCGTCTCTCCTTGTGGGGGTTGCCGCTCCGTGAATGGATCCTCGTCTTCATCCTCTCCAAGGGCGGTGATGAGGTCGGCGAGCCCTTGCGCGCCGTCGGTTTGGGCCACCACTGCCTCCGCCGATTCCGCGCGATTCAAAGTTTCCACTGCGCGACCAAGGAATTGATCAATGTCTTTGTGCACATCGGTAAACGCAGGGCTCTTGGAGATCGATTCTTCGTCGCTGAGCAACCCAGAGATTGCATCGCGCACCTCGCCTTGCGTCAATGCAAGCCGCCTCAGTTCCAATTGCTCGCGACGAGTTGGAGTGGTGCCCGTGGAATCCGCGATCTTTTGAGTCAGCGCCTTCAGTGCCAACTCTTGTTCAAGGAGACTACGGTACTTCTCCAGCAACTCCTCGC
>SXUJ01000100.1 GCA_005790565.1 Planctomycetia bacterium
GGCGAACATGCGTTGACGGATGAGATTTCCGAAAGCGAAGCGACTCAGGCTGTCGGCGATTCAATGACGCGCGAGCAGCTAGTCGATGCGATCGACTCCGATTGCGCGATTCGAGAGACTGTTTCGCACCAGCCCAATCTAGCGCCGGTCCCGAAGGATCGGCATGACCTCGTTTCTTCATCAGTTCCAACCAACACAGGAGATTCAATGAGTACCAAGTTCATGGCCATCGCCCGAAAGAGCCTCGCGATTCTGATCGGCGGTTATGTCGCAAAGCACGCACTCGTTTTCGCATCCACCATGGCGGCTCCAGGAAGCAAGGCCACCCAAGCGCTCGGGGCGTTGCCTGCGCCATTGGCGGCGGTCGTCGCTGCATGGGCGGGATATCTGCTGGTTTGCGGAGCACTCGATGAGTACGGTGACGGAGACGCCGAGGGATTTGCGCGATCGCTGCGAGCACTCGCGATATCCGCCGGCATCTTCATCGTCTTGACATGTCTGATCGGCCTCGCCGGCAGCGTTATGACGAGTTGATTCGCAGGCGATTGACTCGCGAGTGCGAGGCACTGCGCATGACGCCCCTCCTGATTCAATTCAGGGGGGCTTTCACGTTCAGGCGTACCCAAACCTGCGCAGCTCATTACAAGTGCATCGGATGCGCGAAGCATCCCAGGATCGCCGCGCCAAGGACAACGAGCGGTTCGGGAACTTTCCACCGCCACAAGACCAGCAAACTTCCGACTGCGATGCTCGCCGTCGTGCCATCTGTGATTGATCGTTGGCCGAGGACCACGACGGCGCCTGCGATGGCGCCGATGGCCGCGGCCGTCACGCCATCGACAATCGCGACCACGCTTCGCGCCCTGCCATGCTTTTTGAAGAACGGAGCGAAGAAAATCGTGATGAGGTAGCAGGGGAGGAACACGCCGAGTGCAGCAACGCATGCGCCGGGAACTTCCGCGATGAGGTACCCGATGAATCCCACGGTGATGACGACCGGTCCTGGTGTGATCATTGCAACCGCCACCGCATCGACGAATTGCTGATCAGTGAGCCAACCGTACTCCTTCACCACACCGCCGTAGAGGAAAGGCACGATCGCGAGTACGCTACCGAAGACGAATGACCCCGCGAGCGTGAAGTACACCGCGACTTGCCCAAGCAATGGCAATCCCAAGAATGCAGCCGCGGGCGCGGCGAGAAGCGACATCGGGATTCCAGTCCACGCAGCGCCGCGCATCGCATTCGGTGGAGGTGCGCGCAACCACTTCGGTGGCGTGCGTACGGCGTAGACGAGAAATCCAGCCGCGAAGAACAGCCAAACGATTTCCGATTCCGTAATGATGGTGACCGCCGCGCTCACGCCGAATATGGCCCAAAGTAGGCGATCCGTGCCGACCGCGCGCGTCGTGAGTTTGTAGGCGCTCGAGGCGATGATACCGATGACGGCGGCGCCCACGCCATAGAACACGGACTGCATCCAAGGCAGTCCCCCGAATCGGACATACGCCCAGCCGATCGCGAGGACCATGAGGAAGGAGGGGAGGACAAACGCGATGCCGACGAGCGTTGCTCCCGCGAGGCGGTAGTGGACGAAGCCAAGGTAAATCGCCAGTTGCGTCGCGAGCGGTCCTGGCGCGAGTTGCGACAGCGTCATGCCTTCTTTGTAATCCGACTCGCTGATCCACCCGCGCTGTTCGACGAGATCACGGTGCATGTAGCCAACCAACGCGACGGGTCCGCCAAATCCAATCGTCCCAAGTCGCACCATGTACGCGACTAACTGCCAGAGCGTGTATTGCGGCATGGAGGGCGCTGCAGTCTTTACGATCGCGTGACTCACGCTTGCAATCGTAGGGTGTTGCCGCGCCGTGGTTTGACTGGTCGGGTCGCGGAAAGGGGGCGATTGTCGCATCAGCCTGAATCGCGACTCAGTTTCAGCAGCGGCGCGTCTCCGGGACTGGCTGCGGGCAACCTATGAACGCGGCCATCTGCAACCCGTTGGTCCGCCGCTCCGAGGTTGGGAGAGGGGAACTCGATGGGAACGATAGAAGCCAGGCGCAGCGCTCGCGTTGTCTAGCGACCGAGCAGTCCGTAGCTCAACACATTGATCGGCATGTTGATCTGCACGCCGATCAGGTGATCGGGAACACCGTTGGTTTCTTGATACGCATAGCCAAACTGAAGCTGCGTTTGCGGCGAGAAGAACGTGTACGACAGCGTGGTGCTCAAGAGCACCGCGTCGGTCAGCGCGGTGCCGTCGTCGCCGTTGGTCCATGTGGCGGCGAAATCCATCTCCCAATCGCCGTAGTTGAAGCTGAGGCCTGGCGTGTAGTAGTCAGCACTCGCGCCGTCGACACCTTGCCAATCAGCGAAGTGCACATACTCAAAGCTCGGCGTCACGCTGAAAAAGCGCGCGTCCACGGTGCTGTCTGTGTCGCCGTCAAGCGGAAGCGTCCACTCAAAGCTCGCAGAGATCGCGTTCTCGCGAGGTCCATCGCTCGTCGCCGCTGACTGTGAAATGAACCCGACTTGGTAGCCGAAACTCGGTGCAATCAGCGAAAGCTCACTGGCCGCGTACGTGACAACCCAACTCGCGCCGCCGTCGCCGCCAACGACATCGTCTGTCTCTGCCGGTCCCGAGCCCGTCATCACCGTCTTCGAAAGGAACGAGCCATCAATCGTGAAGATCCCCGCTTGTAGTTCGTGCACTCCGCCTCCGGTGTTTCCAGTAGAGAGCGATGCAATGCCGCCCACGCGACCATCGAACTGATAGTCGCTCACGAGCGTGGTGTCGAACACGCCGGGAAGAGTGTTCCACGCAGTGCCGAAGGGAACCGTGAAGATGCCTCCTTGAAGACCGACACGCTGATCGCTCCACAAGAAATACATATCGTCGAGGCCAAGGCCTTCACCGTTGAAGATCAGTGTTTCGTCGCGCGCGGGGTCAGAGACTTGATCGATCGAGAGATCAATGATCGTGGTGAGTGTGGGCGTGATCCAGGTGTAACTCGACATCGCGAGCGAACCCGTCACCACATTCGTGTTCTCGCCGGTGTCGCGCGTCCATGAGATCTGCGGCGCGATGCCCAAGTTCGTCACGGGTCCATGCCAATCATCGAAATCGGCGAACATGTCGGAAATGCGATTGAACGCGCGAAAATCAGCTTTCGCGCGCGTGTTCGATTGGGCGTCGGCCATGCTGGCGCAGCAGGCAGCGATGATCGAGGCGGTGACGCGGGTGAAGAGTTGCCAGCGAATCAACGCGCACCTCCTTCGGTCGTGGAAGATGTTTGCACTGCGATACGAGTTGTTGCATGCGGAACGCGCACCGCAAATCGTCGAAGTGCATCAGCGATGACCTTCGGTTCCGTCGTAAGGGCGAAGCGTTCGAAGATTCGCCCTCCTGGGCCGACGAGATAGATGTCGGTTGAGTGGCGAACGGTGTACGAGCCGTCGCTGGCGGGCGGCTGGGGTTCATACGCCGCGCCAAACACCCGCGCGGTTGCCGCGGTGGCTTCGGGTGAGCCGCGCATGGCCACAAGTTTCACCGGCGACTTCTGCTCGTACTCGGCGAGGCGTGCATCGTTCTCGCGACTCGCATCAACCGATATGAACGCGAACTCTGGCATCGGTTCCGTGCCAATCTCGGCGGCAACCGCGGCAAATGTCGCGAGAGTGCGCGGGCACGCGCCGCGGCAGCGCGTGTATCCAAAGGTGAGCAGGGAGAGTCCGTCGAAGTCGCCTTCGCTGCGCGGTTGACCGTCTGAACCGATCAACGCGAAGGCGCCGCCTGTTGCAGTGGGGTGAGCTGCCCGCACTACTTCGTGCTCGTCGCTGCGCGCGCTGTTTGCTTCACTCGCATGCGCGCTCTCGCTCTTCGGGTCGTACACCTCAATCGTGGCCA
>SXUJ01000101.1 GCA_005790565.1 Planctomycetia bacterium
CCTGGACGTCGCGGGTTCAAATCCCGTCGATCTCCCTTCGTTTCATCTTGCTATCCCTGCGGAACTGGCGTGAGTGGATCGTAATGTCGGCGAATCAAGCCCCACGATTCCACGCGCTTGCTCCCGCCGTGCGATGGCACGATCGAGCCGCGAATTACGCGCTCGTCGCCTCGATGCTTGATCGAATCGCGCCGCGATCGATGGACTTCGTCCTGCTTCCTGAAATGTTCGATACTGGGTGGACAACGGATCGCGCCGCGCTTTCCGGTGGCTCGACATTGCACTGGCTTCAAGCAACCGCGCGCACTCGGCAGATTTGGTTGCAGGCGGGATTTGCCGTGCAAGAGCCCCATTCACGATTCTCGAATGCTGCGGCGATCATCAGTCCTACGGGAGAAGTCCGGGCGATCTACCGCAAGCAGTTTCTGTTCCCGGGTGAGCGCGAAGGCGAACATGGATTTGTCGCGGGCGAGGAGTTGCACATCGTCGACTGCGGTTTCGCCAAAGTCTGCCCGCTCGTCTGCTACGACTTGCGCTTCCCTGAATTGTGGAGGATCGCAGTCGCGGAAGGCGCCGAGGCCTTCACGATTGGCGCCTCATGGCCCGCTCAGCGACACGAGCATTGGAGGCAACTCCTGCTTGCGCGGGCGATTGAGAATCAGGCGTTCGTGGTGGCGGCCAATCGCACAGGCTCCGACCCCGTCCATCGATATGGCGGTGGCGCAACCATCATCGACCCAATGGGGCAACGCCTTGGCGAATCGAGCGATTCCGATTCGCATGCGAGCGGCGAATTCGATCGAACCCAACTCGATCGACTTCGAGCGGAGTTCTCGGCGCTACGAGACCTCAATCGATCGCTTCTCGGTCACTGCAAAATCGTGCGAACTTGACGAGTTCCGGTGGCGCCCTCCCGCACCTTTGCGAGATCGGTACACTCGGCGTGTCCGCCAGACTCGGTTGCACATTGCGCATGAAGAACGCGAGCAACAACTTTCAACCCGCGTGGAGACGCACTGCCAAGCAGCGCGCGAAACCAGAACTGACTCGGGGAATGATGCTCTTTCCCGAGTTGGACGGAACCTCGCGCGACGCACTTCGCCGCGCATTTTTCGGCGGCGCGGCGCTGCTCGCGCAACGATTTGGTGTGACGGACGAGGACATCGCGGTGCATCTTGAAAGAGCCGCGGCTCGGACGAGTGTGCAGAAAGTTGCGCTTCCACTCGCGTCGAATGTCGCCGATCTCGTACTCGCCACCGCTTGTGGGCGCGCCGGCACGACCCGCGCGTCGCTTCCGCTGTCGACACTTCGTGTGGAAATGGAACCGATTCTCAAGCGCACCGCCGCACTGCGCGTCGGCAACCTCGAATCCATCTTGGTCGCGCGGAGATTCTGGGTCGACTTCGAACGCGCGACGCTCCATGCGTCTACGGGGGGCATTCAAGAGTACAACGGTGCGCGCCCCTTGCGGGTTTGGATCTCCGATCAACTCCTCGGACGACTCGAGCGCACGCGTGCAAATGACCACGATTCGCGCGATGCGAACCCAGCTCCTCGCACGATGCTTCGACTCGTCGGCACATGAGGAATCGCGGGACCGCAAATCCATGGAAGCGGGAACTTGCCGATGCGCGTCGCTTCGTCTAATCTTCCCGCCGTTCCGCGGTCTCCGCGGCGCTGGCAACTTAGCTCAGTTGGTAGAGCAGCGCATTGAAAATGCGCGGGTCCGCGGTTCAAGTCCGCGAGTTGCCATTCTCCTTCGCGGTCGACGGCTCGCGTGACAGAGGATCGCGTGACAGAGGATCGCGTGACAGAGGATCGCGTGACATACGTGCGTCAAGACGACAAACACCCGCTTCATGCCCCCATGAAGCGAGTGTTCGTCAGTCCAAAGACGAATCGCCAACCCGCCCTCCCACTACCAAACGATCGAGTCCCCCTATGCGGCGTGCTTGCGCGGCTTGCGCTTTCCAAGCCAGCGTTGCTCTTCGGAGCCGTCGAGCATGCCCGTCGCCATTCCAGGAATCGGATATTGAGATTGCAAGAGCGCCGAGAGCGTGGACTCATCAGCGATCGCAAAAGTCGTCGGAAGTTCGAGAATGCGCACTGCAAATCGGACGGCGCGCGCGAGACTCGCCGCGGTTGTCGCGGCGACAAGATGGCCGTCTTCAAGGCGCATGGGCACGAAGCTGAATTGCCACGCTTGGCGACGCACGACGAGACTCGCGACCGCGTCATCGACCTCGTCGTTGCGAGAGAGTGGAGTGGCTCGCGCCGTGATCTGCTCAATGAGCGCGCTTTCCATCAATTCTGGCTGCACGCCGAACAGTCGCTCCGCCAGCTCGCCAAATGGGAGGTGCTCGCGCTCTTGGGTATCGAGGATTTCCTCGACCTGGGCGCGTGTGAGCACACCCCTCTCCACCAACAGTTCACCAATTCGCATAGCGACTCCACAATCCTTGGGCGCGGCTGCCAGTTCCAGCGCCCACTTGATCCACATTTTTCAAACCCGCGCGGCACACGCTGCGTGGGTCTGAGCAGTTGTTTCGGCTCCTCGGCAGACGACCTGCACCTCGTGATGCGTTTCGCGAGTCGATTGAAAAGAATCTCGCCGGAAGAAACGGAACGATCGGCAACCGTTGAGCCCTGAGCGCGCGTTTTTACTGATAATCAGCACCGCAGCCGCTCGTGTTTACATATCGCGCAAGTGTGGCGGCGAGCGACGAGCGGCGGACCAACCTCCCTTGACCCCGCGAGCTGGCTGCCCGTCGATAGTGAAGGAGGCACCGGTCGCGATCAACTCGTCGAGCACCCTTGCGCCTAACTTCGCCGTGAACTCCACGAAATCCCCGCTCTCATCCGCGCCGTACTCGCGAGCGAGAACCACCGTCCGGCGCTCGATCGCGTCGATGAGCCGCGAGTCTCGAAGGCTCGCGCGAAGGGAATGCTCAAGTTGCTCACCACCCTTGTGCGCCCTCATCCAGTCCGCCAGTTCCTCGAGTCCCGTCCCGAGCGTCGAAGAAATCGCGATCGAATCCGGCTCGATCGCCTTCCACTCCTCAAGCGTGCGGAGCGACTGCTTCGCCTCGTAACCGAGCGCGCCAATGCGATCGACCTTGTTCAAGAGCAGCAACCGAGGCTGCGACTTGGCGCCAATGTCATCGAGCACCTCGCGCACGGTCTGAAGCTGTGCCGGCGCGAGTCGATCGCTCGCATCGAGCACGATGAAGATGACATGCGCGTGGACAGCGTCCGCGAGCGTCGAACGAAAACTCGCCACGAGGTGGTGCGGAAGGTCTCGAATGAAGCCGACGGTGTCGGAGAGCAGAACACTCTCGCCGCCACCGAGGCTCCAACTCTCCACTCGGGTCATGAGTGTCGCAAAGAGCTTGTCGGCGACATACGCCCCACCCTCGGTCAACTTGTTGAAGAGCGTGCTCTTGCCGGCGTTCGTGTACCCCACGATGCCAACCGTGAAGTGTCCGCCTCGTCGCTCTCGCACCTCGCGCTCCTTACGCGCGAGAATCGTTTCAAGATCACGCCGCAGAACGCCCAACCGCGACTGCACGAGTCTTCGATCGATTTCGAGTTGCTGCTCCCCCGGTCCGCGCGTGCCAACACCCATCGGCGCGCCTCCCGTCACTTGGCCGAGGTGCGACCACATCGCGCGCAGTCGTGGGGCGGTGTATTCAAGTTGAGCAATCTCGACCTGTAGTTGGGCCTCGCGCGTGGTCGCTCGATTCGCAAAGATGTCAAGAATGAGTTCGCTCCGATCGAGCACCTTGCAACTCGTCGCTTCTTCAAGCGACTGAATCTGACTCGGAGAAAGTTCGTTGTCAAAGATCACGATGCGCGCGCCAAGTTCCTTCACCATCGCAGCAAGTTCTTCCACCTTGCCCTTGCCGATGTAAGTCGCGCCTCGCGGTTGGTTCAGGTTCTGCAGCAGTTCGCCGACGACTCGTGCACCTGCAGTCTCCGCGAGCGCGCGCAGTTCACCCAGCGGGTCGAGCCAGTCGCTCTTGGAAGTCGAAAGCCGCACACCCACAAGAATCGCCGCCTCCGCGGAGATGTTCTCAATGGATTCGCGTATGTTCGTCTGCATTCCCTTCAGGGTACTCTCCGATCGTGACACCTGCCGCCCCAACTCCTGCGATTGTTTCGCCGTCGGGCCGACCGCGCGCCGCAATGCATGGACGGATGCTGGCGATCGAGTCGAGTTGCGATGAAACCGCGGCGGCGGTTGTCGAACGAACCGAAGCCGGCGAACTCGCCGTACTCAGCAATATCGTCGCGTCGCAGCACGATCTCCATCAGCGTTACGCCGGAGTGGTGCCTGAGATTGCGAGTCGCGCTCACCTTGAAAAGATCCTGCCGGTTATCCACGAAGCGCTCGCAAGTGCCAAGTTGAAACTCTGCCATGTCGATGCCGTGAGTGTTGGAATCCGACCTGGCCTCATCGGAAGCCTTCTCGTCGGCGTAAGTGCCGCCAAGGCGATTGCGTGGAGCCTTTCAAAGCCGTTCTTCGGGATCGACCATGTCGAGGCACACCTCTGGAGCGGATTGCTCGGGCAAAGTGCCGCGGAGTTTCCCGCGCTTGGACTGGTTGTCAGCGGAGGTCACACGAGCCTCTTTCATCTCGACTCCCAGATGACGCCAACGCTCTTGGGTTCGACGATCGACGACGCGGTGGGCGAGGCGTTTGACAAGGCGGCATTCATGCTTGGACTTCCCCATCCGGGCGGACCGCACCTCGAACAACTCGCTCGGGGCGGCAATCCACAGGCGCACGCCTTCCCACTCGCGCAGACCGATGCCCTGCAGTTCAGTTTCAGCGGGCTCAAGACAGCGATGCTGTACGCAGTGCGCGGGGTGCCTGCAGGGCGAGGAAAGTCAAGTCACTTCACCCGATCTCACCGTGATCTCCCGCAAGGCGCGAAGGCAGACCTCGCCGCAAGTTTTCAGCGCGCCGCCATCGCGTCAGTCCTTCGCCGATTGCGCGAGGCGCACGCGCGCTATCCATGCAAGACTCTTTGTGTTGGCGGCGGCGTCGTCGCGAACCAAGCGCTTCGCCATGAACTCATGGTGTTTGCAGTGGAACGGAACATCGCCTTACGAATGCCCCCCCAGGAGTATTGCGTTGACAACGCCGCCATGATCGGCGGTGCGGCATGGATGCGCATCGTGCGAGGCGACGCTGGCGACCCACTCACCATGCCCGCTCAACCGAATTCAGCACTCGCCTCTGCGCCTACGATGCGGGGTACGCGATGACCTACCGACCACCATTCGTTGACGAGAAGTCCATCACGGTACAGCCACCACACCCTGCGACGCTCGAGGATGATGAGTTGCTGAAGCACTGCGAAATCGAAACGGGGCGCATCAGTGGTCCAGGCGGACAACACCGCAACAAGGTTGACACTGCGGTGTGGATCACGCACACGCCGACTGGCGTCGAGGGGCACGCGGGAGAACGCCGTAGCCAAATCCAGAATCGAGCACGCGCGCTCTTTCGCCTCAAGCTGAAGCTTGCGATCAAAGTGCGCACGATCGTCAGTCGCGATGGCCACCTGCCGAGTGAACTCTGGAAGCGTCGCCGGCAAGGGGAAAAACTGCCGGTCAATCCAGAACATGAGGATTACCCTGGCCTGTTGGCGGAAGCACTCGATGTCGTCACCGTGCGTCGATACGACCTCGCCGGCGCCGCTGGGATTCTCGGCGTCACGATGAGTCAACTCTCGCGACTCATTCGACACGAGCGGCATGCATTCGCGAAAGTGAATGAGGGGCGCGAAGCCTGTGGGCTGACCAGACTGCGCAGTTGACCGCGCAGGCTATGATCGGTTCATGGAGATTCGCTCACTCGTCGCCGCCGAACTCGACGCTCTCAAGGCGTTTCGACGAGATCTCCATCAACACCCTGAGATTTGCTACGAAGAGGTTCGAACAGCGGAGCGAATTCGCTGCGCCCTCTCCGACGCTGGCGTGCCGTTCGTTGCAGGTCTCGCAGGAGGAACTGGAACCCTTGCGGCGATCGATGGCGCTGCATCGCGCGCAATCGCGCTTCGCACGGACATCGACGCGCTGCCGATTCACGAAGTCTCCGGGCGACCTTGGTGCTCCAAGATCCCCTCGCGCATGCACGCATGCGGGCATGATGGACATACCGCGATCATGATCGGCGCCGCGCGCGTCTTGGCCAAGGTCGCCGCCACGCGCGAACTTCCCAACCCCGTCACGATGCTCTTTCAACCCGCTGAGGAAGGCGGCGCGGGCGGCAAGCGCAGGGTGGAAGATGGCGCACTCGATGGATCGAAGATCGGAAAACCTGTTCGAAGGATCTACGGATTGCATGGATGGCCGGGGCTCCCTCGCGGCACGCTCTCGACGAAGAAGGGAGCGCTCTTTGCGTCGAGTGATCGATTCGAAATCACCATTCATGGTCACGCCGCGCACGCAGCTTGGCCGCATCACGGGCACGATCCGGTACTCGCCGCTGCAAGCGTTGTGGTCGCGCTCGGTCAAATCCTCAGTCGGGAGATTGATCCGCTCGACGCTGCGGTGGTGAGCACCACCATGATGCATGGGGGAACCGCGAGTAACCAGATTCCGGATCGCGTCGATGTTGCGGGGACCGCGCGCGCACTTCGACACGCAACGCAGGATCACCTCGAGCATCGCATCGGCGAGATCGCCGAGTCGGTCGCGCGCGCGCATCGCTGCTCCGCAAGCGCCGTCTACCATCGGGGGTATCCGGTGACGTACAACGAAGATGGAAGCGTGGATGAGTTTGAACGAATCACCAGAGCCGCGTTCGGCCGCGCCCATGTCGTGCCCATGGAGGTGCCGGTGATGGGAGGCGAGGATTTCGCGTACTACGCCCAGAAGGTCCCAAGTTGCTTCTACCTCCTCGGCCTCGACGAACCTGAGTTTCCGAGCGCCAAGCTCCACCATCCGACCTTCGATTTCAACGACGAAGCGATTGCGAGCGGGGTCGAAGCAATGGTGCGGCTCGCCCTCGAGGACTCACGAAATGCCTGATTCCAAGGCCGAATCGCTCCGATAAGCCTCCGCAAACACCCCTTGCGTGTGCCTTGGCCTGCCGCCAAGGGAGTCGAGAATTCCCAAAAAATGATCACGGATGGCTCCTTGCAACCTCTTTGGCGGGTTGCTACAGTGCGGGGCTCTCCATTCCGAACCGATTGAACCACGACTGCTCTTCTGTCACGGGTCCAAAGCCAAACAGAAGGGAATGCGCTGATCGCGCAGAAACATGAGACGGATGCGTATTCCGTTGCACGCTTCACAGATCGTGGGAGGTACAACTAATGGCTAAGAAGGTTCTCAAGTCATTCAAAGTAATGGCTGCGGGAGGCAAGGCAACGCCTGCTCCTCCGCTCGGTCCAGTGCTCGGCGCCAATGGCGTCAATCCTGGTCAATTCGTCACGAAGTTCAACGAAGCCACGAAGGCGCTCAAGGGGCGCGTCGTTGGTTGCGTGATCACTGTCTACACAGACAAGACTTTCGACTTCGAAATCAAGAGCTCGCCCACTTCCGTCCTTCTCGCGGCTGCCGCGAAGGCCGAAAAGGGTTCAGGCAAGCCCAATACCGAGAAGGTCGGCAAGATTACGAAGGCGCAACTCAAGCAGATTGCGGAAGAGAAGCTCAAGGATTTCAACACCTCCGATCTCGACGCGGCGATGAGCATCATCGCTGGCACTGCGCGATCGATGGGCATTACGGTGGAGGCGTAAATCATGGCTCACTCACTTTCTAAGCGATTCAAGGCCAATGACGGCATCAAGAGTGGAATGCCCACCGGTGCACAACCCGCGCAAGCGGCGATCAAGGCGCTGCGCCAATTCAAGGCCCCAAAGTTCAACCAGACCGTCAATGTCGTGTTCTCGCTCGGCATTGATCCCAAGCAAGCGGACCAACTGATTCGTGGATCCGTCGCGCTCCCCCACGGCATCGGCAAGTCTTCGCGCGTCATCGTCTTCTGCCAGAGCGACAAGGTCGCCGCGGTGAAGTCGGCCGGCGCGATTGAAGCAGGCGCCGAAGACCTTGTGGCCAAGATCGAGGGCGGCTGGACCGACTTTGATGTCGCGATCGCAAGCCCGGACATGATGCGCGTGGTGTCCAAGCTCGGCAAAGTGCTTGGTCCGAAGGGACTCATGCCATCGCCGAAGGCCGGCACAGTGACTCCCGATGTCGTGAATGCGGCGAAGGAGTACACCGCAGGTCGTCAGGAGTACCGCAACGACGACGGTGGCAATGTGCATGGCGTGATTGGAAAGTTGAGTTTCTCGGATGAGCAACTGACGGACAATCTCAACATGTTCATCGCAACTATTACCAAAGCGCGTCCTTCGAGCGCCAAGGGTCAATATGTTCGCAAGTGTGTGGTCGCAGGCTGCATGACCCCTGGTGTGCAAGTCGCGGTCGCAGGAAACTAATCTTCTTCTCTCAGATCTTCTGCAAGGCGCGTTTCTGCGCAGGACACGAATATGAGCAAGCAAGTCAAAGACATGCTCGTCGCCGAATACAACCGGCGCTTCGCGAAGGCGAAGGGCGGAGTCGTCATCGACATCCGTGGACTCAACTCGGGCACAACCACCAAGCTCCGCGGTGCACTCCGCGAGAGCGGCATCCGCACGACCGTCGTGCGCACTGCACTCGCGAAGGCTGCGTTCAAGGGGCATCCGCTCTCGACTCTCGAGCCCGCGCTCACGGGATCGTCAGCGGTCCTCTACGGACCAGAAAGCTCTGTCGACATCGCTCGCGCGATCGTCAAGCTCGCCGACGGCATCCCGGACTTGAAGTTCCGAGGCGCCTCGTTTGATGGCGAGTATTACGACGGCAAGGCCGGCGTTGAGAAACTCAGCAAGCTTCCAACTCGCGAAGAGGCGCTCAGCAATGTCCTCGGCATTGCCAAGGCGCCAGGTGCCCGACTCTTGGGCATCGTGAAAGAGATTCAAGAGCGCCTCGAGAGGGGCGAGACCATCGCGAAGGCGAGCTAACGAGCAGTTCCGAAATCAACGCAACGAACCCGTCCGACCAAACTAACTTTTCCACGCAAGACTCTTACAAAGACCACTCTGCAGTTCACTGGCCCCTTGGGGTTAAATGCCGCGCGTCGCAGCACCTCTGAACTCCACAGCCTTGGAGCACCACACCATGTCCGACACCACAACCTTTGAATCCAAGATCTCCACGCTCGGCGACTCGATCGCGACCCTCACCCTCAAGGAGGCGGTCAGCCTCGCGGAGTACATGAAGGTCACCTACGGCATCGAGCCCGCCGCTGGCGCCGTGATGGTTGCCGCAGCTGGCAAGGCCGAGGAAGCCGTCGTTCAGACGGAGTTCACGGTGACCCTGCTTGAGGCTGGCGCTGCGAAAATCGCCGTCATCACGGCGGTTCGCGAAGCGACCGGGCTCGGCCTCGCCGAAGCCAAGGGCCTCGTCGATGCTGCGCCCAAGGCCGTCAAGGAGAACATCACCAAGGACGAAGCCGAC
Source organism: Planctomycetia bacterium (assembly GCA_005790565.1). Taxonomy (GTDB): domain Bacteria; phylum Planctomycetota; class Phycisphaerae; order Phycisphaerales; family SM1A02; genus F1-140-MAGs142. The sequence goes on from SXUJ01000101.1 coordinate 9,517, forward strand.
AAGCTCAAGGCTGCTCTCGAGGCCGCTGGCGCCAAGGTCGAGATCAAGTAAGCGATTGTTCAACGAGACTTGAGGGGGGGAACTTCCCCCTCAAGTTTCGTTCGCCCCCTCGGTCCTCCTCGCATTTTTCGCAATGACGCGATGCATGCGATGGAAGGAAACAGGCTCTTTCGCTACACTTGCTGGACTTTTGCGACCTGTGGTATCACCCGTTCGCCCTCATCTTTAGAAATCCTAACGCGTCCAGCTCCCGCTGGATCGTGTCATTGTTTGTTTCGCAGCCTCAGCGTCACCCTAGGGGACTTCGATGCCGAATCCAATCAGCCGAATCAGAGACTACTCCAAGCGCGGCGACGCACTTCGCGTCCCCGATCTCACGCAAGTGCAGCAAGACGCGTACAAGCGATTTCTGCAGCTTGATGTCGAGCATGACAAGCGCAACGGACTCATCGGGCTTGAGTCACTGCTCCGCGAGATCTTTGAGATGGACGCGCCCCCCGGCGCAAAAGTCCATGTCAAGGGAATCAAGAGCTACGACGCCTCGATGCGCCTGGAGTACACGCACTATGTCCTCGAAGAGCCGCGTTACACGCCCGACGAGTGTCGCGAACTTCGATTGACCTTCGGCCGTCCCTTCAAGGTCGGCGTGCGATTCATTCGCGAAGCAACCAACGAAGTCACAACCGAAGAGATTTACCTCGGCGAAATCCCGATTCTCATGGGTGGCGGTGAATTCATTGTCAATGGTGCCGAACGCGCCATCGTCAGCCAGCTCCACCGTTCTCCTGGTGTCGACTTCTCGATCGCGAGTTCGTACGGCGATCGTCCCCTGCACTCCGCACGCATCATTCCAGAGCGCGGATCTTGGATCGAGCTCGAAGTGAACAAGAAGGATCAACTGGCGATGCGGATCGACCAGTCGACGAAGCTTGCGGCGACGACCTTCCTTCGTGCGCTCGACGATCACGAGAATCCCCGATTCTCTTCGACCGACCAACTCCTCGAACTCTTCTACGAAGTGGACGATGTGAAGGTCGAGCGACTCAAGCCCGAGCATTACGCGGCGGAACTCATCATCGACACGGATACCGGCGAAGAACTCTGCCGTCCGGGCGCGGTCTTGGGTGAAAATGTCCCGACCATTCAGGCGTCCAATCTGCGCTCAGTGCGCGTCATCACAGATCCAAGCGATCCGCTCATTCTCAATACCATCGCCGAAGAGAAGCTCGACTTCCTCGCGGATGTGACCGAGCATGAAGCTGCGCTCCTGAAGATCTACAACCGCCTTCGACCAGGCAATCCTCCGCAGATTGACAAGGCGAAGAACCTCTTCGATGAGAAGTTCCGCGACCCCAACCGCTACCGACTTGGTCGCGTGGGTCGCTTCCGAATCAATCGAAAGTTTGAGCACGACGCGGTGTACGCCAATCCATCCAAGGACGGAAAGTCCAAGGGTGAGTTGCCGGAAGAAAGCGTGCAGCACCTTCGCGCGGAAGATTTCCTCGCCGTTGTTCGCTACATCCTCGACCTCCGTTCAAAGCGCAACAAGGCGCATGTGGACGACATCGACCACTTGGGCAATCGTCGCCTTCGCACGCTCGATGAGCTTGCGACCGAAGAAATGCGCAAGGGCTTCTTGAAGTTCCGACGCACCGTCCAAGAGCGCATGTCGACGAAGGACCCGAGCGAGATTGGCAAGATCGCCGACCTTGTGAATTCCAAATCTGTCTCGGCAGCGATCGACTTCTTCTTCGGCCGAAGCGAACTCTCGCAGGTCGTTGACCAAACCAATCCCCTCTCGATGCTTGTGCACGAGCGGCGCCTCTCCGCCCTCGGACCGGGCGGCTTGAATCGCAAGCGTGCGGGCTTTGAAGTTCGCGACGTTCACATTTCTCACTACGGACGTATCTGTCCGATTGAAACGCCTGAAGGCACCAACATCGGTCTTATTTCGTCCATGTCGGTTTATTCCGGTATTGAC
>SXUJ01000102.1 GCA_005790565.1 Planctomycetia bacterium
CAAGATCGCGAAGGAGAAATCGCCCTGCATCATCTTCCTCGACGACATCGACGCGGTCGGTCGCCGCCGCGGCGGTGGATACAGCGGCGGCGGCGGACATGACGAACGAGAGCAGACGCTCAACGCGATTCTCGTGGAGATGGACGGATTCGAAGCGAACGATCAAGTGATTGTCATTGCGTCGACCAATCGCGCGGATGTGCTCGATCCAGCGCTGACTCGTCCAGGGCGATTCGACCGGCAGGTCTCCGTCAACCTTCCTGATCTCGTCGGGCGCCGACAGATTCTCGCGGTCCACGCGAAGAAGGTGAAGCTTGGCTCCGATGTTGAACTTGAACGCCTCGCGCGCGGTACGCCAATGTTCAGCGGAGCGGAACTCGCGGCGCTCATCAATGAAGCGGCGATCATCGCAACACTCGGCGACAAGGACTCCGTCGAAATGTCGGATCTAGAAGAAGCGCGTGACAAGGTTCGCTTCGGCCGCGCGCAGCGCAGTCGGCGCGTCGAGCAGCAGGAGCGCGTCGCCACCGCGTATCACGAAGCCGGTCACGCGGTCCTTCAAGTGCTCCTGCCAGATGCGGATCCACTTCACAAGGTCACGATCATTCCGCGCGGTCAGGCGCTCGGCGTCACCTTCTCGCTGCCAGAGAAGGATCGCTACGGATACGGTCGAAAATGGCTGGTTTCGACCATGCGCGTCCTCTGTGGTGGTCGGATCGCCGAGGAGATGAAAACTGGCGAGGTCAGCTCGGGCGCATCGATGGACATTCAAATGGCCACGCGCTACGCGAAGGCGATGATTCTCCAGTGGGGCATGTCGGCGCGACTTGGATTCGTCGACTACTCCGGTAGCGACCAGCGCGAGCAATTGATTTCCGAGAAGGAATACAGCCCAGAAACCGCTCGTGTCATCGACGAGGAGATTCGCGCGCTGATCGATCATGCGTATGAAGAAGCCACTCGCATGGTGCGCGAGCATTGGGAGCAAGTCACGCTCGTTGCCGACGCGCTGCTGCGTTTCGAAACGCTGCAACGCGATGATGTTGAACGATTGATGCGCGGCGAGTTGCTCGCGAAGCCAACCGTGTCTGACCTGCTTGCCGCCGCGGAGTCCACCCGCCTCGCGAAAGCAGCCGCGCCAACCGTCGCGGAGGATCAGCCTCCAACCATCGGCGGGACGATCCCAAGTCCCGCGTGATTTCCACGCCGCGGAGGCCTTACGCGGACTGCGTGAACAACGCCGCGAGTACGTCCGCGCGGGACGCGGCGCCGTGCAAGGAAATCGTCTTGTGCGGATTCGCCTCGCCGTGCGTGACAACCACATCTCGTTCACGCATCGACAGGCGTTTGGCGATAAGTGCGCAGATGGCATCGTTTGCTTTGCCGCCCTCCGGCGGCGCCGCAACGCGAATCTTCAAGCGATCACCGAGCACACCCGCGATCTCTTCGCGCTTTGCACCAGGAACTGCCTTTACACGCAGCTCGACATCCGCCCCACGAATGACCAGAAAACGGGGCGATGCACTCACGACTCCTCCTTGCGTTTGCCCCTCGCGCGCGCCTTTTTCGCGGAATCGCCCAGCAGTGCGCGCTCGCGCAACCGATGGTGATAGTGCTGCGCGAATCGATGCGCCTCATCGCGGATTGCTTGGCACAGCTTCAGTCCCGGATGCTCGCGCCCAAGTTTGAGTGGTTCCGCAGTGCCATTGCGGTAGAGCAACTCTTCCTTCTTTGCGAGCGCGATGACAAACGGCGGCTGCACGCGGAGTTCTTGAAATGCCTCCATGGCGGCGTGGAGTTGCCCCAGTCCACCATCGATCAGAATGAGGTCGGGGTAGAGCTCTGCGCCATTGCCGGCATCCCGATAGCGACGACTCACGACTTCGCGAATCGCGTTGTAGTCATCATTGGAAACGCTTCGCACACGGAATCTTCGGTAGCCCTCCTTGAAGGGACGCCCATCCATGAACGCGACTTTCGAACCGACCGTTTCTCCTCCGTGCAGATGTGCGATATCGATCGCCTCCACGCACCGAAGGGGCGTGTCGACTCCCAGCGCTCGCTGCAGACTCCTCGCCCCCGCCATCGGGTCTTGCACGAACTGCGTGACCTCTGGCTGCCAATCAAAGTCGTTTTCTTCATGACGCGTTTCGCGCTCGTCCAGTCGCGCGATCGCCTTGATCTGGTCACGGAGGGTCGCCGCTCGTTCGAAGTCGAGAGATTTCGATGCCTCGAGCATCTCCGCCTCCAATTCGCGCAACATCACGGTGCGCTTGGAAACGAAAAAGCGAAGGAATCGATCGACATCCTCGCGATACGCCGACTTCGAGATCCGCGCGGCGCACGGGGCGGTGCACTGCCCGATCGCGTGAAGAAGGCAAGGACGAAACCGCGGAAGTTTGGGATCGCCGTCGACGATCGCGAGGTCACAGGTTCGGAGCCGAAACACGCGCTGCAGATGTTGCACGGCGTCTCGGAGGCTTGGACCGCTCACGAACGGTCCAAACAGACGAGCTCCATTGAGTCGTGGATCCGACGGATGGCGCGTGATCATGAGGGTCGGAAAATCTTCGCGAGTGGTCACCGCAAGATACGGAAACGTCTTGTCGTCCTTGAGCGCGGCGTTGAACGGAGGATGAATATCCTTCACAAGGCGTGCTTCAACAAACAACGCCTCCCACTCGCTCTCGCAAGGAACCGTGTCGAAGTCCACCACGCGATCGAGCATCGGTTGCTTGCGTGGCCCAAGGTCGGTCGAGGGAACAAAGTAGCTCGATACTCGATCACACAAACGCAACGCCTTACCCACGTAGAGCACGCGGCCGAGCGCGTCCTTCATGAGATAGACACCGGAGGACTTGGGCAGCGCGCGTGCCTTCTCCGACAACCCTCGGATTCGCTCCGCTCGCGCCTCAAGGGTTTCGACGATCGGCACAAAGTCGCGCTGCCGCACGCTCGCCTCGATCGACGATTCCTCGTCGGTTGGAAAGAATGGAGGTTCCGCCGAGCTTGGATTCGGAATTTGCGGCAGTTGCTCCACGAAATTTAGGATATTCGGAATACCGCAGTGAAAAAATGGCAAATTGACGCTCAACCCATGGCCTTCGCCTCTGTATCCTTACCTCTCTATCGTCAATAGGTCGATAGCCCGAACCTGACTCATTTCGAGGTGCCCCTCGGCTCTATGTGGAGCCAGCCTCGAAGTCACGATTTGAAAGGAGTTCACTCTATGAAGACTCTTACGACCCTCGCCTGCCTCTCGCTCGTCGCATTCCTTGGCGCATGCAACTCGACCTCGAAGACCGCCCCTGGTGCTGTCTCGAGCGCGTCGGGCTGCTGCGCAACCGAGAAGAAGGCTGACTGCTGCGCCGCCGGTGCCGCTGCAACCTCCGCTCCCGGCGCCGTCGCTGGCAAGACCGGTTGCTGCGCCGTGAAGGCCGCTGAGTGCACCGCCGCGAAGGCAGTTGCTCCAGCCGCTTCTGCTCCTGGCGCTGTCTCCGGCAAGACCGGCTGCTGCGCTGGCAAGGCCGCGACCTGCACGGGCAAGTGAGGTTCGCCCTCTGAGTCATGATGCAAACCGCACCGTGATTCGCCCCAACGCTGGCTTCGGCCAGCACTCAGGTTCGCCGAGCGCATTGCGCAACGCAATCTGAGTCTGCTTCGATCCTGTATCGAATCCAAACACTCGTCCGGAGCTCCTCCGGACGAGTGCTTTTTTACGCATCGGCTCCGAATCGCGCGCGTGCGCCGCATCTCCTACCATTCACCACCCATGAGCTCCCCGCTCCGCGTTTTCGCAAACATCGGACTGCCCCTGCTCACACTCACCCTTTGTCGGTGTACCTATCCAACCGCCGCAACTTACGACGCTGCGCATGGATGGGCGAGCTTTGGAAATTTTCAACCGACCGTGCGCGCAGAGACACCCGAGGTTTCACCTGACACCCTGCTCGCGCACGCTGATGTCTATGTTGGGAGCGGGGCGCTGCTTGTCCTTGATGGAGAGGTATCGGAGGTCTGCAAGACGATGGGCTGCTGGATTGAGGTGGAAGGCGCAATGGGCGGCAAAGTGCTCGTGATGAACAAGGATCACGCGTTCTTCGTCCCTCGCAACTGTCGTGGGCGCGACGTGCATGCGACGGGAACTGCAGTGTGGCAAGTGCAATCCGTTGAGATCCTCCAGCACCTTGCCGCAGACGCGGGAAAAGCACCCGAGGAAATCGCCCTCATCAATGAGGATGTTCGAAGAATTGTCTTCATCGCGGACTCGATCGTTTTGCCCGCACAAGGACTCGAAGAGCCCGCCGCACCGTTGCCCGCAGAAACCGCCGTGCTACCCGAAGTCGGTGCCATGACGCCAACAGGAGCATCGCGATGAGTTCGCCTCGAGCACTCCATTTCCGCGGTGCGCGCATCATTGACCCGCTCTCGCAACGAGATGAAACCGGCGAACTCCTCGTCGTCAACGACACGATTCAGTCGATCGCATTCGGCGGTCGAGTGGATGCACCCAAGCACGCCGAGGTCATTGAATGCGCGGGCGCCATTCTGTGCCCGGGCCTGATCGACCCACATGTGCATCTGCGCGAGCCTGGCGGCGAGGCGAAGGAAACGATCCTCACCGGAACCCAGAGCGCTGCAGCGGGCGGCTTCACAACCGTCTGCTGCATGCCGAACACAAGTCCGTGCCTCGATACCGCGATGAGCGTGCGATTTGTCGAGGGGCGCGCCGCCGCCGCGGCAAGTGCGCGCGTGTTCGTGGTTGGCGCCGCAACGGTGTCGCGCAAAGGCGAACAACTCGCACCGATGGCTTCGATGGCGCACGCCGGAGCGGTCGCGTTTTCGGATGATGGAGATGGCATCGCGTCCGCGGGCATGATGCGACGCGTGCTTGAAGTCTGCCGATCCCTCGATCGAGCGTTCATGCAGCACTGCCAAGATGCTTCACTCTCCGAAGGAGGTTTGGTCAACGAAGGCTCCGTCGCGACGCGATTGGGACTTGCTCCATGGCCGCGCGATGCGGAAGAAGTCATGCTTGAGCGCGACCTCCGACTCAATGGCCGTCTTGACGCGCGCTACCACGCCCAGCATCTCTCGTCCGGCGGAAGCGCGCGCATCCTCCGAGAAGCCCGCGCCCGCCTCGGGGCCGACCGCGCGCACCGCATCTCGGGCGAAGCATCGCCCCACCATCTCTTGCTGACCTGCGACGCGTGCGAGGGGTACAACACCGGCGCGAAGATGAATCCACCGCTGCGCACGCAGTGGGACATCAACGAACTCAAACTCGCGATCGCAGATGGAACCATCGATGTCCTCGCCACCGATCACGCGCCGCACACCATCGCGGAGAAGTCGCGAGACTTTGCGAGCGCGCCGTTTGGCATCATCGGACTCGAATGCGCGCTTGCGCTCTACACAAAAGCGTTGGTTGAGGATGGCGTCATCGACTGGCCTCGCCTTGTTTGCCTGCTCACTCTTCAGCCCGCACGACTCTGCGGACTCGATCGACGCGTGGCGGGCATTGGCACACTGACGGTGGGAGGCGTCGCGGATCTCACGCTCATCGACCCCCAGCAGAAGTGGACGATTCGCGCGGACGCGTTCAAATCCAAGTCTCGAAATTGCCCCTTTGACGGACTCTCCGTTCGCGGTAAGGCAATCCTGACGATTCGGGCGGGAGAGGTGCTCTTCCGAGAAGATCCCGTGGCGCAACCTCAGCGCGCCGCGGTCGCGACCGGCAGCTGACAGCGTCGCACATTCTGTCCAGTTCATTCGTGCACCCAGTACTTCGACCGCGACTCGCGGCACAGTTGTCGCATGCGAAGTCTTGGGAAACCACGATGAAGCTAACCATCGCCGCCCTTCTGGCGCTGATGCCGCTCGGAGCGACCGATCGCGTCGGTGTCGTACAGCATATGAACGGAAACGCACTGCGTGACTCGGTCGACCTGCTGAATGCCACGAGCCCCGATGGCAATCACAACGGCGTTCCAGATGAAGCGGATATCGCAAAGCCAGACTTCCGCGCGGCAATCGAGCACCAGGGAGATGCCGCCACA
>SXUJ01000103.1 GCA_005790565.1 Planctomycetia bacterium
ACATGACATGATCGCGCACTATCGAGCCGAGGCGTATCCCTATGCAGCGCAACCCATGTTTGCCCGCGCCGGTCACTCGCGTATCGCTATCGAAATGAATGATGTGCGGATTGCGGCAGCGAAGCGGCGCGCGGAGGAACTGCGGTGAATGAACGCGCGAGCAGGCATTGGCAGTGGCTTGGGCGTGGGCTCCTTGTCGCCGTTTGTTGGGGAGGACTCCTCCGGTGTGATCGTCCGAGCCAATCGCCCGCGCTTGCATCGGGCGATCGCCTGAATGACGCCGCGGCGGACATGGGACAGTTCGAGTTTGCCAGGGCGGAGACCGCGTTCGCCGCACTCTTGCGAGAGGATCCAAGCAACGATCTCCTGAAGTTCAACCTCGCGCTTGCTCGGATGAACAACGCTGATGAGGGATCGCAGAGCGTCGCCCTTGCGCAGTTCCGCGAGTTGTTCCTGCGAAAGCCGATGGACCTTCGCGCGCGATACGGAGCGGCGCTGTGCTTGCTCTACCTCGGACGCCCCGAAGAAAGCGCGCCTCAATTCGCCGAATGCGCGGCCCTGTCGCCCAACGATGCCTACGCAGCGTACTTTCTGGGAGCGTCGTTCGACGCCATGAGCCAACCTGCCGAAGCGCTGAAGTGGTTTCAGAAGGCAGCGCAACGAGAGCCACTCTTGAAAAGTGCGTGGCTGGGTGTCCAACGCTGTGCCCGAAGAACGGGTGATGAAGCACTCGCGGCGAGTGCGCTTGCGACGTTCGAAGCGCTTCTCGAGCATCCTCGCGCGTTGACAGCAGAGTTCAAGTACACGCGAATGGGCGCGCTCGCACTCGTCGCGCTGCCTGAGGAGCCGTTGACTGCAGAGCCTACAAAGGCGAACTTTGCGGATTGCTTTGCTGCAGCGGAGCCACTCGTGGTGGAAGGTGAATCGGCGGATGCGTTGCGGTGGAGTTGTGATTCGCTCTCATCAGCGGTCACGGTCGATCTCAATCTCGACAGTTTGCAGGACATCATTGTCCTCCGCGCCTTCGCCGCGGAAGGGACAGGTCTGCCGCCCAACGCCGTCCTGCTCGCATCGGAGCGCGGGAGTTACACACTCGATCGAGCGCACCCAGCGGCGTGGATTACGGATGTGCGCGCGCTGTTGGTTGGGGATATCAATAATGACTCGCGCGACGATCTCTACTTCTGCCGTGAGGCCAACAATGTCCTCCTGATGCGCGAGTCAGATTCCGAGTACCGCGACGCGACAGCGGAGTTTGGCGTTGCAGGCAGCGGGAACGCGACCGTGGATGGGACGCTCACCGACCTCGATCACGATGGCGATCTTGACTTGTTCCTTGTGCATGATGTTGGAAAGAACGAACTGCTCGCGAACAACGCAAACGGGTCCTTTCGCGCACTCGGCGCGCAGGAAGGACTTGCCTTCGATGAACGCCCTTCTCGACAAGTACTTGTCACTGATGTGGATCGGGATCGTGATGTGGACATTGTGGTCCTGAAGGCGCAGGCTCCTCATGAGATTTGGCTGAACGATCGCATCTGGAGGTGGCGCCGCGCCTCCGTCCCGGCAGATTTTCTCTCAACCGAGGCAGACGCTCTCGTCGGACTTGACAATGTCGACGACGCGACTCGCGCGCTGGTCACGCTGGGCCGGAGTGGAGTCCGGCGGTTCTCGCTTGAGACTCCGGTTTGGATGCATGCGCCCTCGCAGGGCCAGGAAGTGAGCGGTGGGGCGATCTCGATCGCGGACATCGATGGTGATGGCCAGAGCGAGGTGTTGGAGCAACATCGAGGTCAGACAACAATCCTCACGACGGACCTGAGCTCGCTGCACACGATTCCATCGCCGCCCAACACCCTCTCGAGTTTCGTACTTGATCTAGACGCCGTGCGTGGCGCATCGATGTTGTATCTGCGCAATGCGGGTGCGCCGATGATCGCGGGCGCGGGGAAGTCACGCATGCAGTTTGCCGCACTGCGATTGCGCGGTCGCCTTGATCCGAGCCAGTCAATGCGGTCCAACGCGAGCGGGCTCGGCGCTTCGGTCGCGGCTCGTGTGGGTTCGTCGTGGGTAGGGGCGACGACCTCGCGAACTTCGAGTCGCAGCGGGCAATCGCTCGCGCCCATCCCGATTGGTTTAGGGAACGCGGCGCGCGCGGACTTCGTCGAGATTGACTGGTCCGATGGTGTCATGCAAACCGAGCGTACGGTTCGCGCAGGGGAGATTGCGAGTATCGTCGAGACGCAGCGACAACTCTCGAGTTGCCCCGTGCTCTTCGCATTTGATGGCACGCGCATGCAATTCATCACGGATCTCTTGGGCGTTGGTGGGGTTGGATACCTTCTTGAGCCTGGCGTCTATAGCGAACCTCGCCCGCACGAGGTCCTGGTACTCCCTGAAGGCGCGCTCGCCCCAAGCACGGATGGAAGGCTGCGAGTCGCGCTCGCAGAGCCGATGGAAGAGTCATGCATGCTCGACTCGCTCTCGCTCTGTGCGGTGGATCTCCCAAGCGGCTGGGACGTGGCACCCGATGAGCGGTTGCACATTCTTGGCCCGCCTCCAACGGGCGCACTCGTGGCATGGCGAGAGGAATGGCTGCCTACAACCGAGCCTGCGCTCCGCGTGCGTGATGGGGTTGCGTTGGAGTTGCCGGAGCACGACCACCGTTTCATCGGACGGCTTGCGTCAGAAGTCGTTGTTGCGCTCGACTTTGAACTTGCGATTGCGAGCATCGACGATCCATGGCTCGTGATCGATGGTTGGGTGGAGTATCCCTATTGCCAAACGATGTTCGCGTCTTGGCAAGCAGGCGCGAAGTACCGCGCACCGAGCCTTGAAGCACGCGCGCAAGACGGAAGTTGGAAAGAACTCGTCGCGGAGTGGGGCTATCCGGCAGGGATGCCACGCCGCATGGCCTTGCCTGTGCCGCGCGCAGATCTTCCGGAGGGTTGCACGCAGTTACGCATGCGTACGAACATGGAGGTGTACTTCGATGCGGTTCGCCTCGTGAAGCGCGAGTCACTTCCGGTTGATTCCGTTGCACTCGCCCTGCATTCCGCGTCTCTTTCGCGCGTTGGATTTGCCAGGCGATCGACACTCTCGCAGGCGCGCCCTTTCTACGATCACGCGCAGCGATTCCCCCTCTGGGACTGCCGAACGCAGCGCGGGCTTTACACTGAATTGGGTGATGTGCGGCAACTGATGAGTGCGGCCGATGACGCACTCGTTGTCTTCGGCCCTGGAGAAGAGATTGCGTTTGCATTCGACGCGCCGCAGGAAGCGATCGCACCTGGAACCACGCGACGCTTTGTACTCACTGCCCGTGGCTGGTGCAAGGACATGGACCTCTTCACGCGCGATGGCGAGACGATTGAACCACTCCCATCGAGTTCGGTTCGCACCGCGGGAGCAGAAGCACTCATGCAACAAACTCGGACGCGGCGTATGGGCGGGAGGTAAGATTCTGCGCGATGCAGCGCTTCCCGAAGCGGGGCACCCTCGCCGCCATGTCGAAAGTTCTTCCGCAACCCGTCGGTCCTCGCCTGAAGCCGCTGCTCGCTTGCGTGTTTGTTCTGTTCGCGTTGCTTTGCGTGAATAGCGCCTACCTCGCCACGGTGACGCTGCTTGAGTGGTCAAGTGGCGCGACCTATCAAGATCAGTTCTATCTCTGGAACTTCCTTGGGCACCTCGTGCTCGGGTTGATACTGGTGGTTCCAACGATCGTGTTTGGCGTACTCCACTGGCGCAATGTGCTGCCACGGCCCAATCCTCGCGCGAAGGCGGCCGGCATCGCCACGCTGATCCTCGCGTTGGCACTCTTGCTGACTGGCATCGCGCTCACGAGAGTTGAGGTTCTCGGCGGCGTCATCGGAATTGTCGATCCAGACGCGCGGACGAGCGTCTACTGGCTGCATGTTGCGCTCCCGTTTGCGGTCGCGTGGATCTTCATCATTCACCGCCTTTCCGGTCGCCGTATCAAGTGGAAGACTGGCGCGCGATGGAGCCTCGCGGCCCTCGCAGGAGCGGCGTTTGCGTGGAGCGTGCATGTCTTTATGCCGACGCGGACCGCGCTGCAGCCGCAGGCGGGCGAGCAGTACTTCGAACCTTCGCTTGCGCGTACTGCAGACGGAGGGTTCATCGAACCAAAGCACCTCATGCTCAATGACTACTGCATGGAGTGCCACGCGGATGTGCACGCGTCGTGGCTGGCCTCTGCGCACGCGGCGAGTTCCTTCAACAACCCGTTTTACACCGCGAGTGTGCGGGAAACACGGCGCGAGGCGTTCGCGCGCGAGGGAAGCGTGCAAGATGCGCGCTTTTGCGCCGGTTGCCATGACCCGGTCCCGTTCTTCACGGGGAGTTTTGAAGCGACGAAGTGGGATGACCCCGACTACGACCTCAGCGCAGACCCGATGGGGAAGGCAAGTCTCACTTGCACGAGTTGTCACAGCATCGTGAGCGTCAATTCAAATCGTGGCAACGCCGATTACACGATTGAGGCAAGCCCGCAGTATCCGTTCGCGTTTAGCGATTCCCCGTTTTTGCAGTGGGTGAATCGACAACTCGTGAAGTCGAAACCTTCGTTCCATAAACACACCTACCTCAAGCCTGAGGTCCATCGCAGCAATGACTTTTGCGGCGCGTGTCACAAGGTGTTCCTGCCAGAAGCGCTGAACGATTACCGATTCATTCGCGGTCAAGATCATCTCGATTCATTTCTCCTTTCGGGCGCGTCGGGGTATGGCGCGCAGAGTTGGCATGCGCCCAAACAAGCGTTCAATGCGTGCAATGACTGCCATATGACCGCCGTGGCCTCGAATGACTTTGCGGCGCGCGACAGGGACGGAAGTGGAACGCGCACCATCCTCTCGCACCTCTTTCCGAGCGCGAATACGGCCCTCGCAGCGGTCCGCGCGCAGCATGGCGACCTTGCCGACCTCGATGCCGTGCTCGATGCGCACGCGAAGTTCAACGACAAGACGCTCAAGGTCGACCTCTTTGGGTTGCGGGAAGGAACGGAGCCGGATGCTCCGCAGACGGCTCCGCTCGCGCAGACGGATGCGCTCCCACTGCTTGAAGCAGGCAAGACCTATGTCCTTGAGGTCGTCGTGCGGACCAATCGCATTGCGCATGAGTTTACGCAGGGCACGGCGGACTCGAACGAGGTCTGGCTCGATGTAGTTGCGGAGGAAGGCTCGCGTGAAATCGGGCGCATCGGTGGGATGACGGCAGAAGGTGCGGTCGACCCGTGGAGTCGGTTCTACAACGCGTTCGTCATTGACCGGTGGGGGAATCGCATCGACCGACGGAATCCACAGGACATCTTTACCTCGGTGTACAACAATCAAATTCCTCCTGGCGCGGGCGACCTCACGCGCATTCAGTTCACGGTTCCGCTCGATGTGAACGCACCGATCGCGATCAGCGCACGCGTGCTGTATCGCAAGTTTGACGCCACCTACTCCGCATTCGTTTTTGGTTCGGAGCCGATTCCCTCGCTTCCGATTCTTGTGCTTGCGGAATCCAAGCTGAGTTTCAGCGTCCGGAAGGCTGATGGCAGCGTGCGCATTGGCCCCGCGCGATCGGCCGATGACTCGAATCTCTCGGAGCGATGGTATGACTACGGCATTGCACTCGCGCGAGAGGGCGAGAAGAGCGGCGGACGCGGAAACATGCGTGCGGCGGAACAGGCATTCGCCCGCGTGATGGAGCGCGGCGACGCGCGCGGGATCCTCGGTGCAGCTCGTGTGCAGTTCAAGGAGGGGCGCCTGGTGGATGCGGCTTCCGCGCTGGCCCGCGCGTCGGCGGCAGCGACGGATCCGAAGAGCGGCGTGTCGGCGTGGACCGTCGCGTGGTTCAGCGCACTCGTGGCGCGGCAGCAGGGAAATCTTCCCGAAGCCATCGCGCTGTTCGATCGCATCTATCGCACGGACTTTGCGGGCGCGCGGGAGCGCGGCTTCGATTTCTCCAAGGATGTGCGCGTCATGAACGAGCTTGCGCAGACCTTACTTGACCTTGCGAATCTCACGCAAGAGAAAACACGCCCAGATGTCCATCGCGCTGTCGCGTTGCTGACGGCATCGTGCGCAATCGATCCCGACCAACCTTCCGCGCATTGGCTCCTGGCCCGCGCGTACGACGAACTCGGTGATGCAGCCTCGGCGGCGAGAGAGCGCGCGCTCCATGAACGGTGCAAGGTCGATGACAATGCAAAGGACGAGGCTGTGCGATTGGCGCGCGAACGATATCCGTGGGCGAACCACGCAGCGGAGGCGAGCGTGCTCTATCCGTTACGCGCGGATGCCCAGTATCGAGCGCCGCATGCTTCTCGCATTCTCTCTTGTCAACCAATCCCTGCGCCAACCTCGGCTCCGAGTACGGAAGTATTGAAATGAGTGACGGATCGCAACACGACGAGGATCGAGAGGGCGTCGACCGTGACATCGGCGTTGGATTCCGGAAGTCGCTTGGCGCGTTGGTCATCGTGGCGCTCATGGGATTTGGAATCTGGTTTGCGTTGTCGACGCCCGATCGGCTGCTTTCGGGATCGGGTGATGCCGTGACGCCCCCGAGCCCGCCTCCGAGTGCGCCAATGGGCGCGCCCACGATTGACTTCGTCGATCGAACCGATGGGAGCGGAGTGGATTTCGTGCATGAAAACGGCGCGCGCGGCGAGAAACTTCTCCCCGAGTGCTTGAGTGGCGGCGTCGCAGTCGCGGATTTCAATGGCGATACCAAGCCGGACCTTATCTTTGCGCAGGGGCAGCCGTTGCGCCCCGACGCGAACGATGCAGCGAATGCGAAGGGAGGAATTGCGATCTACCGAAACGCCTCGACTCCTGGCAAGTTGGCATTCGTACGGGAACTCGCCCCCTCGTTTTCAAGCGATGGGATCTACGCCAACGGATTTGCGCTTGGCGATGTGAACAACGATGGCAAGCCCGACCTCTATGTCACCGCTGTCGGGCAAGCGCAACTCTTGGTGAATAGGAGTGTCGATGGTGGCGCGATTCAGTTTGCGAATCAGACCGAGGCATCAGGGCTCCGTGGCGAAGAGGCGTGGAGTACCGCCGCGGGTTTCTTTGACCCCGACGCGGACGGTGACCTTGATCTTCTCCAACTGCACTATGTGGATTGGAGTCCGAGCATTGATTCGGCCGTCGCCTTTACGCTGGACGGAACGCATCGCGCCTATGGACCGCCGACTGGCTTTCGCGGAACTCACGCACGGTTTTTCTTGAACACCGGTACGGATGCGCAGGGGATTGCGCGCTTTGTGGATCAGAGCGCGCAGAGCGGCGTGGAGATTGTGAATGCCTCGACCGGAGTTCCGGTGGCGAAGTCCTTGGGCTTGATCTTTGCGGATGTCAATCATGATTCCAAAGTTGACGCGCTTGTGGCGAACGACCGTGTGCGGAAGTTTGCGTTGATCAATGAGAGCACGCCGACGGGCGGCGTTCGTTTCTCTGACCGTGCCGCGGAGAGCGGTTTCGCGTTCGACCGCGATGGCAATGCATCCGGCGCGATGGGCATTGACGCGGGATTCGCGATGGAGGATCCCGAGACTCTTGCGATCGCAATCGGGAACTTTGCGCAGGAGCCAAGTGCGCTCTACCTTCATTCGGCGAAGAGCTTGAGTATGACCGACGCGTCGTTGACCGAGGGTGTTGGCGCGCCTTCGCGTGCGTACCTGACTTTCGGAACAGTATTCGCGGATCTTGATCTCGATGGTCGGGAAGAGATCGTGCAGGCCAACGGGCATTTGGAACCAGAGATCGCTCGATTGCAAGCGGGTCAGCAGTATTCCCAGCGCGCGCAGGTGTTTTGGAACACCGGAGGCGTTGGGCCTGCGCCGCGGTTTGTCGAACTTTCGCCCTCGCAGATCGGCGCACTCGCTCAACCAGCGGTGGGTCGAGCACTCGCGGCCGCGGATCTCGATGGGGACTTCGACCTTGATTTGGTCCTCACATCGCTCGCGAGCGCGCCGCGCATTCTCGAGCAGGATTCAACTCCAGTGCTGCGTGGGCAACGGGCACTCTTCGTCGCACTCGATGGGGGGGCGAAGCCGGGTCGCGCAGCAGGCGCAATCGTGGAGATTGAATCGCAGGGTGTTACCCAGCGACGCATTGTGAGCGCCGCGCGGAGTTACCTCACCGCTCAAGAGCCAATTGCGGTCTTTGGGCTTGGAAACGCAGACTCCGTCGACGCGATTCGCGTGTTCTGGAGCGATGGAACTTCAACGCGCGTCGGCAAGACCGCGGCGGGGCGCGTCGAAGTGTGCGCGCCGTGATCGCGCACGAAACTGATTGAACTGGATTGGTCGCGAGGCGGAGGGGTCGCGTCACTTCTTCGCGGGAGCCGGCGCGATGGAATCGCGAAGTGCGTCTTCGAGGAACAGGATGCGTCCACACGCGCGGCACTGGAAAATCGTGTTCTGATCGGAAGTGAGTCTCAGTACTGCTTCAAACGGCATTTCGATGTTGCACGCGCTGCAGGAATACTCGCGGTGGCGGCGGCTGATCTCGCTGACTGCAGCCATGGCCTCGCCATCGGTGGAGTCGGCCGTTGCATCGAAGAGTTTGCGCTCTCGCTCGGGAATGGAGGATGCTGCGCGGGCGCGTTCTGCGCGCAACTCTTCAAGCCGGGCACCAACCTCTTGCTTGCGCTCCTCAAGCTCGGTCTTCGCGATGTCGCAGAACCGTTGTCGCTCCGCCGCCTTCGCAAGCTGATCCAAGACGCGCTTCTGGAGTTCTTCGAGTCGTTGCATCTCCCCGAGAGTCTGGTCGTCAACCTTCTTCTTGTTTTCTTCGAGGTGCTTGAGTTCGAGAATGATCGACTTGTACGCCTTCTCATTGGCGGACGCATTCAGCTCGCCACGCAGTTTCTCAACCCGAGCACCATTGGATGCGACCTCCACTTCAAGCGCATGGATCGTGGTCTTCAACTGCCGCTCTTGGGAGCGCATGTCGTCGGTCTGCTTGCTCAAGACCGCAAGTTGGCGCTCCTGCGAGGTGAGGGTCTCGCGAGCCGCGTCAAGCCGACCCTCGAGTGCGCGAAACTGACTGTCGACTCGGTGCAGTGTGACAAGTTGCTGAATCAGTGACATGGATCGGCGATAGTAGCGCAAATCGCGTCGCGCCTGCGCACTCGTTTGCTCGGGATTCCTGCGGTTTCATGCCACTTGCGGGGCGAAATGGAGCATCCACCAGAGTGCGGGACCTGCCAGGAGTGGGCTATCGAGGACGTCGAGCGCGCCCCCCATTCCCGGAAGGATGCGTCCGGAATCTTTCGCGCCCGCGTCTCGTTTGAGTGCACTCTCGCAGAGATCACCGAGCTGTCCGACGAGGCCAAGCGCCGCTCCGACGATCGCGGCGAACCAGACAGGGAGCTGATCGGAAGGCGCGAGTCCAGGCCCACTGTAAGAGGCGAACAAGGCGGCAACCATCGCGCTCGTTGCAATCCCACCGACGAGGCCCTCCCAACTCTTGTTCGGGGAGAGCCACGGAATCAACTTGTGTTTGCCAATCGTGGAGCCCACGGCGTACGCGCCGATGTCGGAGGACTTCGTTGTCAAGAGTGCAGCGACGAGAAACCACGCGGTGTGCTCGGTGCGCACGAGCAGCCAGAAGGACAGCATCACACCCCCATAGATCGCCGCCACCAGGGTGCTGCCCACCAGACTCAGTGCGCCCTTCGTTTCGCGAGAAAAACCCACCAGGAGCATGGGGAGGACGAAGCAAAGCGCGAGTGCAGTGGAGACCGAAGCGATCGCGTCCGTGAGCGTCCCACTCCATCCGGCGGCTGCCACGCCCGTCAGCGCAATCCATGCACAAAGTGCCGCGATTGGGGCACTACTGCGGAGCCCAAGACTCTTCGCAAACGCGCTGATTTCTCGCCCAACGCACACGCTCAGCAACGCACTCAAGAGATAGAGGACGAACCCCTTGGGAAGGGAAGCCGCGATCTCGCAGCAGCCTCGTTCAAGATGATCGTCGAGAAAGACGACGCCGATGACAAGGATGATGAGCAGGGGTCCAGTGATGAGTCGGTAGCGAAGCATCGAGATTCAACGCAGAGACTACACGCAATGGCGAGTTGGGGGCACAATGCGCGATCATGACTCCTCGATGTCACTGGTCTTGGATGGTGTCTCTTGGAACCGTTGGGGTTTGTCTTTCGCTTGCGGGCGCGCTTGTGCTCGCGGCTCCGTTTCTTGCGCACAGGGTGACGCAGCCGCATCCCGCGCATGAGACGGCCGAGTGGGGAAAGCCACCGCTCACGCGCACGCCTCCAGCAACAGTACTCGCTGAGCTTGAGCGCATGCAGCCGAGGACGGCGAGCGAGATTGTTCGCGCAAGCACGCTCGTCGGTTCAGCGATGTCCAACTTCTGGCCATCGCCAGGCGTGTGGGATGAGGACCTTGCGTGCGGATTTGTCGAGGACCCCCGCGAGTGGATGCGGCTGAATCTTTTCGGCGGAGCGGAGGAAATCCTCACGGGTTACAACGAGTCCATCACGCTCGAGCGCGCGGACTGGAGGACTGCCCTGCGGAAGGGCGTTGGCTATTGCAGCCAACAGGCACTCGTGCTCGCGGGATTTCTCAACGAGCATGGCATCGATTCCGAGGTCATGCGGCTCGAGGGACATGTCGTGGTCACGGCGAAGACATCGGAGGGCGAGTGGGTGCTTGATCCGGCTTACGGCGTTGCACTGCCATTTCCGCTTGCGGAAGCGGAAACCCAGAGTGATCGCGTGCGCGCGGCGTATCGTGCGGCTGGCTACGGTCCAGCGCAGACCGAGATGGTCGTCGACACTTACAAAGCGCCAGGCAACGCGCGGTACGCGGCGCCTCTTCTGCGGCGCACGCGCGGCGACGGATACTCCTATCTCATGCTCGGCGTTGGCGTTGGGCTTGTCGTGTTGAGCGTGCGAATTGCTCGGCGGTCGCGCGTGGCAGGTTAGTACGCCTTCATCGTCGGATCGATGTCCTGTGACCAGAGATGAATGCCTCCGGCGAGGCTCGTGACGCGCTCGAATCCCGCTGCCCGCAGCAAGTAGGTGGCAGTGAGGCTTCGGCGACCGTGATGGCAGTGCACGACGATACGAGTGGACAGATTGTCATCAAGCGAGGCTTTCAGTTCATCCATCCGTCGCTCGAGTTCTTGGAGCGGGTAGAGTTGCGCGCCCGAAAGTCGGCAGATCTCCCACTCGGCTTGCGTACGGCAGTCGACAATGGTCACCGCTTCGCCACCAGTGAGCATCGCCTGAAGCTCTCGCGGCGTCGTTTCATCCTCGCGGCGAAGCGCGTATCCAAGGGGAATGCCTTGCTCGTTGAGTGTACTCACGGTGCTTGTTTCGAACATCAGCGCGCGCGCTTGCCAATCTTTCTCGTGGACTTGTTCGCGGTGCGCTTGGCAGGCGCCTTCGTGCCTTTCTTCGCGCTCTTTTTCGCAACTTTCTTGGAAGGCTGCTTCGCGGTCTTGCTCGCGGTCTTGCTTCCGGATCTGCCAATCCAGCCATCTTTGAGCAACTGGTCGACAACCGTGCGCGCCGCGGCGGGCTCCATGTGTGCCGTCTTCAACTCCGCGAGCAACGCAGCGGCGGTTGCGGGGGGCGACTTTGACACGAGTAGGCGCATCGCTTCGGTGCGCGCGATGTGCTCGAGCGAGAGTCGGGCAAGCAAGGCAATCGTCGCCTCTGTCACGCGACCACTGCGCGCGAGCCCAGCCGCGATCGCGACGGCGGTGTCGCACTCAAGCTCGCCCCCGCCCGCAAGCACGACTTTCCAAGTCGCGCCATTCTTGGACGGCTCAATCGCGTCAATGACATCATCGATGCCCTCAAGCCAACTTGGAACAGCACTGAGTTTCGTGCGGGGGGCGGACTTCTTACGCGAGGTGGTCTTTGCCATAGTGGGATCCGGGCTGCTGAGGTCGTTAGTGTGGGGAAACTTCGAGGTCGTCGCGGAGTGCGCAGAGTTCGCTGTGTGCCTTCGAGTCGCCGACATCTCGCGCTCGCAGAATGCCAAGTTCAATCGTCGCGCTCGCTTCGGCTCCTCGCGCGAGATCGAGCAGCGCCTTCGCTTTGTGATAGTACGAGTAACAATTCTTGGGGTCGGCTTGAGCGGCCTTGTCGTACCAAGTCAACGCTTCGGCCAGCTTTCCAAGTCCGGCGCACTCCATCCCGAGTGAATACATCACAAAGGCATCGACCGGTTCAATCGCGTGGAGCGCGAGCAATTTTTGACGGCGTTCTTCAGAGGCCATGCGAGCGGGATACTCTACTCGCTCGCCGATGTGTGCATTGAACCTCTCTCCAAGCCTGCGTTGCGCCCTCTCTCGCCTGTGCCTCACCGTGGCGGCGTGCGCATCGCTCGTTGTCGCTTTGGAGGGTTGCAAGATTTCGCAGCCAGGGGAGAGGATCGAGGATGAGGACAGGGCATCGCTTCCGCGTGCCACGGAACTTCGTGTGGTCGCGCACCAAGGCGGGCTTCACCGTGGCATGCTCGTTGTCGACGGAGTTTGGTATCAAGGATTTGGTGCGACGCTCTTGATGCTTGAGCCGACCTCAGGCGCGGAACTTGCTTCCCGTGAACTCGCGCCCGCCGGAACGAGCGGCGGAATCGTGTCGCTCCTCATCGCGAAGGGACCGGATGCCGGTGGGGAGCGACTCTTCGTCGTCCTTGACGGTGACGCGGTTGTCGTGCTTGATCGCGCGAATCCTTCTCGTCCCGTTGAGCTTGCGCGGTTCACCACTCGCGAGATTGGTTTTCGACCGCGGGAAGTTTCATTCGCCGGTGGGACGGTGTGGGTTGTCGGTGACGGAGGTGCCGTCGAACTTGCGCGCGTACCCTCGATAGAGGCGTTCGCTGCGCAATGGAACGCCGCGACGCTCGCAAAGGACCCCGAGAAAGTCCCTTTCCCCGTGCCTCCGAGTGCATCGCTCGACGGAGAGTCCGTCCGCTCTCTTGTCGATGCGGTGGGTGGCCCCGTCGCCTGTTGTGGGCGGCGCATCAAGCGCGTTGCGACGGGGGAGTTCCTAGGGGCGGCGACGGCGCTCCTTCCCATCGACGGGGCGGGGGCTGCATCCTACGCATTTGTTCTCCAAGCGAAGAACATGGCGGAAATCGGCCTCAAGGACTCGAAGTTCTCGACGCTTGACAGCAAGGCGCTGCATGCGACGGTCTATGGAGCGCGCGTGATCGACGATCGTTTGTACGCATGGAATGACTTTGAAGTCGCGAGTTGGCCGGTCGAAAAACAAGAGGTCGAGGGCAAGGTGGAAGCCACGAGATTGGGCGCACTCTTCTCGATCCCGGTGCGCGGAGCACGGGATGTCGCTCGCGTGCGGAGCAATCACTTCGCCGTTGCGGGGAGCTTTGGCCGCTCGCTCTATCGATTCCGCGCCGAGGGTGCATTGAAGGGGGATGTCTTCTACTTCGCGCATCGAGAGCCTTCGCGTCTCGAAGTGAGTACGACCGATCGTCGGCGCATTCTGGCCGGATGCGCGGCGGAAGGATGGTGGTTGTGGACGATCGGGGAGAGCGCGGACCTTGTCACCAAGGGCGTGCTGACCGCAACGCCGCTTGCCAAGCGAGTCGATGGCGCGTGGGGAAGCGCGCAGATTTCGGACGATGGCGCGAGTGTGCGAGTCAGCTCGCGACGGAACACCTTTGAGTATCGACTCGACGGCGATGCGCTGCCGGTCACGCTCGCCCTTGTGGGAGCGCAACTCTGGATCGGCCATAGCGAGGGAATTGACATCGTTCGCCCAGAGTTTGCGGAGGAGAATCCTGAGACCGCCGACGCCGAGAAGCCGAACGCCAAGTCGGATACCGGTGCGAAGATCTCTGGCGTGACGCGACTCGCGCACTTCCGATTTGATGGTCCGGTGAATGCGATCTACCCCAATCGTGTTGGCGGAGGTGCCAGTTACTGCGCACTGTGGGGAGGATTTGGTTCCATTCGACCCTTCGAGTTCATCGATATGGATGGCGATGGAAGGGAAGATCCAAAGGCAGAGGAGTCGAAAGAGAGTG
>SXUJ01000104.1 GCA_005790565.1 Planctomycetia bacterium
ACGATTGAGCAGCGCGGGTATGTCTCAGTGCGAGGTCGAACCCTCACCGCCACGATGCTCGGGGAGTTCACCACTGATCTCTTGATGCGCATCCTCACGAAGGTGATCGAGGTGGATTACACGAAGGAGATGGAACTCGAACTCGACAAGATCGAGGAGGGACAGCTTGGGCGAGTGCCGATGCTGAAGGCATTCTGGGCAGAGTTTGCGTCAGAACTTCATGAGGGATCGACAAAGCCGCAGCCCGAATGGCCAGTCTCCGATTACGCATGCCCCAAGTGCGGGCGACGATTGCGCAAAGTCTTTGGTGGCGGTCGTTACTTCCTCTCCTGCCCTGGCTACCACGACAAGGCGAAGCCGTGTGATGCCGCAATTCGTCTCGACGATGAGTGGCAGCCGGTCGCGCCCGAGGAGGTGAATCTTCTTTGCCCCGCCGATGGGAAGCCCATGGTGCTCCGGTCGGGTCGCTTTGGAAAGTTCATTGCCGCGTCGACTTACCCCGAGGTGAAGTTCATTCTCAACCTCGACAAGAAGGGCGGGATCCGACTTCCGTCCGCGCCACCCCTCTTGACCGATGTGGAATGCTCCAAGTGCAAGAAACCCTGCAATCTTCGCAGCGGGAAGCGCGGACCTTGGCTCGGATGTTCGGGATTCCCAAAGTGTCGCGGCCGAGGCGACCTCAAAAAGCTCGAACCAGCGCACTTGAAGCGATTGCTCGCCGCTCTGGAGAAGCATGAGGCGGCTCAAACCAAGGTTTCGCTAGTGCAGAAGGATGGAACGCCTGTGCCAGAGGGGACGCCGATCGTAGACCTTATGATTCCCGGATCAGCACTGTCTCTGGCAGTGCACCCCGATTCGCTCGCGTAACGGACTCCGTACTGGCGCACCATGGATTCGACTCTGCATCCCCCTACTGATTCACGCGGCGAAACACTGAAGCGAGCGGGAAACGGCGACGCGGTCGAAGGCATCGAACGAGCGGTCGCGGATCTTGGGCTCGCGTGCGCGACCCGTTCGCGCGAGTCCGCCGTTTTTCAGGAGCACTCTGCGCGCGAGGCCGAAGCAGAGCGCGTTCGACATCAACGAGCCGTAGCGGCGGCAGTGCAGGGTCGCACGGATGGGGTGAGCCATGCGATGACCAGCGCAGCTGGCGCGGCGGAGCGCGCGGAAGAGCGATACGCCGCACGAACGGGGAGAGTAAACGAGGAGTATCCCAAGGCAAAGCACGCGATTCACGAAGAAGCCGAGACGCTGACCGCGAAGACGAAGGACCATCTGGATGGCGCACTGCTGCTTGCGGAGCAGGTGTACGAAATCGCGGAGCATGAAGCGACGAAGTGCGTCAAGGATTTGCGCGACAGCTTGTCAGCAGCGGTCTCGACGCTGCAAGGCCTGCGAACCGAGTCACACGAGTTTGTTCGTGCCTGTCGGCTTGCGATTCCACACGATGATGATCCAACCGCGGACGAGATCGCCCGCGCGATCGAACATCCCCTCCCCGCCCTGACGCTGCGGCTTAGCGCGGCGCAGCAGCACATTCAGTTGCTTCGCGAGACGAAGACCGCGCGACTGATTTCGGGGCGCGCACCCATTGTTGTTCCAACGCTCCTGGTCGCATTGGGGCTCTTTGCGGGTGGCGCGACGAAGGAGTTCTCGAACGAGGGTTGGCAGTCGAGCATGTTGATCGGCGGCGGTGGCGTCTTTTTCCTTTGTCTCATCGCCTTTCTCTTCCTTCGTGCGCGGAGTGCGCGAGCGCTCCGAGGCGTTTGGGCACCACTTGGAGCCGACTTCCTCATTGCATTCGCAGCCATTGAAAAGGCCATCGGGGACGCGAACGCCGAACGCCTCAGCAAACTGCAAGTCGCGAGGTCCATGCAAGAGCACGAGGACCGCGAAGCGCGCGAGAAATACCTTCCTCGCATGCTCGAGATTGAGGCGCGCAAGGGCGACAAACTTGCCGCACTCGAGACGCAGGTCAAGGAGAAGCGAGCATCGATCGAAGCGGAACGCGCACAAGCACTCGCGGAGGCAAGTGAGCAGCGCGTGCGGGCTCTCGCGGCAAACGAGGCGGCCTCGGACGCTGCGGATGCCCTTGAACGGGACACGAGTGCGGCGAACACCACGCAACTCGCAGACGTGCGCGAGTCGACGACGACAAAGATTTGCGAGGCATGGCGATCGGAGGCATCGCGCACGCTTGACTTGCTCGATGCCGCCATGCAACTTGACGCGGATGCTTCGCCGGCGTGGGAGCAGTTCGACTTTGCCTCGAACGAGTTTGCCGGCAAGACCGGCCCTTGGTTTCGCTTCGGGAGACTCCAGCTCGGCGCGCAGTCACTCGAGGGTGGCGTTCCAACGAGCGGTGAGTTTGCACTCGAGCGAAGCGTCCCCGCATCGTGGACCCTTCCGGCGGCACTCTCGATCCCGACCCACGGCAATGTGATCTTTGTCGCGGCGCCAGATGTCCGCGCACACGCACTCGGTGCGGTGCAATCACTCCTGACCCGCATCTTGTTGAGCGTGCCCCCGAGCAAGGCACGCTTCACCTTCATTGATCCAGTGGCGCTCGGTGAGAGTTTCGCGCTCTTCATGCATCTGGCCGATGAGTTTGAGCCACTCGTCGGAGAACGCATCTGGACTGAGCCTCGAGCGATCGAGCAGCGACTCGCGGATCTCGCGGAGCACATGGAGACGGTGATCCAGAAGTACCTCCGCAATGAATATGAATCGATCGACGCGTACAACAAAACGGCGGGCGAGATCGCTGAGCCGTATCGTTTCCTTGTAGTGGCGGACTTTCCGCATGCGTTTAGCGACCAGGCCGCCAAGCGACTCGCGAGCATTCTTCGTTCCGGCCTTCGCTGCGGCGTGCAGACAATCATTATCCGGGATCCTCGTGAGCCCTTGCCTGAGGGCATCAAAGAGGAGGACCTCGCGCAGGCCTGCCAGATTGTGAAGCATTCTTCGAAGGACGCACCAACCGGATGGTTCTTGCAACTCGGTGCGCTCTCGTCGCTGGCGCTGACGCTTGATACTCCCGCGCCCGACGCGAAGATGATTCCGCTCCTCGGCCGACTCGGAGCAGCGGCGCGGGCGAGTTCGCGCGTGGAAGTTCCGTTTGACACGATCGCCCCCAAAACTCCCGCGTTCTGGAGTCTTTCGAGCGCCGAGAGTTTGCGCATTCCGCTCGGTCGAACGGGCGCAACCCGCATTCAACAGTTAGTACTCGGAGAAGGAACGAGCCAGCACGCACTCGTCGCCGGAAAAACTGGTTCGGGAAAGAGTTCGCTCATGCACACGGTGATTACGGGAATCGCCGCGTGGTACTCGCCCGACGAAGTCGAAGTGTGGCTCGTCGACTTCAAGAAGGGTGTTGAGTTCAAGACCTATGCGGAGCACCACCTCCCCCACGCGCGGGCCGTGGCGATCGAAAGTGATCGGGAGTTCGGACTGAGTGTCCTCGAGGGCCTCGATGCGGAATTGACTCGCCGAGGCGAACTCTTCCGTGAAGCGAGCGTGCAAGACATCGCGAGTTATCGCAAGGCGCGCCCCGATGCGCGACTGCCTCGCGTGCTCTTGCTCATCGACGAGTTTCAGGAGTTTTTTCTCGAGGACGATCGCATCTCGCAGAGCGCGGCGCAGCTACTTGATCGACTCGTGCGTCAAGGGCGCGCCTTCGGCATGCACGCGCTTCTGGGCTCACAAACGCTCGGAGGTGCATTCACCCTTGCGCGTGCAACGATGGGGCAAATGGGTGTGCGCATCGCATTGCAGTGCAACGAGGCCGACTCACAGCTCATTCTGTCAGATGAGAATGTCGCGGCTCGATTGCTCGAGCGGCCAGGCGAGGCGATCTACAACGATGCGGGAGGCCGCGTCGAAGGCAACTGCCCCTTCCAAGTGGCATGGCTTCCGGATGCGGTGCGCGATCGTTGGTTAGAAGAAGTGCAGAGACAATCGGGCACTCGTTACGACTCACTCCCACGAATTGTCTTTGAGGGTGATGCAAAGCCGAGCGCGCAACTTCATCCGCACTTCGCGGGTGCTGCAGTCGAACCGAGGGGCGCGACGCGCCTCTGGCTCGGCGAGGCGGTCGCCATTAGGCCTCCGACTTGTGTTCGGCTGCAAAGGTCAAGTGGCGCCAACCTTGCGGTGCTCGCCTCGCGAGACGACCAAGCGCTGACGACGAGTGCGAGTGTCCTCCTTTCCATCGCGAAAGAGGCCAAGGGCGCGCGCGTGATTCTTCTTGATGGAACCCCCGCCGACGCTCCTGAAGCCGGCACGCTCGAGCGGATCGCTCGCGCAGCGGGCCTCGCGGTCGAAGTTTTGCCGTTTCGCGCGATTGACGAGGCGCTCCTTGCGCTCGCCAAGGAAGTGCAGGCTCGCGGAGATAGTTCGAAGGCTCCTCCGATTTTCCTTCACATTCACCTGCTGCAGCGATTTCGTGCGCTCCGTCGCGCCGAAGACGACTTCAGTTTTTCCGCATCGGATGGCCCTCCGACGCCGGACAAGCTGCTCCTGGGCATCGTGCGGGAAGGGCCGAGCGCCGGCGTGCATACGATCGTGGTGACAGACAACCTCGCGTCGTTTGGTCGCTCCTTTGATCGCAATGGCCAACGCGAGTTCGATTGGAAGGCCATGTATCAACTCAGCGCGACCGACTCAAGCGCGCTCATTGATTCTCCTGCCGCGAGTCGCTTGGGTACCAATCGCGGAATTCTGCACAGCGAGGAACTCGGCGTCACTGAGAAGTTCCGCCCGTACGCCATCTGGCATCCTTGAACCCGCCGTTCGCTGTGGGAATCAGGTCTCTGCGCTGCTCTCGACGAGCGCAAATGCTTCGCGGAGCCGCTTGAGGCTCGTCCCTTTGCTCGTGAGTAGGCGAGGTGCGAAAATCTGCGTTTCGTACAGGCGGAGGAGTCGTTGGGCCGCTTCGAAACTGCTGCTCGGCCTCCCTTCTATTTTCCATCGCGCGACTTGTGCGTGAAATGGCTGCACTTCCTGTTCGCGAAGGATGTCCTCTTGCGGGCTGCCCTGCAACAGCCGCTCCACTCGGTTCGCGAGCACCGCGAGCTCGGTTTGCAACTCTGCGTACCGCACGGCGGAAGCACTACTGAGGCCTTCAACGGCGCTCAGGCCATCGAAGCGTGCGCGAATCGCGAGCTTGGACGCGAGCATTGCCGCGGGGTGATCCTTTCCAATCCACGCCACGATGGCCGCACAGTGGCGCACGAAGGCTGCGATAGGAGTCCATGCCGAAACCATCGCGGCGTGAAGTTCGCGCCGAAAGGCCTCAAGCAGTGCCTCGAAGCTCTTTGCGTCCCTCGGGAGTTTCTCGTACTGCTCGCGATCGGCAATCCAACAAGTCGCGATGCGAATCATCGCTGCGCGTTCGAGCGACTCCGCTGCCCTGAGTGTTCGCCATTGCGCCTCGACGAGAGTGAAGTCAGAAGCGAATTGGATGTGATGCATCAATCCGTCCTCGACTTGCGTTCCGAGCAACCGCGCGAGTGCCGCCCGATGCATGTCGAGCGCGTCGGAAGCGTTCATCACGATGCGCTGCATCAGGACGCGCTTTCCCTGACGAACTTCACTCGACAAGGCGTAGTAGCCGCGCACTTCCATGACTCCGCGCTGGTACTTCACCTCTGCCGGAATGGGCTCCTCTGGTATCCCTGAAGTGAGTTCGCGTTCGAGCTCACTCCGCGCATCGCGTTCCTTCGGTGCGCTCGATCGCGAACGCTGCCCCACGCGTGCGCGAAGGACGGCTAGGTCACGGTCGGCATCGAGCAGTGTTCCGTCAAAGTCGTGAACCTCGAATCGCATGCACAAATGTTGGGGGATCTTGCGCAGGTCAAAGTCCTCCGCGCGCACTTCCCCTTGTGCGAGTCGAGTGCAGTGCGCGGCAAGCACTGTGCGCAAGGCGCCCTGTCCGAACACGAGTGCTTCGGCGGCGCCCGCCGCAACTTCATCGAGCGGAAAGAGCCGGACTCGCACCGATTTGGGAAGTGCATGGATGAGTGCGCTGACCTTTTCAAGCAACATTCCCTCGACCAACCATTCAAACGGCGCTGGCGAAAGGTGCGCGAGCGCCTCGAGTGGGATGGAGACGGTGACACCATCGTGTGCATCGAGTGGATCGTGCGCGTACGAGAGCGGCAGGGTGAATCCACCCACTTCCATCCGCGTGGGAAAGAGCCGAGGGTCCGGACGCGCAATGGACTCTCTCAAGAGGTCTTCCTCACGCATCAAGAGCACGGTTGGGTCGACTCGCTCGGCGTCACGGCGCCACCGTTCGAAGGTTGGCGTGGAGTGCACATCTGCTGGCAACTTTGCGTCATAGAACCGATACGCGCCTTCGTCTTCGACGAGCAATCCACGGCGGCGCCCTCGAATCTCTTCCGCCTCGAGTGCTGCTCGGAGTGCGGCATTTTTCGCGAGGAAAATGCCCTTCGTGCGAATGTCCCCCGCGACGAGCGCTTCGTGGAGAAAGATGTCTCTCGCACCAGCGGGGTCGATCGGCCCCCACGGTACGCGGCGCTTGGCGCAAACGACGAGCGCACCGAGGCGCACCCGCTCCCACGCGGCGACTTGGCCAGAGTCGCGCAGCCAATGCGGTTCAAACGCCGACTTCGTGCAGAGCTTAGGCACCGACCGCTCAATCCACTCGGGCGCGATCTTCGCGGCGATGCGCCCGTACTTCCGTGTGGTTTCGACGATTTCAGCGACGACGATCCAATGCGGCGACTTTCGAGCGAGTGCACTTGAGGGATGCAAGAAGAAGGTCTGGCCGGTCGCGGCTTGGTACTCCCCTTTGTCGCCCCGCGCAGCCACCTGCAGCGCAAATCCTGTGAGGAGTGCGCGGTGCACTCTCGCGCCATCGGTCTCACTCGCAGGTTCGCCGAACTTCACCTTGAACCGTTCGACGAAGATGTCGCGCAGTTGCGCGAGCGTGTCCTGCCACTCACGCATGCGGATGAACGAGAGGCGATGCTTCTCACACCAGCGACGCGTTGCGCTGCTGCCGAGCGCCGCAGTTTCAGTTCGATAAATGCTCCAGAGTTTGAGGAACGAAAGGAAGTCGCTGCCGTCCTCTCGAAATCGCAAATGCGCGAGGTCAGCGGCCTCTCGGTCGTCCGCGCTTCGAATCCGTGGGTCCTGCACGGCGAGCGCGGCGACGATGACGGCAACCTCCGCCTGCACGAGTTCGTTGGCACCCGCAAGCAGGATCCGTGCGAGGCGAGGATCGAGGGGAATCTCCGACATCTGTCGACCGAGGGGGGTGATCCTTCCAACAACGCCATGCTTATCCGGTTCCATCGCTTCGAGTTCGACGAGCGTCTGCCGCGCTTCGGCGATGAGACGCTGCGAAGGAGGATCGACGAATGGGAACTCCTCGCAGCGACCGAGTCCAAGTGCTTCCATCTGTAGAAGCACACTTGCCAGATTCGTGCGTTGGATCTCTGGTGGTGTGAACGCACTCCGCGCTTCGAACTCGGTCGCACTCGTCAATCGAATCGCGATGCCTGGTTCGAGCCGCCCCGCGCGGCCCGCGCGTTGTCGCGCGCTCGCTTGGGAGATTCGCTCGACTGGGAGGCGCTGCACACGCGACTTCGGCGAGTAGCGACTGATCCGCGCGAATCCCGCGTCAATGACGGCGTGAATGCGCGGAACCGTGAGCGATGTCTCCGCGACATTGGTCGAGAGAATGATGCGGCGCGCCTGTGCGGGATGGAAAATCCTCTCCTGTTCCTCGAGCGCCTGACGTGCGAAGAGCATGTGGATCTCGCTTCCGTCACGGATTCGTCCCTGCAAGAATTCGGCGCACTCGCGGATGGGCCGCTCGCCGGAGAAGAAGACCAGGATGTCC
>SXUJ01000105.1 GCA_005790565.1 Planctomycetia bacterium
CCATCGCTGGACGCAACTTCACGCAGCACTGCCTTCAGGCGCTCTTCGAACTCGCCTCGGTACTTCGCACCCGCGAGGAGGAGCCCGAGATCAAGGGCGATGAGCCGTGCGTCGCGCATGGATTCCGGGCAATCACCATTGACGATCCGGATGGCGAGCCCTTCCGCGATAGCGGTCTTGCCAACACCTGGCTCTCCGATGAGCACGGGATTGTTCTTCGTGCGCCGGGAGAGTACTTGCATGCAGCGTCGGATTTCCTCATCGCGGCCGATGACAGGATCAATCTTGCCTTGTTGTGCCTTTTCGACCAGATCAATGCCGTACTTCTTCAGTGCTTCAAAGGTGTCTTCCGCGTTTTGGTCATTGATCTGAGAGACGCCAGATGCTTTGCGAATCGCCTCAATGCTCGCCAAGATTCGCGCGCGGTCCATGCCAATCGTCGAGAGCACTTGCTTCGCATCGCTCTTGACCTCCGCGAGTGCCAAGAGGAGATGTTCCGTCGAGACAAAGGCATCCTTCATGCGGCTCGCCTCCGCCTCGCCCTTCATGAATACTTCGTTGAGCTCGCGCGAAATGCCCACTTGGCTATTCGCGGAGATTTTCGGGAGACGGCGCAGCTCCGCGCGCGCGATGTCAAGGACTCGCGCGGCGTCGGCGCCTGCTCTCGCGAAGGCGCTGCTCGAGCCGCCTTGCTTGCTCGCGAGTATTGCAATGAGGAGGTGCAGTGGTTGCACCTGCGCGTGTTGTTCGGTCGTTGCGAGTGTTTGCGCGTCGTGAACAGCGGCTTGCGCTTGCGTGGTGAATTGTTCAATCCGCATCAGTGGCTCCCTAGGTTCCTTCAACCGACAATCGTAGAGGTCAGATCGCTTCGACTGGAAAATTCTCGGGGATCAATTCCGGACGATCGTTCAGCCATCCAACAAGAAATCGGAAGGCGTCGACAAGGCGCGGCCCGGGGCGGTTGAACATCTGGTTTCCATCGACGGCCAAAATGTGCTTCGGGTTTCCCTCAAGCACCGCGGGCAAGAGGGGCCACCATCGGCTTGAGGTCAGCGCAGGGAGTTCGCTGCGAATGCGAGCCAAATCGAATCCGCACGGGGCGATGAGGACGCGCGTGGGCATCGATTCGAGGGCATCCTCCGGTGTGATCTGCCGACTTCTCGCACCCGCCTCATTGAGCGAATGTCGACCTCCCGCATCTTGAATCAGTTGCGGTGTCCAGTGCCCGCCGACGAACAGCGGATCCATCCATTCAAGAAAGAGCACCTCAGGCCCAGGGACGAATGGGTTTACGAAATCCATCGCGCTCCAATACCCATCGCGCAGTTTCACCATCGCGTGCGCCGCGAGTGCCGGTCGTCCAACCTCCTCTCCGACGCGTAGCAGATCATCAAAGACATCGAAGATGCTCTTGGGGTTGAGACTCACGATCCGTGGATGCGATGGGAGTGTGGCCGCGAGGCGTTGCACGCTCGCGAGATCGATAGAGCACACCTCACACAAATCTTGAGTCAAAATGATGTCAGGCGCCAACTCACGGATGCGCGCTTCGTCGATTGTGTAGAGGCTCGCCGCGCCCTGCGATACCGCCTCGCGAACCTCTGTATCAATCTCGGCGCTGCTCTTCCCTTGCGTGCGCGCGGCGGTCAGGCACGGGCGAGAGAGGACGCTCGGTGGGAAATCGCACTCGTGGCTTCGGCCGACGAGAAGTTCCTCCGCCCCGAAGGCGCACAGCAACTCTGTCGCGGAGGGAAGGAGGCTGATGACGCGCGGATGGGGGGCCATTTCCGTGAGTGTAAGGGTTGATAAATACATGGAACTGTGCGTCGTGTCGCCTACAGCGTCGGCGTAGATCGCGCATTCCTCACGCCCCTCAAGCGCACCATGCGTCGTGCGCCCCAGTCATTAGGAATGCCGTGAATCTGGGGCATTTTTTTGTTGTACGCGCCAGTTCGCACGGAGGCCGTTGGGGGACTTCGATCGACAGCGCGAGAAGGTGAAAGGACAAATGAAGACTCTGACCGTTCAAACTGTTGCCGGAATCGCGTGCTTCGTTTCTTCGGCGCTGCTTGGAAGCGCTGCGCAGGCCGGCGTTGTGCAGCTTGGCTCGGTGCGCCATCTTCCTGCGCGACCCACGATCTCCTACAGCGGTTCATACGCTAGCTGCTTTGCCTCAAGCGTGGATACGACGGGCATGCGCACGATCATTGATGTCGATATCTGGCAAGCGGCGCAGGCCGCTGCGCCAGGCATGATGCTTCGATCGATCACCATCCGAGATGGTGGGACGAATGCGTATGGCGCATCGAGCCCCGGAGCGGATGTTGATCTGCTCGCGGTCGTCGGCGCTGATGCCTCTGCGGAAATGTCTCTTTCCTACATGGGCTCTGTGGAGCAACACAACAATGACAGCCCTGCGACCCTCGCCGGACGCGTCGCGCTCGCGGACGCGATCGCTGGTGATACCAACACGGGCACCCAACACTTTGTCTCTCTTGGACTCTCGGGTGAACTCCGCGTTGATTTTCGCAGTCTCATGATCGTGCAGAGTGGAGGTGGCGGCGGCGAAGGCGCAAGTGGTCCAGGCTCGTCCGAAGGTGGCGGCGAAGGTGGCGGAGGCGGGACCACAACGCAAGTGATTGAGGGGCTCCTTCTTTCGCAAGGCATGCACCTCTACTTATCTGAAGCAGGTGCGGGAGAGGCACTCAATATCAGTTTCGAATTCGCTGCAGTCCCCGCTCCCGGCGCACTTGCACTACTTGGCCTCGCGGGAGTGATCGGACGAAAGCGTCGACGAACGAGTTGACGCTCACGAAGTCCTGAACACACAGTTGATTGGCGATCGCGGTCAGGTTGGTACTCTTGTTCTGTGCCCACCTTCGCATACATCGCACGCGCCGCAGATGGTCGCCGTGTTCGAGGGCGAACGGACGGTCAAACCGAACAATCAGTGCTCGCCGATCTCACGACGCGCGGACTGACGCCGATCCGCGTCACGCCAGCGAAAGCCTCGCGTCAACGAAAGCGGATTTCCGCTCGTGTGCTCGCGCGGTCGTATGTGCAACTCTCGGAACTCCTTCGCGCGGGCGTACCGCTCTTGCGCGCACTCCGATTACTCGCGCGCGGAAAATCAAACCCGCGTCTCGCGGCGATTTGGTCAGAGGTCGGAGAGTCGGTCGCGAAGGGCGAACGGTTTTCTGACTCGATGGCGGCGCATCCAGAGGCGTTTGGTGAAGTGCATGTCGCTATGGTGCGAGCGGGGGAGCGAGGCGCATTTCTTGAAAGCGTTCTCGGTCGACTGGGCGCGTTTCTGGAGAACCAAGCTGAATTGCGCGCGAAGGTCATTGGAAATCTGCTCTATCCAGTCGTCCTCCTCGTCGTTGCACTTGCCGTGATCATCGGTGCGCTCATCTTCTTCGTTCCGAAGTTCAAGGACCTCTTTGGGGACATGGCCTTGCCACTCTCGACTCGGCTGTTGCTCGGAACGAGCGAGCTTGTCGTGCATTGGTGGCCACTCGTGCTCGTGCTTGTGATTGCAGGAGCAACTGTCGCGCAGGTTGCGAGGCGAAATGAATTGTTACGCATGCGCATCGCTCGGCGCATTCTGAAACTCCCGAAGATCGGGGGCCTTTTCGCGGCACTCGCGGTCGCGCGGTTCGCACGGATTCTCGGCACGCTGCTCGAGAACGGCATTCCGATGATCAGCGCACTTGAGATCGCAAAGGACGCGGCCGGAAACGCACTCATGGCGCGCGCGATTTCGGAGGCTGTGGAAGCCGTGCGTCAAGGCGAACAGTTTTCCGCGCCGCTCGCACGGAGCGGGTTGTTTGAGGAGGATGTCATCGAGATGATCGCGGTCGGCGAGAGCGCCAACAGCTTGCCGTCGGTTCTCGTTTCGCTCGCAGACACGATGGAGCGGCGAGTCGATCGTGCCTTTACTGCGCTCTTGAAGTTGATGGAGCCCGCACTCCTCCTCAGCCTCGCGGGCCTTGTCTTCTTCATCTTCCTCGCGCTTGTGCTGCCGATGATGCAAATGTCTTCGCAGTTGTAGCCCTGCGGGCGCACACGAAGTTCTCGGAACCCTCGCGGTTCCTCGCGCGATTTGCCATTCCTTCTCGTATGATCGTTTCAACTTTCCAGGAGAACCTCATGCAAACGAACCCTCGAGCACGCCGCGGCGCACGCCGCGCATTCACGATTCTCGAACTTCTCATTGTGATTGGCATCCTGCTTGCAATCGGTGGGTTGGTGTTCGTGAATCTCATTGGCGCACAAGAGAAAAGCGAGGTGGGAACGACGCGCCTGCAGATGCAAGAGCTCGAGCGAGGCATTGAGTCGTTTCGGTTTGACATGAAACGTTGGCCAACCGAAGAGGAAGGTCTCGCCGTCATTTGGTCAAAGGAAGCCCTCTCGAGTGATGAGGATCAGGCGAAGTACGGGGGCCCGTACCTCAAGAATCCGGCGCCGAAGGATGCGTGGGGACGCGTGTGGATTTTCCACATTCCCAGCGAAACAGAAGGCCTTGACTTCGACATCGTTTCCATCGGCCCTGATGGTGAAGAAGGCACGGACGACGACATCACCAATCACGACGCTCGCAAAGCAGCCGAAGGTGATGATCTTGGTGAGTTCTCTGGTTCAAGTTCAAGCACTCCATCAGGCGGCTGACGCCCATGTGCGTGATGAAGCGACGCGGATTCACAATTCTTGAGATCATCGTCTCGATCAGCATTCTCTTGCTCCTCGCGGGGATCGCGCTCCCCTACGCCTGGGGTTGGCTCGGTCGCCATGAACTCGATGCGGGCGAAGATCAGCTCACGATGCAACTGATCATGGCCCGAGCCGCCGCTCGTGAAGAAGGCAAGCCCGTCGAATTGGTCGCGCGAGAGCGCGCGGATGGGAGCGCAACGCTTGAGGCGCGCTTTCTCGACGTCAGCGGAGATGCGGAGGGTCGCGACGAGTTGGCCGAGACCGACGAAGGTGCTGATGGAGAGGCGTGTATCGAAGCGTCATGGGCGCGGTGGACGCTGCCGAGTGGAATGACGCTTGACATTCAACTTGCCTCTTCAGGCGATGAGTCCGAAGAGGACTTCGCAGAGGATGAAGCTGATTCGTCGACCGTGGTTGGCATGGGATTCCCCATTCGCCTCGTGGCGCTTTTTCTTCCCGACGGGAGTGCGCTCATTGCGCCGACGCTGATCTTGGCGACGCGCAATGGAAGTGAGCGAAGCATCGCGATTGATCCTGTCACTGGGCGCCCTCGGCGATCCGTTCCCGAGCGAGTCGACGAAGACGGGGATAGGCCGGAGTTTGAGCCGGTTCTGAGCGAAAACCCAGCCGAGGGTGAGTGATGCTTCGTGCTCGACGGGCAGGGATTCTCCTTGAACTCCTGTTGTCGTTGGCGCTGTTCGTCGCGGGTGCGACGGCGATCGTCGCAACGGTACGAGGGTCGACGGATGGTGTACAGCGGGCAGTCGCCAGAGCGCGCGCGGAAGACCTTGCCTGCTCACGATTGATTGAACTCGATGCCGGGCTTGTCTCGAGGGATGAGTTGCGCGGCTCGGCAGTCTCAGTGCTCGGCACAGATCTCACGGTCAGCATTCAGATCGAGCCGACGGCAACTCCTGAACTTGTGCGGGCAGTTGCGACCGTGCGCGAGGCGTTTGATGTGGATGGACGCGTGATTGTCGAGCGGGAACGCCTCATCCGACTTCGGGCGGAGGAATCGAATTGAACGCGTCGCGATCGTCCTTGCGCGCCATGACCTTGCTCGAAGTGCTTCTCGCGATTTCGCTTGCCACGATGTTGCTTGGTGCGATCGGGAGATTCGCGTGGGACATTGCGGGGGCGAGAGCGCGATTGGCGGACGAAGCCGCGCGTGCCTCCTGCGCGGAGGCAGTGTTCACCGCGCTTGAGCGCGCAATGCAGACCGCCGTGGTCGAAGACGATGCACAAGCGAGCGGAATTCTTGGGAGCGAATCATCGTTGCGAGTGCGATCCAACGCACTCCAACCCTCTATTCCCCGCGAAGTGACAACGCGATCGAGTGGGTACAGCGTGACGCACGTGCAGTTCACCGGCGGCCGCCTCGCGCTTGATCTCGGTCGCGGGCTAAGTGACCTAGACGCGCCCGTGCGGGCCTTTCGTTTGCGCTATCTCCTCCGCGACGGGTGGAAGAATGCCTTCGACTCACGCGTAGACGGAGGTTTTCCCGTCGCAATCGAAGCATCGATTTGGTTTGCGCGGGAGGGTGCCATCGAGGGGCAAGCGAATTCGGTCGCCGCAGATCGAACGCGCTTGTTTCGAACTCTTGACGCGCCTGCGCTTGACCCACTCGCGGTGCTCGATGCACGAGAAGCGGCACCCGTGATCCCACTCAGTGAGGAAGAGTAGTGAGGTCCCCGCCGCAGATCGCTCAGCGCGCGTTTGTGCTTCTCGCGGTGCTCGTCGCGCTCGCGGTGGCGCTCCTTGTTGCGGCAGGCGCGATCGCGATCGCGCGAGGCGCACTCGCCGACACGCGCGGCGGAGCTCGTTCCGCTCTCGCGCGCGCGGCCGCACTCGACGCGGTTGCGCTGGTGAGCGCCACGCTCGCACAGTCGCGTAGGGAACTGCTGACAGGCGGGATTCCGCCAGATTTTCCGTCTCGCGATGGCATGGTCCTTGAGCAGCCGCAGGGGGATGAGCGAATTGTCGCTCGACTCGTTCCCTTCGCGGACGGGAAGTTTTTCGAGGCGGAGGCGGGGAAACTCTCAAACGCTGAAGTCGAGGACAACACGCTTGAGCGACTCCTAGAAGGCGCAGGTTTGACAATCGGGGTCGCGGAGTTTCGCGAGCAACTTGCATCGAAGGCGGACGATGCACTCGACCTCACGATGCCTGGGACCCGCGCATGGTTTACAAGCTTCGCCACGGAGCCCATGATCGACGGGGATGGAGAGCCGCGCGTCGTGTGCAGCGCGACACTCAGTGAAGAGTCGGCGCAGCGACTTCGTCGGACGGGCGAGGATGCGCTGCTCGCGGTCGCACGGCGCGTGGCGGCAGACAATTCGGGCGATGTCGAGAAGTTCGAAGCGCGAATTGTTCGCGCCCTGATTGCGGAGGGGATCGCGACGCCGGAGTGGCGCGACGCACTCATGCTCTTGACGACGATCAACGGCGAGCGCGTCAGTGGACGGGTGAGCGTGAGTCATGCACCCATCGAGGTGCTGCGCGCATTGGAGGGCATTGGTGCGGAGCGGGCGGCGCGGATTGTTGAGGAGCGCGCACTGTTGAATCCTGAGGAACGACGCAGTACGGCGTGGCTCGTCGAGCGGGGCATCCTGACGAGTGAAGAGTTCCTCGCAATCGTCTCTCAAGTCACCGCGCGCAGTCTGCAGTGGAGGTTTCGCGTGGAAGCGAGCTTCGAACCGCTTGAGTCAACAGTGGCGCCGTCGCGATCGGAGACTGCTCGCAACCTCGCGCGCTTCGATTGCATCGTCGACTGTGCGCAGGAGGTGCCTCGGCTGTCGCTGCTGCGGGATATCTCGATGCTCAGCGCCCTCGCTGCGATTGCAGCGAAAGAACAACCCAGCGAAGATGATCGCGGGAGATCAACTCCTCAGGGCGATGCGGCAAACATCGCGGAAGATCGAGCGACGATTGCTGATAACGCGGCGTTGGAATTTGCTGATGTCGTCTTCTCAAAGTCGGAATTTTCTTCGCGTCAGCAAATGGATTCTGAGAAGATGGTCCCCTCTCCCGATGCAGCAGGCCCCGTTGGTGCCCCACCCGTTGGTCGCTGGGTTTCCTCAGGGAAGACAGGTTCAACCGAGCCGCGGAGCAAGCGGTAGAGTTGCTCCGCCGGCGAGTTCAGTCGCAATGTCGCAAACTCCAGTGAGGCTGAATGACGGACGCGCGCAACCGCAATCTGAATACTCCCGCCGCAGGGTTGCGAGGCGTACTCGCGCGACTGCGGATCGGTTCGTCGACAGCGACCTCGCAACGCACCGCGCTTCCAAGGTGCGTGCTCGAGGTCTCCGAGCATGGTGCGCGAGCGATCGAAGCGGACGCATCGGGAGGTATTGTCTCGCTGCGCCGCGCCTGGGATTCACGGTCAAGCGTTGATGGGTCGCAACAGTTCTTGCGCGAGCCTGCTCTCCAGAGTGGTCTGATGCTCTGCATCTCTCGCTCTGATGCGATGCTGCGAACGATTGCGCTTCCGACGGACAACGCTGAGGAGATTCGGGACATGGCGCGCTTGGCGGTGTTGCGAGATCTTCCGGTGGAAGGTGTGGCAGGGGTCTCTGATTATCTCGTCCTCGATTCAACTCATGGGGCGAGCACCATCGTGGGCACCGCACTCTCTACCGTGCGATTTGGAACACTCTGTGCGCTTTGCCCATCGGCCCCTGTTGCGGCGAGTGTGCGAACGCTCGGGACGCTTGAACTTCTCCGAACGCATGCAACCGCGCGCGACGAGTGCGTCTTGGCGATTGACTGCCTTGCGGAGCGAGTGGAGTTTCTGCTTCTCAAGAACGGCGCGCCGACATTCTCTCGCGCGGCGGATATCAGTGGTGACGCTTCGGCGCGAGGGGCGCGCGTACTGATGGAAACGCGTCGGGCATTACTCGCGTTGCGCAGTGGTGAGGACGGCGTCGTGCTCCAATCAGTCTGGCTCTTGAGTGACGCGGGGCTCGCGCGAGAGATCCTCCCAGAGTTAGAGCATGCGGTTGGTTGTTCTGCGAAACGATTGGACTCGCATCCACTACTTCGACTTCCCGCGACGGCGGAAGGGGAGACGGCGCGTGCATCGTGTCTCCCGCTCCTCGGTCTCCTTCTCGCGCGGCTGAGTGCTCGGCATTCTGTGGATTTCATGCGTCCTGCGCAGCCGGTTGATCGGGCCGCGCGGACTCGAAGGCGCGTGTTTGTGGCGCTCGGCGTGACCATCTTCAGCGCACTCTGCGGTTGGGCAGGCGGGTCCTTTAGCTATCGTTCGATCCAGATTCGCGCCGACCAACTTCGTGAACGAGCCACGACGGTGCTTCCAGATTTGCAACGCGCGAAGCGCGAAGAGTTCCGTCTCAAGCACATTGCACTGTGGTTGGAGTCAAGTCCGGCGTGGCTCGACTATCTCGCGGAGTTTCGAAACTTCGCGCCTGAGACTTCAGTCGTCGTGCTTGACGGACTCTCGGGTGTCTTGAACGCCGGCGAGATTGCGTTCAACCGCGATCGATGGGAAGTGACTGGCAGGGAATTGAAATTCACGCTCGATGGTGAGGCGAAGAATCGCGCGACGGCAGACGCATTGCGCGACGCGCTCGTCGCTGCGAAGTCGTTGGGCGTGACTTCCACGGGCGCTGATGCCCGCGGCGGGCGCAGGTTGCCGTATCCGTTCACCTATGTCATTCGCACGGCTGACCTTCAGCCGAGCAAGCCAAACCCGTCCCCGACCGCACCTCGGATCGGCGGTGGTTCATGAGTGCCATCGTCAAGTACCTTCGATTCGAGTATGGGATTGGCGCTGCATTCGTGCTGGCGATGACCTTGGGTTTTCTGTCGGGGTCTGGTCGACTGACGAGTGCGCGTGCGGGCATTGAGGAGTCCATCGCAATCTCGACCGGGGTCCTCGCAAGTGCGGAGTTGGAGCGGAGTGCGAAGCCGAAGCGCGCGGCGCGGTTTCAGTCTCTCGTCGAGCACTCGCTTGGCTCAACAGCGGAGACCGCGGACAGCGCGCTTCGCGCGCGGGTCAATCGCGTACTTGAAGAATTGAGTCTTCCTGACGCAAGTGTCGGAACCAGTGCTGCGGTGATCCAAGGGACGCCCGCTCGCGCGGAGTTTGCGAAAGGGGGCTTGAAGAAGCTTCGTGATGAACCGGACTTCGGTGAAATCCAAGCGACGGTCGCGGCTTCAGGTCGTTATGACCAGATGCTTCAATTGCTCTACCGCCTTGCCTCGGAGCCATGGTTGCACCGCATCGATATGGTTCGTTTCGATCCGAAGTCGGGTGGCGAACGGATTGGAATGTCAGTTCGTTTGACGGCGCTCTACATCATCGGCGTGCATTCGACCGTTGAAATGCAGCGTGAGGGTGATCCTGTGGTTGGTTTCGCGCCGTATCGGTCGCTTGCTGCAGCCAATCCGTACTTCATTCCGCCGCCGGCTCCACGAGTGATCGCTGTTCCTGCCACCGGACCGTCGGTCGCGCCAGTTGCACCGGAGCCGGTCGATGGCAGCGCGGTTTCGGTGCCGGGTGCCGTGAATTCTGGTTTTCCGTATAGCGCATGGAGACTGACCGGCGCGGTGCGAGGACCTACGGGCGATGAGGCTTTCCTCCGCTGCGCAGACGGTTCAGTGCTGCAACTTTCGCCAGGGCAAGCAGTTGGGGAACTCGTGTTCCGCAAAGTCACATTTGATGTTGCAGAGTTTGAGGGTTCAGGCGGTCGCGTTCATGTCCGGATTGGCGACAATCTGGCGCAACGAAGTCCCATCGGGCAATAGCAGTTGGTTCAGCCGCCAATTTCTGCGGCATAGAGAGGCAGTGGTATGGAAGATTTGAGAGCGATGATCATCTCCACCGGGTCCCTTCCGCGACAACGGCAGTCTGGGTTTCTCTTCCAAACGATGCGCCAGTCGTTGCCGGTGTTTGCCGTGAGTGCCTCCCTCCTGAGTCCTGTTCCAGGTGCGCTCGCGAGCCAACAGGCTGCTTCGGCCTCGAGCGATGCAGCCGTCGTCCCACAAGACCCCCCGGCGAGTCCACGATTCGGTTTCAACTTCAAGGGTCAGTCCTACGATCAGATCCTCGATTACTTCAGCCGCACGACCGGATGGCCAGTCGTGCGCGAGACGGATGTTCCAGTCGGGACGGTGGACTACATTTCGCCGCGCGACTACTCACTCGACGAGGCGCTCCAGACTCTCAACATCTTGCTCCAAACGCAGCACTGCATGTTGCGCGCGGAAGGGGGGCGCCTGTTCCTGCAGAAGCTCGACGATATGAAGCGGGAGAATGTGCCGACTTATGTGGGCACTTTGCCAGTACAGGTCAGTGATGACACGATCGTCACTGTGGTCTTGCCGCTGCTCAACGCGCAGGCGAAGGGGGTCGCAGAACAACTCAAGAACCTTGTCGCAAGTTACGGCTCCGTGACGGCGCTCGAGCAGCAGAACGCGGTGCTTCTGGTGGAAACCGCGGCGCAGGTGCGTCGCTTGCAACGCATCATTGATGAACTCGATCGCAAGGATGTCGAGAACATCATCGAGCTCATTCCTCTTCGTCACGCGAAGGCGTCGGAGTTACTCACGAGCCTGACGGCGCTCATGGGTGAGCGGGTCATTGAATATGTCATCAACGCGGGGGACGGGAAGCGAACAAAGGTCGAGGAGAATCGCGTCGCGGGACTTGTGCTCGCAGCGGACGATCGAACGAACTCGATTGTGGCGCGTGGCTCTCGTGCCAAGATTGATCAGGTTCAACAGACAATCGAATTGCTTGATGTTCCCGCGCTCGGGGGCGCGACTCCGACGGCCGCGCCTGGTCGCGGTATGAAGACACTTGCGTTGACCAAGGTTGAAGCGGTGGATGCGAAGTCGAGGCTCGAACAACTCTTTGCGGGCTATCCGCCAGAGAAACGACCGACCGTCGTTGCGCTTCCCGAAGCGCGGCGCGTCACGCTCGTTGGATCGCTTGAGTCCATTGATGACGCAGAGCGGTTCATCTCCGAAATGGAGGGGTTCACGCCCAAGCCTGGTTCGGTGCGAGGTGAGCGGTTGCGCGGTGATCGGAGCGTCGCAGCGATTCCGCTCAAGAGTGCAACCTCCGACACGGTGCTGCAAGCACTGAAGTCACTCTTGACCTCTCGGCAGCAGTCTGACGCGACCGTCGTGAGTGGCCCGGATGGACGAACAATTCTGGTTTCAGCAGACAGCGCGGACATCAGCGGGATTCGGGAAATCGTCGCGGTCCTCGACCTCCCAGCCAATGTAGAGCGGCAGGTGCGACTGTTGAAGGTTGCGTCTCCCCAACCCGAGGCCACCGTCGCGCGCGCGCGCGAGTTGTTCGAAGCACAGACTCCTGCCGCGGATGTTTCGCGATCGATTCGCATCGAACTTGATCCAGCCAGTCGCGAGCTTGTGCTCATTGGCTGCGCGCAGTCGATCGAGCGATTTTCGACGCTACTCACGCAGCTTGAACAGCATCGACCAGTGGATCGTGAGACCCGGGTCATCGAGGTCAAGCATGTATTGCCGTCAGCGATCGCTTCGCAGGTGGCGTCCCTTGCGAAGCAGATGCTCGATCCACGGGATGGAACGACGCTCGATGCGCCGACGGTCGATGCGATGGATGCGACGCGCTCGCTCATCGTCAGCGCAAGTCCGGATCAGTTTGCGACCCTGCAATCGCTCATTCAATCACTTGATCGTGTTGCACCGGGCTCATGGCAAGTGCAGACCATTCCACTCGCGGGCATTGACCCGGCAAAGCTGTTGGAACGGGCGGACAAGGTGTTTGCCGTGCTCGCGCAAGGCGCGGCGGCGGGGGAACTCGAGCGACCCACGCTCGAGGCCGACACGCAGAGTGGGATGCTGATTCTCAGCGGCAAGCGCGAGAGTGTTGCGGCGTATCAGCAAGCGCTGCAGCAGGCGCGGCAATTGATGCCGCCCCCGCGCGCGGGCAAGATGATTTCGGTCACGCTCGGCAAGGCCTCGGAGATCGCGCCCAAACTCGCTGAGCTCGTCGCGAAGTCCACGCTGCTTGATCCATCTCGGGCGGTGCAGAACGCGACGATCGAAGTCGTCGATGCCACGAACACGATCTTTGTGGTCGGAGAACCGGCACAGATTGCGATGCTGGAGTCGTTCGTGCGCGAACTTGATGTGTCGACCGTCGGCGAACTTCAACCGATGCGGCTCTTGCAGTTGCGCGCGGGTGATGCACCGCAACTTGCGGCGATGCTCCAGGCTCGCTTCGAGCAGCGTTCGCCGGAAGAGCGGCGTCTGAAGCCGCTCAAGATTGAGGCGGATGCGACGACTAACACGCTCGTGGTGAGCGCACACCCCGAACTCTTCGATTCGGTGCGCGAGTTTGTCGAGCAGTTGAATCGCGCTGGCGATACGAGCCAAGCGGCCGCTCGCGAGACCTTCGTTGTCGGACTCAAAGCCGCAAAGGCTGCGGACCTCGCCATAGCGCTCGATCGATTGTTTCCAACGCCTCCAATGCCGCTCGACTCGCGCGGTCGTCCGCTTCCTCATTTGCAGAAGCCGAAGGAAGTGTTCGTCGCGGCGGACCCAACGACGAACTCGTTGATCGTTGAGGCACCCAAGGAACGGCGGAACAGTTTCGAGTCCTTGGTCACGGAACTCGACCGCATCCCACTTCCTCCGCAAGCCACATTGCGAACGTATCGCGTCGAGCGCGGGGACCTTGAGAAGATCGCAACGAATCTTCGCGACCTCGCCGTCCGTGGCATGCTGAGCATGCCCGCCGAGAACGGCGGGAAGACGGTTGAGGTTCTTGTGCAGACTTCGCTCGACAGCCGCACGCTCATTGTCGCCGGCGACGAGACGACATTTGAGAAGACCGAAGAGTTGCTTGAGCAGTTGCAAGCGGTGCCGGTGCGGACGACGCTTCGTGTCATTGATGCGCTGGCGCTCGACCCGTCCCAACTCGCCGCGCGCGTGACGAAACTGCTCGCGGCCGAGGCGCCAGAAGGATCGACACCGGGAGTCGTGATCGAAGTCGACGCTGCGAACGGAACCATTCTTGTGTCCGGCCCGCTTGAGGCGACGGATCGATTCGCGCTCGCGTGTGACGAAGTGCTGCGCGCGCAGGCGCCTGCCGCGAACATCCGCGTGATTCCACTTCAGTACGCCAAGGCCGCGGAGGCGAAGCTATTCCTCGATGGAATGGCGCAAGGAAGACTGGGTTCGGCGGCGGGCTTTGCGCGCGAGCCGATCATTGATTGCGTCGAGAAGACCAACTCGCTCCTTATCGCGGCATCGGAGACGCAGCATCAGTTGCTCGCGAGCCTGCTGTAGTCAATCGATGTGCAGTCGGGCACGGCGCCTCCCATTCGCATTCTGCAACTTCGAACCGCAGACGCGAGCGTCCTCGCGCAGGCGCTCTCGAGTACCTACGCGCAACGCTCCCTCGAGGATCGCAGCGCTCGACCTGTGTCGATTACCGCCGAGCCGCAGACGAATGCGATCATCGTCTCAGCGCACGCGGAGTTGCTGCCTGAGATTGAGGCGGTCATCGCGGACCTCAATGACGC
>SXUJ01000106.1 GCA_005790565.1 Planctomycetia bacterium
AATCGGCTTGCTTGCGCCAAGTCGAGCAATCGTTGCATTCGTCCTCCTCGGGAGTACTGCCCTGCTCGGACTGTTGTGCTTGGCAGGATTCATTCAGGCAGACCTGCCTCACGCTGGTGCCCTGCCGTCGGCGACATGGCCGATCGGTGTCGCGCCCT
The DNA here is from genome assembly GCA_005790565.1 of Planctomycetia bacterium. Lineage (GTDB taxonomy): Bacteria > Planctomycetota > Phycisphaerae > Phycisphaerales > SM1A02 > F1-140-MAGs142. The sequence continues at coordinate 159 of SXUJ01000106.1, forward strand.
TTGTGCTGCTGCTCCTCGCGATTGCAACGCTGCCGCTCTTGCGCGTATCGGCGCATTGGTGGGAATCCAACCTTCATCGATATGCCGTGTCGCTGATGATGGCAATCCTCGCTGTGGGCTACGGCGTAGCGGTCGATGGCACTGCTGTCGCGGCAACTCGACTCGAGCACGCCGTGCTTTTTGAGTTCGTGCCATTCATCGTGCTGCTGCTTTCGCTCTTTGTAGTCGCCGGGAGCATTCGCATCGAGACCCCTCTCCGTGGCACGCCTTTCCACAACGCACTCCTCCTCGGCGCGGGCACGCTCGCCGCGAGCATCGTCGGAACGACCGGCGCGGCGATGATTCTCATTCGACCACTCCTCGTCTCCAACGCGCATCGCAAACACCGCGCGCACACCGTGGTCTTTTTCATTTTCCTCGTTTGCAACTGTGGCGGAAGCCTCCTCCCCATAGGCGACCCCCCACTGTTCATGGGATTTCTGAAGGGTGTTCCGTTCTTCTGGACGCTCTCGCTGTGGAAGGAATGGCTCGCCGTTTCGCTTTTCGTGCTCGCAATCTTCATCGCGGTTGACTTCTTCTTTTCGCGAAGGGAAAGCGTGGCGCCATCGCTCAAGGATGCGCCGAAGTCTGTTCGCATGGAAGGCGCCTCGAACCTCCTGCTCCTCCTCGGCATCCTGGCGGTGGTGGTGCTCGTCGATCCATCGCGCGACATCCCTGGGACCTCGATTCGACCGTTCCTTTACCTCCGAGAGTTCCTCATGCTCGGGCTTCTTGGGTTGAGCCTCAGCAGTACCAAGTCGTCCGTACGCGCCGCCAATGGATTCTCTTGGGGCGCGATAGTGGAGGTCGCGGCGATCTTCCTCGGCATCTTCGTTTCGATGCAGGTTCCTCTGGAAGTGCTGCGCTGGGGCGGCGCTGAACTCGGACTCGCGGAGGCCACACAGTTCTTCTGGGCAACCGGATTCCTCTCGAGCCTGCTCGACAACGCGCCGACCTACCTCGTCTTCCTTGAAGTTGCGAAGACGATTCCGGCGGACGCCTCGCACACGATGATCCCGCTCACGCAGGGTTTGGTCCGCGAGGATTTGCTCACAGCCGTGAGCCTCGGCGCGGTGTTCATGGGCGCACTGACCTACATCGGGAATGGCCCGAACTTCATGGTGCGATCCATCGCGCAATCGAGCGGGATCGCGATGCCGAGTTTTTTCAGCTACGCCTTCTGGGCGTGCGTCGTCTTGATCCCAGCGTTCATGCTCACGAGCCTCATTCTTCCGTAGCCTGCTGGTTCGCCGTCTGTTTCATCGACGCATAGATCACGCTCTGCACCACGACACTCTCGCCGAGCAATCGTCCAATCCGTTCCGTGGCTTGCTGCAGCGTCTTGAACTTGTCTGTATCGAGTTCTCGTTCAAAGTCGAGAAGTGAATTCTGCACCGCGAGCATCATGCTCGCCACCACCGCCCACTCCTCGCGCGTTTGCGGCCAGAACTCCTGACCCTGCACGAGTTCGACGGGAACCGTGACGCGCCATCCATTGTCGGTTTCCACAAGCGCGATCGTTCCGCCCAGCGCCGGTTCGTTGCGCCAGAGCAGTGCGGCCGTCCCGTCACCGAGATCTTCGGCGGTGAGATGCTCGCGCTTCTGCGCAAGGAACGCGAAAGGGTCAAGGACGATCCCCTGCACCATCGGGCCCAGTCCAAACCGGTCGGCACTCTTCGTTGCCGCCTTCGATTCCTTCGCGAGATCTTCCGAGTAACGAGCCTTCAGCTTCTTCGCGACTCGCCCAAGTTCGCCGAGCATCTCGCTGAGTTTGCCCTTCACATCGGCGATCGCGCTCGCCTCTGTCACACCATCGGCGTAGGTAATCTCGCGCGCACCAATCTCGATGAACTCCGGAAGACGCTCAAACTTTCCTTGATCGGCGACCTTCGCGACCGCATCGAGCAAGGCTCTCGGGGTGGAACAGTCAAACTCCTCTTGGGCGCAACTGGGCAGAAAGATCATCCCAAGGACGAGCAAGCTGCGTGTTCCAAAGCGCGGTCGGTGCGTGTTCACATCAGCAGCGTACCTTCCGGTCTCGCAAGCTGCTGCGCCGCGGACCGACAGTCGCCCTACACTGATCAGCGTTCCGAACGCCACGATGCAGGACATCCGCATTCATCTCAACGGCGAAGCAGTCTCACTTCCCTCCGGCGCAACGGTCGCGGATGCCGTGACTCTTGTCGCACCTCGCTCGAACGCCTATGCGATCGAAGTCAATCAACGGCTCGTCCCCCGACGCGAGCACGCCGAGCGCGTGCTCGCCGATGGCGACTCACTCGAACTCGTCATCCTCGTTGGTGGCGGCTAATCCCATGACGACTCCCGCTGCCATACCGCTCGCCGCCGCGCCGGCCCCTCCCGCGCACTCCTCGTTTCCCCTCACACCGCTGAAGATTGGGAAGTTCACTCTGCAAAGCCGGCTCGTGGTGGGCACTGGCAAGTACCGGGACTTTGCAACGATGCGGCTCGCGCTCGATGCGAGCGGTTGCGAGGTCGTCACGGTCGCCGTGCGGCGCGAGCGATTGATCGACAAGGATGGCCGAAGCATCCTTGAGTTCATCGACACGGATCGCTACACCATCCTCCCCAACACCGCGGGCTGCTTCAACGCCCCCGACGCAGTGCGAGTCGCGCGGCTGGGCCGAGAGATACTCGAACAATGCAACAATGCCGGCTCAAGTTGGGTGAAGCTCGAAGTGCTCGGCGATCGCAAGACACTGCTCCCCGATCCGCTCGGCACACTGGAGGCGTGTCGGGAGTTGGTGCAAGACGGCTTCACGGTACTCTGCTACTCGAGCGACGATCCGATTCTTGCGACGCGCTTGCGCGACGCGGGCGCCGCGAGCGTCATGCCCGCCGGGAGTCCGATCGGTAGCGGTCGCGGCATCGCGAACCCTGCGAACATTCAACTCGTGCTTGAGTTGCTCAAAGACAAAGCATGCGGGGGCGATGCGGAGTATCCGGTCATCGTCGACGCTGGCGTCGGCACACCGAGTGATGTCACCATCGCGATGGAACTCGGCGCGGACGGAGTGCTCCTCAACACCGGCATCGCACACGCAACGGATCCAGTCCGAATGGCCCACGCGATGCGGCTCGCGCTTGAGTCGGGCTATCACGGCGTGCGCGCCGGACGGATCGGCAAGAAACTTCACGCGAGCGCCTCGAGTCCTTGGCAAGGCGTGATGACGACAGTGATTCCGGGCGAGTAACTCGCGCCGTCAGGACGCGGGGGGAATCTCAGCCCACGCACTCGCGTCCAGCGCGCGCTCTTGCGACTCGAGGAGCGTGCGAATGATCGCTCGCGCTCGATTCCGCATGGGCGAGTTGGGGCCGATGTAGTCGCGAATGAGCCCTTCGGCGCGGATGAGCTGCGCCTCCGCTTCTGGAAAGCGCTCAAGCTTCACGAGCGCCTGACCTCGCTGCAGTTCGAAACTCAGCGTAAAGGGTTCGTGATCGCGGTTGTCACCTCGCTGAATCACGAGGAGTTCGTCCAGTTCTTGGAGCAGGCGATCCCATCGCTCCTGCGCCCGAAACACATCGACGAGATAGCTTCGCGCCTCGACCGTACTTCGCATGTGGGGACCCGCAATGCGTGTCGATCGATCGACCGCTCGCTGAAAGTACTCCAACGCTTTGGCGTGATCTTTGTCCGCAAGCGCGAACTCTCCCAGCTGACTGAGGCAGCCACTCGTGGTATCAATCTCATCTCGGAGCTCGACGATTTCCGCGAGTTCGATCAACATCGCCTTCGCTCGCGCGACCGATGCCTCGTCATCCATCTGTTGGAGCGCGGAAGCTTGCACACAGCGCGCTTCGATAGCTCGTCTCGAATCTGGGCCCAAGCACGCTGTCGCGCTCACCTCTGCGCGCTCTGCCCATGTAAGCGCCTTCGCGTAGTCCTTCCCCATCCCCTTCAACCAATCAAGCGCGAGTTTGTGCGCCAAGTGGGCGCTCGGTTCAGAGTTCTCTCCGTTCACAAGAACGCAGAGTTCGTACGCCGCAAACTCAATCGCTCGCACCGCGGGCGCATCTTGCGTCATCCCGAGCTTTTTGACCGCAGGAACAAGGTGTTCCACAACACGCGAAGTGACATCCTCGGCGCGAAGTCGGTCCGCTTGCGCATCGAGGGCAATGAAGAGGGAAGTGCCCGCCAGAGTCGGAAAAAAGACCGTCGCAGCCGCGCAGACAGTCGCGAGCGCCGGATGATGCCGCGCCCAAGCCCGAAGTCGACGCATGCGGCTGGGCGCGCGCGCGCGAATCGGCTCGGACGCGAGCGCGCGCTCGAGATCCGACGCAAAGTCCGCCACCGTTGCGTATCGCGCCTCCTGCTCCTCCGCACAAGCCATCGCGATGATGGCGTCGAAGTCGCGCGAACAATCAGGCACCACATCGCGCAGTCGTGGAATAGGCTCCTCCGACACAATGCGAATTGCGCCGTGAATCGACTGGCCCCCAAGATCCCGTGGCGGCCGTTGCGCGAGCAACTCAAACAACACCGCGCCGAGCGCAAAGACATCACTTCGCACATCGACCTTCTTGTTCTCCCCCCGACACTGTTCCGGACTCATATAGATGAGTGTGCCAAGGATCTCCCCCGCCATCGTCGTCACGCCCTGCATAGTCATCGCGTCGGCATTACCCACGAGTCGGGCGAGTCCAAAGTCGATGACCTTGACCTGTTGTGAACTCGACACGAGAATGTTGGTCGGTTTCAAGTCACGATGCAGGATGCCCTTCGAGTGCGCGGAAGCGACGGCAACGCATGCGTCATGCAGAAGTTGCACGCGGGTTCGCGGCGGAAGCGGCCTGGCGTACTCGGCGATCGACTTGGCGCCGACGACAAACTCTGTGGCGATCCATGGTGACCCTGATACTTCGTCGGTTCCAGAGGCGTAGATCGACGCGATGCCTGGGTGATCGACGATGGCAAGATGCTCTGCCTCAAGCTCGAAGCGTCGACGCAGCGCCTCGGTGGCAAGATCCGCGCGAAGGACCTTGAGTGCGACCGAGCGCGACGGCCGCGATTGCTTCGCTTCAAACACCCAACCTGAACCTCCGCTCCCGATGAGATGCAGGATCGTGAACCCACCCACACGCGTACCTGCGGCGAAGAGTCGTTGCGCGCCACCTTGCGATGCCTGCAAGGCTTCTTGCGCGAAGTCCTTGAACTCCGCAAAGACACCACTCAAGGTCGCGCCGACATCGAGGTTCGCATCCTCATCCAGGAGACCGAGCAGTCGATCCGCAAGGGCTGGATCGTTCGTCCGAATGATCCTGAGTCGAGCATCGCGCGCTGGAATCGCAAGCGAAACCAACTCATCAAAGAGTTGCTCCAACGATTGCTTCGGCTCCGGCGACTCGCTCACTCGACGCCCCCATTCCTCTTGTCGCCATTCTCACGGCGCTGCTTGAGCCGCTCGGCGAAGAACGCTCGCGCGAAGCGCAAGCGGTTCTTCACGGTGATCGTGGTGATTTCGAGCGCGGCCGCGGTCTGCTCCGTCGTCAATCCAAAGAGCACACGAAGTCGAAAAACATCGGCAGCCTCGGACGCATCCGCCTGCAGGGCAGGCATCGCAAGCAGCGCCCACAAGTGCGAGTCGCCATCGCCACCTGCGTCGTCCGATGCTGCGTGCGTGAGGGCCGACGGTTCCGTCGCTGAATCCTTGATCGAACTCCCAAGCAACCGAAGCGAGGCGTTGACCGCTCCACCGCGCTTGGCTGAATTCCGCGCTCGCGCGTGATCCGTGAGAATCTGATCGAACGCTCGGCCCACGGCGCCGAAGAAATGCTTGCGCGAATCCCATCGCGCGCCCGATGCCCCCTGCAACTTCATGTAGACCTCACTCACGAGCATGGAAGGCTCGAACGCCCCCGCGGGCGATTCACTCCGCAACGCAACCGCGGCGAGCCGCCGAATCTCAGGAAGCACAATGCTCCATAGCGCGTCACGCGCCTCGCCGTCACCCCCCGATGCGCGCTGCAGCAGAGTTGTCAGATTGAAGTCCGGCATGTCGTTCCCGTCGTTTTCTCGCGGTCACAGAATCGGCGCGAGAATTCCGCAGAGATTCTCCACAATCCGTCGGTGCGCGCCTCGTTTGGCCCATCGATCTCGGTCAATCCGCACCGCATCGTGCATGTAGCCATCCTGCAGGCGCCGTATCTCGGCACTCGCGTTCGAATCATACAAGACGACTGCCAGTTCAAGATTGAGATCAAAGCTCCGCCGGTCAAGATTCGCGCTCGTCATCAGGCTCAACTGCCCATCGATGACGATTGTCTTCGCATGCAGAAGACCTGCTTTGAATTCCCAGATCTCAACACCCGCATCGAGCAATCGAGAAAAGAAGTGCCGACTCGCATGTTCCACGAGCCAACTGTCGTTGCGCTTGGGAACCACGAGCACGGTTCGAACGCCCCGCCGCGCTGCCGTGGCGAGTGCCGCGTGGGTTGGTTCGTCGGGCACGAAATATGGCGTCGTGATGATCGCTTCCCGCTGCGCGAGATGGACCATGGAAACGACGAGTTGTGGCATCGCGCCCGCATAGGTTGTCGGGCCCGTCGCCAGTGCTTGGACGAGCGCCCCTTCCCGATGCCCCGAATCGAGGGGTGAGCTACTCCGCGATAGGTCTCGTCCTGTCTCGAGAAACCAATCCTCAAAAAAAATCCGCTCCAGATCGACAGCGATCGGTCCCTCGACACGAACCGCCGCGTCCACCCACGGCGCGAATCGGCGCTTGATCTTGAAGGCACCGTCGGCGAGATTGTGACTTCCCGAGTACGCGATGGCTGAATCAATCACCACGAGTTTGCGATGGTTTCGCAGATCAACGCGATTGAACAGGCTTCGCATGAGCCCGACCGGAAGCGCGGCCACAACCTCGACGCGCGCATCACGAAGTGCCTGGCAGGAAGGCGACTTCAGAAACGAGCGCGAGCCAATCGCGTCGAAGATCGCACGACACGGAACACCTCGCGCAGCGGCGCGTTGGAGTGCGCGAAGCACCTTCTCACTCGTGACATCATCAATAGCGATGTAGAAAGTGAGGTGCACGCTCTGTTGCGCCGCATCGATGTCCGCGGCAATGCTCTCAAAGAGTTCGCGCGAGCGCCGAATCGCCTTGACGCGGTTTCCGCCGAGCGGTCCCGCGCCTGAGATACTCGATGCAAGAGCCGCAAGACTTCGATACGCGGTGGGAATGTGATGAAGAATCTCACTCGCGGCGTCGTGCCCTTTGGTCCCAAGGCCTCGCTCGACCCGTCGCACCTCTGCAAGTCGGCGTGCCACCTGCGAACACCGCTTCCTCCGTCGATTCGAAAGCCAGGGAGTTCCAAATGTCCAGTAGAGCAATGCTCCGAGCAGTGGGAGAATGATGACAAGCAGCAACCAACTCAGGAGCACCGGTCCGGTCGCACGGCGACTCAAGAGCACCGCAAGGATGGTGCCAACCTGCAATGCGATCTCCGCGCCGATGAGGAGGCGTGCGAGCCCGGCCCAGTCATGGCCTCGCAAGTAGTCGATGAAAAGATTCGAAGTCAACTCCATCACTTGGGAACTCCAACACCCCTCTCGCACGCACGAATGCAACTCGGCGGTAGTGTGGATCTTCGCACAAGCAGCGTATACTTTGGGCTCTTGCCCTCTTAGCTCAGTTGGATAGAGCGGCGCTTTCCTAAAGCGCAGGCCGCAGGTTCGAGCCCTGCAGGGGGCGCGTCAACCGACTAAACGCAAGAACGACGCATTCCACCGTTCACGCATTCCACCGTTCACGCATTCCACCGTTGAGGAGAGGCTGTTTTCCGCGACGCATCGAAGGGCGCGGCGGCGGCACGCTTCACGCGTCACTGATACTCGGCGGCCAAGTCCGCGGGCGTGACGCGATGCTGAAATCCACCCTTGAATTCTCTGCCTCGGCCTCGGTCCATTCGAGCCTGCACGACATAGAGCACGCAGTAAAGGCTGCACGAGATAATCCAGAGGAGATTCGCGAAAAGCACGGGCAGCATGAGCAGAGATCCTGTTGGGGCCTACAGATAAACTGGCGGAATCAGACGAAGCCAAACTTGCAAACCGGACATGCCGATGGGCGGACTCGAACCGCCGACCTCCGGGTTATGAATCCAGCGCTCTAAACCAGCTGAGCTACATCGGCAGAAGTGGGTGCGCAGTATAGCCAACTGCGGAGGCCTGAGGTCAAGGAAGTCGAGGCAGGTTCGCGCGGTAGACTCGAAGGCGCTCGCAAACCTGATTCCTGCATGGCATTCCCCGCGCCAATTCTGAACCTGGTCCTCCTCGAACCCGAAATCCCCAACAACACTGGGAACATCGGTCGAACGGCCGCGGCGCTTGGCTGCCGATTGCACATCGTGCACCCCATCGGATTCGATATGAATGAAAAGGCGCGCCGCCGCGCTGGTCTCGACTACTGGCACCTCGTCGATTGCATCGAGCACGCGTCGTGGAGCGATTTTCTCGCGGCCGAATCCCCGAGACGATTCTGGCTCTTTTCCGCTCATCACGGCAAGCCGCACTGGGAGGCAGAGTTTCGACGGGGCGACTACCTGTTGTTCGGGAAGGAGTCCGCGGGGGTTGGGGAGGCCGTTCTTGGGTGGTTTCGCACCACTCACGGAGAGTCTCATCTGCTCAACCTACCAATGCCGGGTTCGGATGGGCTGCGCAGCCTCAATCTCGCGACGGTCGTCGCAATCGCCGGATACGAAGCGCTCCGGCAGTTCAGCGCACCGGCCCACTAGACCC
>SXUJ01000107.1 GCA_005790565.1 Planctomycetia bacterium
AGTTCGTCTTGGGTAAAGCGGTCGTAGATCAACCGAACATGGTTCTTCATGCGGTCGGGGGCGAGGTGATCTTGCGCCTTGCACAATCCCTCGACCTCATCAAGCAGGGCATCGTCGCCCCGCGCGCGAACGAGATTGATCGCCGCCTCGAATGCGATGAAGCGGCCGAGTTGGCTCATGTCGATCCCGTAGCAGTCTGGGTAGAGAATCGGCGGAGCGCTACTCGCGACGAGGATGCGCGCCGGGTTCAACCGCGAAAGAATCGTGATGATCGAGTCGCGCAAGGTGGTTCCGCGAACAATTGAATCATCGACCGCGACGAGAGTGTCTTCGGCAGTAACCGTTCCTCGCGTGATGTCGTAGACATGCGCCACAAGGTCGCGCCGGGCGGCGTCGTGGGTGATGAATGTGCGCAGTCGTTGATCTTTGTGCGCGACTTTCTCGGCGCGAACGCGCACATCCATCAGCGCGCGCACGCGGTCGGGCGTCGCACGACCTTCGGCGATGAGCTTGCAGACCTCGTCGGCTCCTCGTGCGCGCATGATGCGCTCGGTCTCTTGCAGCAGACCCAAGTACGCGCTCTCGGAGGTGTTTGGAATGAACGAAAACACCGCATGTTCGACCGATTCGCCGAGCCGTTCGAGAATGCGCGGCGCGAGTTGTTCGCCGAGTCGCTTGCGCTCCTCGTAAATCTCATGGTCGTTGCCACGGCTGAAATAGATGCGTTCGAACGAACACTGCCGAATCGGGCGCGGATCTGCGAAGCGTTTCGTCGCGACCGCGCCATCGCGCTTGATGCTCAGCACATGCCCTGGCTCGAGTTGTTCAATCTGCTCGACATCGACATCGAAGACCGCGGCGAGCGCTGGTCGTTCACTCGCCACAGCAACAACCTCATCGGTGACCAGCACGAACGCCGGCCGAATGCCAGCAGGATCGCGACACGCGAAGGCATCTCCATTGCCGACGAGTCCGGCGAGGGTGTAGCCGCCGTCGAACTTCTCAGCGGCGCGGTTGAGGATGCGCCCGTAATCAAGTTGGTCGGAGACCTCGCGTGCGAGGGCGCGACCCTCGAGCGCTTTGAACGATCCGGGTCCGACGGTCGCCGCGAGCTGGTCATGTTCGCAGTCGATCGCGTAGCCGATCTTCTCGAGGACGACTCCAGTGTCGCTGCCGCCGACTGGCGCGAGCCCATATTCAACAAGCAGATCGAAGAGTTCTGGAGAATTGGTCAGATTGAAATTGCCCGCGAGTGCGAGATTGCGGCTCGCGATGATCGAGCGGCGCAGGAATGGATGGCAGGCGTCGCTCGAGCGCCCTCCAAAGGTGCCATAGCGCAAGTGCCCGAGCAGGACTTCTCCCAGCAATGGCACCCGCCGTTTGAGGTCGACTTCTGGAAGCGTGCGCAGCGTCTCGTCGCTCATCGAGCGCAGTGGAGCGAGCGCATCGTCGAACAATCGCTCGACCGGATTGCGCTTCGCAGAGCGTGCGCGCGAGAGGAACGGTTCGCCAGGGGGCATGTCGAAACGCACCGCAGCGATGCCCGCGCCGTCCTGACCCCGATTGTGTTGCTTCTCCATCAACAGATAGAGCTTGCGCATTCCCCACGATGGGTCCCCGTGATGTTGCTGAAACCACGCGAGCGGCTTTCGAAGGCGAACGAGAGCCAGTCCGCATTCATGTGTCAGCCGATCGCTCATGTGAGCGCGGAAGGGTAGCGGATGAGCCGCGGAAGGACCTGCCAGGAGCGTCTACGGGTTCAATGCGGGCATGCGATCGAGGACAAGTTGAAGGCGTTCGAGGATCTCCTGAAGGAGCCTCAGAACTTCATCCATTGGCGTGAGTGGGGGCGGAACTGGTTCTGGAGTCGGAGGTCCACACTTCGTCGCGTACAGGATGCAGGCGTTGATCGATTTCTTCTGCAAGTCGTTCTCGCTGCATGGTGGCACTGGCGGCATCGGAGCGGGATGCGCGCAAAACTCGCAGGCGTACGCCGCACAACTGCACACCGCCTCATGGCCGTCGGCACAGTTCGGGTTGTTCGCAACCCCAGCACATGCATCGATGTCAGGAGTGGGGATCGGGTGACTTGGTCCCGTTGGAGGATCGGCCGGGTTGGGGATCGTGGCGCAGCACACGGCACGCATGTTTTCGCAGGAGGCGCGCATATGTTGATCCGACTGAGCTCTCTCGACCGCGTCCTGAACGAGGGACCCGACATACCAGATCTCTGCGATCGACCTGCCCCTCCAGAGTCCGATTGCCATCCCATCGAAAGTCTTGAAGATCGTGACATCGTCGAGCGGACGACCGCAGATGGCGACATCGAAGGTCGTGAGTGCTTGCTCGGCAGTGATCCCCAAGGAACGGCAGCGTGCTGGGCTTGCGTACACAGGCGCTGGGTTGCCAAACCAGGGCATGGGGCCAATGAGTGCGGTGGAAGTTGTGCGCCAACACTCTGTCGGAGTTGCGCGCGTGAAGTCGAGTGTGGTCGCTCGGTCCAGTGCGTCGACGAAACGCATGCTGAGCGCGGTCACGGTTTGACTCACGACCTCGATGCGTGCGGCGGCGTCCAGCGACGCTGCGCGCACCGATGCCGCAAGCGCAAGAGCGGCTACGATGACGGTACAAAGTTTTTGCATGATTCTTCCTTTCGAGCCTCAAAGGGGTCCCAGCCAGAATGAGGCGCTCCCGGTGAGCGCACTTGCGGAAGCGTAGCTTGGCCTCAACCCAACACAAACCCCTCGGGAGCAGGGTCCAACTCTGGAAATCAATATCCCGATTTGCTATTGCGTAGTTGTACTGCAGAATCAAAGTTCGAGAGGTGTTTCAATGAATCCCAGATCCCATACAGACTCCGAACCATTTCGATGCGCGCTCTGCGCCACGCTGATGTCATGCTCGAGTGCCCTCGCTCGAGACATCTCGACCGACTGCGACGCCAACGGAGTCAATGATGCCCTTCAGTGGGGTCAAAACTATGTGTGCTGGGATGGAACCCCAGGCTCGGGTACTGAGTCGCTCAACGATCCTCTTGCGTGGTGTTCGAACCAGGCAGGCGGCCCTGAGTCACTCGATCGGATGGTTTTCTGGAGTTCGCAGACGGCGTACTACGCTCAACTCAACGCCAACCTTGCGGCGTGGAGCCTCAAGGTCACGCCGACCGGAAATGTCGAGCTCAGGGCCGACGATTTGGGAAGGGTCCTCTCGCTCAATTCGCAGGTGGAGTCGCCAAGCGAAATCGACATCTTGGGGTTGTTCACGCTTCGGTGCAGCATGCAGCAGTCTGGTGCGCTTGCCACCGTTCGTGTGGAGAGCCCGAACCCGTTGTCTGGCGGGATGTTCTGGTTGCTCGGTACAAACTTCACCACAGAGGGTTCGATCGACGTCGCGATGACTGGCCGTGCGCTGATGGAGCTCATTGGCAGCACAGTGTCGTGTCGCGACCTCAGCGTTGGAAATGGCGGAATCGCAGCGGGATACGGGTACCAGCTCCATGTGGATAGCCAGAGCACGCTCGCGGTTTCAGGGAGCGCCGAGATCGGCGGCGAGGCGAA
>SXUJ01000108.1 GCA_005790565.1 Planctomycetia bacterium
CTTTGGTCCGATTTCGATGAAGCCATCTCGAAGTTGCCAAGTGCACGACTCCTCTTCGCCGAGAATCTCACACAATCGTTCGATCGCGCCGAGCGCATCGATCTTCGAAATCTCGAGCGTGACCTCTTGATCCGCGTCGATGCCAATGTCGCCACCTTCGCCTGCGTAGCGCACCACGACATTCACTCCCATCGCTGTTTGGATGTACTCGAATGCTTGGCGAGCTGGCGTGTTCTGAAAGTTCACTTGGATATTCGTGCGAAGGAGCGCGCCGAGTAAGGCGCCCTTGCTTGAATCCTTCGACGCCGCTTGCTGGCGTTGCTCGGCAACGGCCTTGATTCGATCAGAGAGATTTTGTCCAATCGCCGAATCCGCGATCGTGAAAATCGCGATCGAGGTACCGAGTGCGGTCAGCAAGGGAGTCAGTGCGGATCGAGGCATGGGAGAATCTCCGAGAGGTATCGAGCGAGTGACAACGACCAATATACGGAAGAGTCGGGTATTCGACGCCCGAAACCCCGCAGATTGTCGGACTCGGAGCTCAGTTTTCGTCCGTGGGAGCCGTTTCGGCCGCTTTGATGGCGCGCACGGCGCTGCGTGCATCGATCGCACGCAAGCTCTCAGTCACAGCGAGGACCGCCATGGCCTGCGCCGCCACCGGAGCCCGGTAGGTTCCGAGGCCAGCGCGAATGCGTCCCTTTGCGTCTGCACCGTCACGCATGCAGCCCGTGAGTGGTTCATCGAGCATGAGTTGTCGGAGGAATCGCATCGCCCACATTTGCGTGCGCGTGCGCTCAATCAACTCGCTCTCAGGAACGACTTGCGCGTTTCCAAGCAGCAACGCAAGTGCGTGCGCGATGCGCGAGGACTGACTGTCGACCGCCGCGCGGCGACCAGCGAAAGGGGCACTCTGGAGAGAACCGAGGTTGAAACCACCACGCAGATCTTCGGGCGCATCCATCGCTTGATCCAAGATTTGCGTCGCCGAAAACAGGGTCCCCAGCTTGCGCAATTCCGTTTCGTATGCAGGCACTGGGTGTGCCGATTGTGCGAGCGCCAGCCATGCGAGATTGGAAGCGAGCGCGCCCTCGTGGAGCGCCCATGCTCGGCTGAGCACTTCCGCGCCTTGCGGGCAATGGGCGTGCATGAGTGCGGCGGCGACGATTGGAAGAGAGTCCGCATGCTTTGGATCAGTCGACGCATCGATCAGACGGCTGACGATCTTTGTGCGTGCATCAACAAGCAATGTCTTCTCAAGTTCATCGAGCGCGCACAGGGTGAGGAGCGATAGCGCGTCGGTCGTGACGCTCGCTTCCTCAGGCGCGCTCAGCACACCGCGCAATGCGTTCACTGCTGCGTTGCGTACGCGATCTCGCAATGGATTTGGGAGTTGCCCATTCGCCGACGCGGTTGCTAGAGCGAGTGCGACGAGTGCCTGCTCGCGCGCGCGCGCAATCGGCGGTTCGTGCTTCGCCGCGATTGCGTCGTAATCCCCGCTCACCACGGTGCGAAGCCCTTCGTCCAGTTCGACAACATCGCTCGCAAGTCGAGCGACTAGGACTTCGAGAAACGCACCAAGTTCGCTGCGAGTGCAGTTGTTTGTGGAGATCAATCTTCCTGCTCGCGTGCACTCGAGCGGGACTCGATCGGGCGTCGTCTCGAGAACGCGCGTTGACGGGAAGGAGGAGAACGCGATCGAGTCGTGAGTACTCAACTGCGGAAGGTCTTCATCTGGCAATCCAGCATCGGAGATCAGCATTCGCATGGCACCCTCCGGTTTCTCTGCGCTGTCGGTCGCGAGCAGTCGAGCGGGAGAAAGTCGGAAGTGCGCTTCGCCGCGACGAAGTGCGATGCCGTCAACGCCTGGGGTAATGCGCATCGCGCAGTCGAAGATCGTGCGCCCGAGGAGCGGTGCAGAGGTTCCGCAGAGTTCGAGCTCAATGGTGAGCGCATCTCCAAGATCATCGCCCAGCAGCTCTCGAATTCGCGCGATGGAACTGTGCCCAAGGGCCTTGGAAAACGCACGGCCAACCGCCCGACGAAGCATGTGGGAGTCCGGCTGCGCATCTTCGCCGATGCCGACGAGCCTTCCCTCGACATTGCGGAGAATGACGACCATCATCGAGGTCCCCGGAGGGACTGGAAAAGCGGACTCGTCGTCGAAATCCGGCAGGTTGGGCGCATCGAGCCACCCTCGGGCCGCGAGAAGGGCGTCTAGCGCACTCTCCAATGAAGGGAGATTCTGAGCCTGAACAGGGGGCGATTGCCCGCTTTGCTCGATACAGGCCGCACAAACCGACGCGGGAACGCAGCCGACGCACAGGATTGCTGCCCAGAGGAGTGGCGCGATCAAAATACCGTGGCACAGTTCAATCGGACGCGGACTTCGTTCAATCCGAACGACGGACGCGCAACCCGTTCGACTCCGTCGGGCGCACAACTGAAGACACGAGGCTGCCATGATTTTGTCCACCATACTCACTCCGAGCGACAACCGCCGCAAGATTCTTCTGCTCGCGCTCTTCGCATTCATTGCGATGTGCTGAGGGAGATTCCAAACTTGCGAGATGACCACAATGAAATCGCCCCGCGGCCGAGCCGCGGGGCGATGTGTTTTTGAGCGTCGCAGCCTGCGCTGCGTTCACGGGGTTCCCGTGGGCGATCAGAACTCGTAGCGATCTGAGCCCATCGCGCCATGGTCATCCAGACCGCCGCGCGCAGGACCGCCATCGCGCGAGCGAGGCTTCTTCTCGCCTGGCTCGTTCGCGTTCGCTTTATTCTCCTCGACCGCCGCGCCCCACTGAGCGCGTTTGAGGCTGAGGCCGATCTTGCGATCATCGGTGTCGACGCGAAGAATCTTGACATCGACTTCTTGGCCAACCTTGACGACATCCTGCGGATTCTCGATCTTCTGATCGGAGAGTTCGCTGATGTGGAGGAGGCCTTCGAGTCCGTCTTCGAGTTCGACGAACACGCCGAAGTTCGTGATCTTTGTGATCGTGCCCTTGACGATCATGCCAGGCCGGTACGCGGATGGAATCGCTTCACTCCACGGATCTTCCTGCAACTGCTTGACGCCAAGACCCACGCGCTGCCGTTCTTGGTCAACATCAATCACCACGCACTTCACAACATCGCCCTTCTTGTAGAGCTCGTTGGGGTGGCCGACCTTCTTTGTCCAACTGATATCGCCGACATGGAGGAGACCGTCGATGCCAGGCTCGATCTCGATGAACGCGCCGTAATTGGCGAGGTTTCGCACCTTGCCTTCGATGACGGTGCCGGGCGCATACTTCTCGGCGACGAGATCCCACGGGTTGATCTCGGTTTGCTTCATGCCCAAGGAGATTTCCAGCTTCTCCTTGTTGATATCGAGGACGACCACGTCCACCGTCTGCGCCACTGCAACGATTTCGGTGGGGTGATTGATGCGTCGCGTCCACGACATCTCGGAGATGTGCACGAGTCCCTCGATGCCTTCTTCGAGTCGCACGAATGCGCCGTAGGACATGAGGCTGACGACCGCGCCACTCGCACGGCAGCCAACGGGGTACTTCTTCTCGATCTGTTCCCACGGAGAAGTTTCCTTCTGCTTGAGACCAAGCGCGATCTTCTCCCGCTCACGATCGATGTTGAGGATCTTCACTTCGATCTCGTCGCCAATGCGAACGATCTCAGAAGGATGGTTGACGCGACCCCACGACATGTCCGTGATGTGGAGCAGGCCATCGAGGCCGCCGAGATCGACGAATGCGCCGAACTCCGCGATGTTCGTCACGAAACCTCGAATGAGGTCGCCTTCCTTGACACCGTCGAGGAAACGCTTCTTCGCGTTCTCGCGCTCTTCTTCGATGAGCTTGCGACGGGAGATGACGATGTTGCGTCGCTCTTCGTCGATCTTGAGAATGACGGCGCGCAGGGTACGGCCGACGAACTCGCCGATGTCTTGCGGGCGCCGCACATCGACTTGGGATGCTGGAAGGAAGACGGGGACGCCGATGTCGACGAGCAATCCGCCCTTGATCTTGCGAAGGCACTTGCCCTCCACAACATCGTTCTCCTTCTTGTGCAGCAGAATCGCTTCCCAACCGCGGATGCGATCGGCCTTGCGCTTCGAAACGCGAATGCCGCCGGTTTCATCTTCGAGTGTTTCGAGGAGGACTTCGACTTCGTCGCCCACAGCGACATCCATGTCATCGAACTCGTTGCGGTCGATGAGTCCTTCACTTTTCAGACCAACTTCGACAACGACATCGTTGCCCGCGAATCCGACGACGCGCCCCTTACGCAAACTTCCCGCAGTGAGACCCGCGAGGTCGTCGGAGAGGATCTGCTCCATGTCGCCATCGGCCATCGAGGCGCCGAGCGAGTCTCGCAGCAACGAATCCATATCGCTGAAGTCGAGTTTGAGATCTTCAATCAGGTTGTAGTCGACCATAGAAAACGATTTCCAATACACGCCGCCATCGCGGCCTCCGAGAAAGAAAGATCCGGGCTGCCGCGAACTCGCAGCAACAGAAACCGGCGCCCAAGGCCTCGGGAAGCAATGGGCGAATCGGCGAGTCTAGCAGACTTTGCGTCAAGAACTCAAAGAAGTGCGGGCGTTCCCCTGCGGATCTTTCGCCGCATGTGGATGAATCCGATCACGCCCGCAACATTCACAAAGGTGCAGATAAGCATCACGATTCCGCTGTATCCGAGCGGCGCGAGCCACACATAGAGGCCCCAAGCGACGATTGGCGCGATGAGGCCCCGCACCCCGTTGAGCGTGACATGGACCGCCATGTAGTCGCTGTCGCGGTCTGCTGGCGCGAAGTCGTGGTGACCGAGGTTCCATGCAAGGGTTCCTCCCGCGTAGCCGACACCCATCGCGACACCGGCGAGATAGAAAATCCAAATCGAGTGAAGGACCGTCGCCGCCGTGCAGAGTGCCGATGCGGCAACAAATGCCCAGCCATGGACAGCGCGAAACTCCACGACATGCGAGCGATCGAGCAATCGAGCCCAGATCGGAATGGCGAAGGGCATCACAGCGAGTGGGATCACGCTGTTGACGAGGATGCCTTCGAGATAGCTCGTGTGCAGTTCTTGTGTCAACACATACGCGATCGGTGGACCGAGCATGAGGTTGCCGAAACCAAAGAGCATCATCCATCCCATGAATTCCGCGTAGAGGCGATCCCCTCGCAGAAGATGGAGCATGCCCGCAGGATTCAGGCCTACCGCGCCAGCGCGTCCGGCGCGTTCGGCGTACATGAGTTTCTTGCCGCCGGTGAGGCGTACGGTGGCGTAGATTTGATTACCCAAGAGTCCGATGAGCGCGAGCAGTGGAAAGAGGAGTTGGTAGTTTCGCGGTGAGAGATCCATCGCTTGACCGACCAGCAGGCTCGCCGCCGCGAGGACGAGCGCTTGCACCGTCGCCATCTTCCCCGCAATGGTCGCGCGATCCGCTTTCGGATAGTTGTTTCGCCACACCGCGGTGCGCACGGTGATGACGCCGGTCCATGTCGCGCGAGCGAGCCCCGCGAGGATGCAGATGCTGAGCAGGCCGGTGCCGTCACGGGGAAGGAGCGCGATGAGTGCGATGAGCACGGCAGTGGTGATTTGCAGCGTGCTGATGAAGCGAACCTTGCCGCGACCGCGCGAGAGTGCGGCCCAAACGAAACTCGTGGTGTTTGCGAGGTTTGGCGCGGCGGTAATCCACGCGATGGCGAGATTGAGGCTGCCTTCGGTGACCCCAGATTGTCCGGCGAATGCCTTTCCCACAACGATCGAGAGCGTTCCGCCCTCAATCGCGGCGAGCATCGTTGGCAAGAAGGCCCACGAGAGTAACTCTCGCGCGTAGTTTCGCTGCAACTGCGGCGCGAGTGCGCGCGGGTGAAAGCTCGATGCGAAGCGTGCAGCGAGTTTCAATGGAAGGAGGATGGTGGTCGGTCGAGCCATGCAGTGAGGCGGCGTCATGCCTCGGGAAGGAAAGAGAACCACCCCTCGCGGGGTGGTTCGATATCGTCAGCTTGTGCGAGAGGTCTTCGGTTCGGTTGAACCGTCGGTCTCAAGGTTGCCCGGTAGTCGTCACGACTGGGTAGTTCGACAGGCTGCTTGGACGGTCAGTCATCCACACATAGCCCATGTCATCCCAGAACATGCGAAGGTTCTGATTGAAATTCACCGCGATGTCGCGATCCACATCGTTCTGGGAATCAGAGAGCGTCACGAGTTCAGGCGTGAGGTTGCCCTTCACGGAATTGAATGTCACGTCATTGGGGCCGATCTGGCTCGGTTGGCAGCCGATCATTGAACTCATCAGGAGGGCGGCAGCGGTGAGCGAGAATGTCGCGAAGCAGGAGGGTTGGTTACGCATGATTGGATGCCAGTCAAATTTGGAGACAGAAGCGCGCGAAATGCGAGCGCGAAGGTGCATCATGAGGTTCTTGGCGCGAGAAGTCAAACAAGCCCTTGAGCCCCGATCTTTGCGCGAATGCAGGTTGTTTGAAATGGCTGCAATCTGCTCGAAGTCGAGTACAGTCATCGGCGATTCAGTCCTTCCGGTGAGCGGTCAGGCGCCATGCCTCGAACCTTTCTGAACCCCATGGGTTCGGCTCACCCTCAAGTTCCGTGACGACGACCATGCCTCCCGTTTCAATCCCTCGGGAACGAACTGCGTGGAAGGTCAACGCTCATCGGACGCCGATCCCCCGTTGCACTGGGGTTCGAGCCTCGTCCCTGCCCGGTCCACGACTCATCACTGCGTCAACGACACCGTGCAACCGGATCTCGCCGGAAGGGACTGAATCGTTTCCCGCCGCGATTTGCCAACCGCATCAGGTCTCCGGTCGAAATCGGCGAGGTGGTGCGAGTGCGTCATAGTCGGTGATGGAGAGGGGAATCTCGATCACCCCGGAGAAATACCGGAGAGGGAGCGTCGGCTGAAGTGCTCCATCTTGCAGCATCTCAGGGAGCAGAAATGCGGCGATCGTTGGGTCGCCCTCGAGCGTCAGCGTCCAACCTGCGGGTTCCCCGGGTGCGGCGCGCGCGAGTGCGGCGGTGTCTTCAATCGACATGCTCCATCCGACCGTGTTGCCTTCTTGCGCACACCACCACAAGTGCGAGGTGCGCACAACCGTGGCGCCGTCACGAATCGTTGCGCGAACTCCAATGAGTATGTCGCGAAACTCCGAACCACCCGTCGCACCCACATCGAATCGCAATCCCGCGCGAGCAGGCGGGAGGGTCCAACGCACGAGCCCATCGCTAAATGCACTCGTGACCGCGTCCGCCAGAGCCGCGCTCTCGAAGGGTGTCAGGAGGTCATCCTGCACGCGCGGTTGGGCGATCGGCACGCAGATCGATTGCGGTGCGAGTTGATTCCAAGCATGCGGGGTTGTCCCGAAAGCAACCTTCGGTCTCCACGCGCTCTGCACCGTGAATTGGATTGAAGGCGCTTCGTCGGACGCGCGGGGCGTAAACGGGGAAGCTGCGAAGGAGAGGCCAGTCCGCGCACCGCGATACCCCGCAGGATCGAATAGCACGGTGAAGGTTTCGTTCGTAGACGAGCGGATTTCGAGGCGCCCCTCGATGTTCTCTGGCCAGTACTCATCGACGGCGAATGCCACTTGCAGCCGAGCTCCAACGATTGCGCAGACTGGAGCATCAATCTTCAAGTCGAGTGGAATCCGCAAGAGCGCGTCACGTGATCGCGAGTCCGCGTCCACCGTTGCGAGCCACGCGCGAATCGGTCGCTCCCAGCGCGCCCTCCATTCTTCGAGCGCGGTTCCACTCGCATCGGGATAGCGGGAGACCATGCTCTGGAGCAGTGATTGTTGCGCCGCAGAGGAGGCGTCGTTTCGGAGGATCCGTCGCACGAGCTCCTCGCGCGCAGGGATGGATTGCCCGGTTGGTTCTGCGAGGTCAATCGACCACAGCAGGACTCGCGTCGGTGCAATCGTCCACAGGTTCAAGTTCGCGAAGTGCCATTGCATCCAGAGTCCAACCGTCGACGCGCACGCGATCCACACGCCGCATTGAAGGAGCTTTCTCTTGGGTCGCGCGAGCTGCGCCTCATGCTTGGCGATCCATCCACATTCCACGCAGCGCAAGACCGCGGCGCCGCGCTCGGGTTTGGGCGCAAACTCGTGCCAGCACTTCGCGCATCGACGACGACCGCGCGCACGATCTCCGCCGAGTGCGACCACGGCGAGCGAGACGAAGATAGCCAGGGCGAGGAGGGATGCGCCAGGGAGCAGCCACGCGCTGAGTGTGTTCATCCTCGCGTGTCTCCTGGTTCGACTAGCGCACGAATGCCCACTTCAAGAGTTCCTTCGGCGTTGGTGGCTTTCCTTGCATGAGTACGCCAACGCGGAAGACGCGCGCTCCGAGCCAAAGCATGCCAAACATCGCGCCATATCCCCAGAGGAGCGACGCGATGATCTGCCACATCGGAACAGGCTCATTTGCTGCAGTCACTCGAAGGATCATGATGAACGGCATGCCGGGCGGCAGGAAGGAGGTGATCGTCGCGAGCATGCCGTTGGGACTTTCACTGATGGGGAGCCAGAGCATGATCGGAATGATGAGGAGAATCATGACGGGACCGACGAGCGACTGCGCCTCGCTGAGGTCGTTCACGGCACTTCCGACGCCGACCATGAGCGTGGCGATCATGAAATAGGCCATGATGAAGTAGAGCACGAAGAGCACGAGATCCGATGGTGTGATGAGATCTCCCATGGACGCTGCAGTGAGTCCGGCGATGGCTGCGCTTCCATACATAAGCAGCATGATGGAGGAGACGAGTGCCTGACCGAGAATCTTGCCGGCGAGCAACTGCATGGGGCTCGCGGCCGCAAGGAGCACTTCCATCACCTTGTTGGATTTTTCTTCAATCGTGCTCGTGAGCAGTTGATTCGCGCTCGTGAAGACGCAGATCCACATGAGGAACATGAATCCGGCAGGGATGAGCATGCGCGCCTCGCGCGTCTCCTCCTCTTCGCCTCCAGTCGGGGAGATTCGATAGGTCTCAGATTGCGGCCGCTGTCGCACGCGATCGAAGTCCGCATCGGCAATCCCGAGTGATTGCACGCGCGCGTCTTGGAGCGCGTTCTCAAATGCGCGTCCGATGAGCCGTTGGTGCTTCGGGCTTGACGAGGATGGCACGAACATGGAAAGACCGGACTCGCTCGGCGCGGTGGCCTTTGCGTCGGCGCCTTCGCTCGTCAGCAGGACGAGTGCGACAAGGTCGCCGGCCTGTACTTCACTCTTCAGTGCGTCGATCGTGGGCGCGCCGTCGGTTCCCTCCTGTGCATACACGCGCCAACGAAGATCGATTTCGCTTCGAGCATCAACGGCATCCATCACGGCGCCAGCGCTGGGGGATTGCGCCGTTGCCGCGTCCTTGATTTTCGCCTTGGCCTCCGCGGACAGCTCCCCAAACAGGCCAGGATCACCTTCGGTTTCGATGATTTGCCGAGCGGCGAGCGCGACCTTTCCCGTGGGATCGATGACTGCGACCGTACCCGTGATGGGAGGCGCTTCTCGGTCGATCATGAACGGAATCAAGAAGCTCACCCCGAGAAACAACAGCGGCACGACGATCGCGCCAAAGAAAAATGCTTTGGTGAGCGCGGTGTGCTTGAATTCGCGCCAACTGATCGTGCCCGTGCGTCCCCACCAAGGGCGTGCGTGCATTCGCGTTTGGGGTTGGTTGAGTTCAGGCATCTGCGCTGCCTCCTTCGGCGTGGAGTTCGGCGACGGAGCCGCCAACAAGTTGCACAAACACATCCTCCAAGCTCAAGCGCCGCAGCGAAACGGATCTGCACGCGCCCGCGGCGAGCGCGGCGGCGAGCGCCTCATTACCGCCGATTCCTTCGCGCAGTTCGATCTCCACAAGCCCCTTCTGCGTCGACTCCGCACGCGCCGCAAATCCTGCTTGCATCGCTGCACCCGCGTAGGCGGTGGGATCCCCAGCGGGTTCGACAATAATGCCACGTCCGTCATGTTGCGCGCGAAGTTGGCTCAGATCTGCATCGAGCACCTTCTTGCCCTTGTTGATGAGGAGGACTCGGTCGCACAGCGCTTCGGCCGTATGCATTTGATGCGTGGAGAAGATGATGGTCGCGCCCCGTCGCTGTTCCTCACGAATGAGCTCGGTGATGAGCCGCGAGTTCAAAGGATCAAGGCCGGAGTAGGGCTCGTCGAGTATCAGCAGATCCGGCCGATGAATCAGGGCGGAGAGAAGTTGCACCTTCTGCTGCATGCCCTTGGAGAGCTCTTCGCAGCGCTTCTTCGAAACACCAGGTAACTGCACGCGCTCAAGCCAATCCTGAATGCGATACTGGAGTCCTGTGGGATGGACTCCCTTGAGCTTTGCGATGTACGACAAAAACTCTCCCACGCGCATCTTGCGATAAAGACCTCGCTCTTCGGGGAGGTACCCGATCCGATCCTTGTTGTCGAGCGCCGAGCCGCCGAGTACGCGAAGCACGCCGCGATCGGGAGAGATGATCGACATGATCATCCGAATGGTGGTGCTCTTCCCTGCGCCGTTGGGGCCAAGAAACCCACACAGTGATCCCTGTGCGAGCTCGAGTGAAACATCGTCAACGGCTTGCACGCTTCCAAAGCTCTTGGAGATGCGTTCAATCTGAATGGCGGGAGACATAGACCTTCATGGTACTCCGCGCGACAGTCCTGCTCCGGCGCCCCGACATCATTTGGGCGTAGGTCCGGATGCTCGTAAGGCATCAGGCGCGCGAATGGCGTCTGCCGCAACCTTGTTGAACACGATCTCGTCGAACGAAATCTCTTGCTTCGCGCCCGACTGCGCGATCGAGAGCTTTCGGCAGCACATCACGCCGTCGACGCGTTCCCAGCGATCAAACACCGATCGAGAGACCGTTTCTCCCTGAGGTGTGTCTTGCATGTGGTCGAGTGCGCGAAGAAGTCCCGTGTCTTTCGCGAAAAATCCAATCGATGCGATCCCATCGCTATCGACGAGTTGGACTCTCCACGAGTCGACCCCTTCGACTTGTTCAGCGCCAAGCGTCTTGAAGGAAGTGAAGCGAGTGTCGAGCGAACGGGCGAGTTCCTGTGCGTCCGCGCCGCCGGCGAATTGTGCGCACATCTCTGGGGTGAGGACGCGCGGCGGTGCATTGGGCGTCTGCATCCACCCCACGGCGCCGTCGAACCCCATCTCGACGCTCGGACGAGTCGCGCCTTCGAGGGACTGCTTCATGAGCACCTTGTTTGGGTCGCAGAGTGTGAGGGAAATCTTGTTGGTTCCCATCGGCGTGCGGGCAGTCAGTTTCATCTCCGTCGACTTCACGGCATCGCGCGCTGCTTTGCTTCCGATCGCATCGACCGATCGTTGCACGATCGACTTTCCCTCGGGCAGGTCGGTGGTCGCTGCGACGGGTGTGGCAGTTTGCGGACGAGTTCCGAGCGTTGGCATCGCCATGACGGCGGTGGCGAGTCCGAGTGTGACGACGGCGAACGGGATGCGTGTCGGCATGAGATTCAAACTCCTTCCGGAGGACACTGCATCGACGCGCGTCTTCGTGCGCGCATTCCATCAATCCTTCGGAGTCGCCGGGGTCGCAGGCGTCACCGGCGTCGCAGGTGCCGAGGGTGCAGCGGGCTTCGTTGGTGTGGGTGGCACCGCGCTGTCGCTCTCTGCATCGTCCTCTTCCGACTCCGCCGCGTCTGCAAGTAGCAACGCCGCGATCACCTTCGGAAGCTCGAACTGAGTTTGTGGCACCGTGTCAAACTCCGCCGTCTCAATCGTGAGTGCGACGGTCTGACCAGCTTGGGTCACCATGCTGATTGCGGGGAGTTGCACCCCCTGAAAATCCTTGTACTCCTTGATGAACGCGACAACGGGGATCTTGCCCATCGGCGACTCCATCTCCATTTCCGTGCCGCGCAAGAAGCCCTTGTCTTTCTCGAAGTAAAGCGTCGACTTCTCCGTGCCGCGTTTGGCTGCAATGACCCAACAATCAAAGCCTTTGAACTCTTGTGATCCTGTCGTGCGAAGTTCTTCCCACTGCGAGCCCGGGTCAACATCTTTGAAGAAGTCTGCCTCGCGTGTCATTTGGAGGAGTTCGGTTCCGGAGAGCACGCGGGGGCCGTTTATTGGATCGAGCATCCAGCCGGTCTTTCCATCGAATCCGGTCTGAAACTCTCCGATTCCAGGGATAACGGTGACTTGTGAAGATCGATTTGGGCTCGCAAGGAATGATTTCACGGAACCCTTGATCCCCATGCCTTGGATCTCGAGTGTGCTCGTCATCGCGAGTGACTTGTGCCCGCGCATCGCCGCGGCACCAGTGGCAGTGGCCGACTTCGCCACAATGTCCGCCGCTTCCGGAAGTTCAACCGCTGCCGCGGCCGGCGCGTTCACGCTCTCTTGGGTGGTCTGTGCGTGTGCGGAGGCAATGACGCACATCGCGAGGAGGGTGGAGAGAGAGCGAGACGCGGTCGTGTTTCGTTGGCGCATAGGTGTGCAGTGTAGGGATGAGTCGGAGGTGGGTTGATGGCGAGTAGGCCGCCGATGATCACGGATTGGATACAGCAGCAGTGGTCGACGCACGTGCCGCGTTGCTACATGCTGCAATCCACTCGCATGCCGCATCGAGCACCGGATCTCCCGAGGTGCTCGCTTGAATGGACGCGAGGTCGACTGTCACAGCGTCGTCCGGAATCACGCCGATTCCCTCGAGCACGGTTCCATCGCTTCGCGTGAAGTTGGCGATGGCATGCATGAGGACATCGCCATTCGGTAGTTCCACCGCATGCGCGGGAAGCGCCATTCCTGCCGTCACCTCGCCGAACACTCGTGCGCGTTTGAGTGATTGCATGCCTCCCGCAAAGACCTCGGAAGTGCTCGCCGAGCGTGAATCAACCAGAATGGCCAAAGGGCGCGCATAGGGTTTGGTCACCTCGCCACTACTCGTCACTCGTCGTGGATTGGTCTTGAATTCCAGCGCCGTGTCCCGCATGGTCATCGTGCCAAGCGAACGAGGTTTCTTCAAAAAATGCCCTGCGAGACCCATCGCCATCGCTCCGACGCCACCAGGATTGGCACGCAAATCGAGGACAATTCCATCACAGTCCCGCAACGCATCGATGGATTGATCGAGCGCTTGGGAAGCCGCCGGCATCCAAATGTTGAATCGCAGCACACCAATGGAGGTCGCGGGGGTTCCCATTTCTGGGGCGCTCGTCCAACTCATTCGTGCCTGTTCGACCTCGACCGCCATGGGTGGAAGATTTCCAAACTGCGTCACTCCAAGACTAGCGGGAACGGCGCGCAGGTCGCGCACGACGCGACTACCGTCTGGGAGGAGGAAGCCAACGCGAATCGCGTCGTCGACACGCGCGTGCAGCATGCTCGATGCAAGCGCGGCGAGTTCGTATCGCAACTTGCGCACCTCGTTGGACTGAGAGAGCGAAGCATTCTGCAGCGCCACCTGCATCGGCGCGATCGCATCCGACACGGGCACTCCGCGAACGGTTTCGACGACCCAGCCCGGCGTGACGCCTTCCCTCGACGCCGGCGAGTCGGACGCGACATGCGTCACCACGGCGCTCGACCCAAGGACCACCACATCGAGACCGAGAATGCCAGGGGCGCCGGCTCCGTCCGCAGCGGCAGCGTCTGCAGGAGTCTCATTCGAGACGATCGCGTCGACCCCTCGGCTTTGCGGTGCAAGTCCACTCGGCGCTCGAACGGTTTCGACTGCGGCCGTCGCAGCAGTCTTCGCTCGAACTGCTTCGTGAGGGATGATTGCAAAGTGACTCTGGCCGAGGCGTGAGAGCATGTCATCGAGCACCTCTCGGAGCGCTTCCTCTGACTCAGCTTGCACGGCGCGGTCGCGAAGTTCTTCCCTCACCGCGATCCAATCGACGCCGTTGAGCGTGGCGTCGAAGTGTTGGTCACGAATCGTCGTCCACGCCGCATCAAAGGTCGCTGCGGCCGCGAGTGGCGCCTGCGGAACGGGCTCGACGGGGGTTGGTGCTGTGGACGCGATGCTCGCGGACGCTGGTATCGCTGCCGCCGCCGCAGTTTGGGCGCTTCGCGGTGTCGCGCAGGCTGTGAGTGCCGCGGCGAGGAGCGCGCAGGTTGCGTGAACTCCGAGGCGGGTTGCGCGCGTGGAGGCGGGAATGATGACTGGGGAAAACGAGGAGGTATCCATGCCTAGAAGTGCTTCGAAGTGATGGAAGGAGCGATGCTCCAATCGGATGCAAAGAGCAGAGTCGAAAGGTAGCGGCGTCACTACCGGTATTCCCCGACAATTGCGATGGATTTCGAATCTGTGCCTCGGCGAGCCCGTCGACGCACGACCGAGTTACAGGCACGACTCGATGGCGCAGCGCGTTAGGTAACGGTTGGTCTGACGCAGAGTTACGCGATCGCACTCGCTTTATCCATATATCCGGATGAACGGTTGTAGTGCGGTCAGTTGCCCCTTACCCTTCAGTACCGATGCCCACTGATTCGCCTCGATCCCTGCAACGCGCGCTCGATTCTCGAACCCTTGTTTTCGACGGCGCCATGGGAACACAGATCCATGCCTGCAGTGATTGTGGGGTTTCGGATTACCTCGGTCGTGACAACTGCACGGATGTTCTCGTGCGGAGTCGGCCTGACATCATCCAACGTATTCACGAATCGTACTTCGCGGCGGGTGCGGATGTCGTCGAGACGGATACCTTCGGCGCCAACATCCTCGTCGGTCGCGAGTTCGATGAGGAACTCGCGTCGTGGACATTCGACTTGAATCGCAAGGCTGCCGAGATCGCGCGTGCGGCCGGAGCCAAGTATGAGACAAGTGATCGGCCGCGCTTTGCGGTTGGATCGATGGGGCCTGGCACCAAGCTCGTTTCGCTCGGCCAAGTGACTTGGGACGAGATGCACGCGAGTTACTTAGAGCAGGCGAGGGGCTTGATCGCCGGCGGCATCGATGGATTCATGATCGAGACCTCACAGGATCTCCTGCAGCAGAAGGTGGCGATCAACGCGGTACTGGACGCGTTGCGCGAAGCGCGACTCTCACCCACCGATCGGCCCATCTTTGCGAGCGTGACGATTGAATCCACAGGCACCATGCTGCTTGGTTCGGATATCGCAGCGGTTGTCAATGCACTAACGCCATTCCCGATCGCATCGATTGGATTGAACTGCGCAACGGGACCCGTCGAGATGGCGGAGCATGTTGCGTACCTGTCCAAACACTGGGGAAGAGCAATCAGCGTGTTGCCCAACGCGGGGCTTCCGATCCTTGTCGATGGGAAAACGGAGTACCCGATGGGTGCGCAGGCGTTCCGTGCGGCGATGCGCAGGTTTCTCGAAGAATTCAAGGTGAACGCCATCGGTGGATGCTGCGGCACAACGCCTGAACACATCCGCGAACTTCGCGCGCTCGTGGATGAGCAAGGACTGCGAGATCGTCGCGCCACCCGCGCGTTCGTCGCGCAACCGGCTGGATGTTCGAGCCTGTATGGCTTTGTCGAGTTCACGCAGGAGAACTCGTTCTTGGTGGTCGCTGAACGCACGAACGCCAATGGGTCGCGTCGATTCAAACGACTGCTCGATGAGAGTGACTACGACGGCCTCGTCTCGATGGCGCGCGAAGAGGTGAGGGACGGCGGGCAACTCCTCGACGTCTGCGTCGATTTCGTTGGACGCGATGGCGTTTCGGACATGGCTGAGGTTGCATCGAGGTATGTGCGCCAGGTGGACGCGCCGCTCATGTTTGACTCCACCGACGCTGCCGTACTTGAGGCTGGACTCAAGCGTCATGGAGGGAAGGCCGTCGTCAACTCGATCAATCTTGAGGATGGTCTCGCGCGCATGGAACGAGTCTGCCCGATGCTCGCTCGCTACGGCGCCGCGTGCATCGCGTTGACGATTGATGAAGACCCCGTGGCAGGCATGGCGAAAACGGCGCAGCGCAAACTTGAGATTGCGCAGCGCATTCACGACCTTTACACGACGCGATGGCGATTGCCGGAAGAAGACCTATTCTTTGATCCGCTCACCTTTACGATCGCAACGGGCAACGACGACGACCGGCGTCTCGGGCTAGAAACGCTCGATGGCATTGCACTCATCGCCAAGCACTTTCCCAAGTGTGGCATCGTGCTTGGTTTGTCGAACATCTCGTTCGGGTTGAAGGCGAGCGCCCGAGCGGTGCTGAACTCCGTGTACCTCCATCATGCGCGGGAACGGGGCCTGACGGCGGCCATCGTGCATGCGTCGAAGATTCTGCCTAGAAACCGCATTGCGGAGGCCGAGTGGGCACACGCTGAGTGGCTCATCTTTGACCGTCGCGGCGCGAGTCGACCGGAAGGAACGGCCGCGGACTTCGATCCGTTACTCGCTTTCATTGGACTCTTCCCCGATGGGGCAGAGCAGGCGACGCCGAAGGCGAACTTGGCCACCCTCTCGGTGGAAGATCGATTGCAGCGTCACATTATTGACGGCGAAATGTCGCAACTCGATGCGACTTTGGCAGAGGCCATGACGAAGTACGCGCCGCTCGTGATCATCAACGATCACCTCCTCGCGGGTATGAAGGTTGTCGGCGAACTCTTCGGCTCTGGGCAAATGCAATTGCCGTTTGTGCTGCAATCGGCGTCCGTCATGAAGAAGGCGGTGACGATGCTCGAGCCGCACATGACGAAGTCGGATGGCGCATCGAGTCGGGCGAAGGTCGTGATTGCGACCGTTGCCGGCGATGTGCACGACATCGGAAAGAACCTTGTCGACATTATCCTCTCCAACAACGGCTATGAAGTCGCCAACATCGGCATCAAGCAGCCATTGCAGTCCATTCTCGACGCGTGGAGAAAGTCTGGCGCCGATGCGATTGGGATGAGCGGGCTCCTCGTCAAGTCCGTAGGCGTGATGGAGGAGAATCTTCATGAGATGAACCGTCTGGGGATCACAGTGCCGGTGATCCTCGGAGGCGCCGCGCTCACCCGCCACTACGCGGAGAGTCACTTGCGCTCGATTTATCGAGGAAAACTCTACTACGGGAAGGACGCGTTCGAGGGGCTCGCTGTGTGTGATGCACTCGCCTGCGACGCGTTGCATTCGATCGACGAAGCGATCGACGAGAGGTTGACCAAGCGCGCCGCAGTCGACGCCGTGGTGAAGGCGTCGCGAGCGAGTGCGGTGGTGGAGTCGCTGCCTGTGCGATCGTCGGTCGAGGCTTTGGCGGAGGTTCCGGTTGCGCCCTTCTTGGGTGATCGACTCGTCGAGGAGATCCCATTGTCGGAGATCTATCCCTTCGTGAACAAGACCGCGCTCTTTCGAGGGCAGTGGGGGTTGAAGAAGGGAGCGATGGACGACGCAGCGTACGAGCAGCATCTTGAGCAGCACGCACGGCCAGTGTTTGAAAGATTGATGCAGGTCTGTCGCGAGGAGCGCATTCTTCGACCGCAAGTTGTCTACGGGTACTTTGCAGTCGCGTCGGACGGCGACGATCTCGTGGTGTTCGATCCGGCCAATGCCGAGCAAGAACTCGAGCGCTTCCATTTTCCTCGGCAGGGAACTCGGGAGCGCCTTTGCATCAGCGATTTCTTCCGCCCGATTTCCGGTGGCAAGCGAGATGTGCTGGGGTTGAGTTGTGTCACGATGGGGCTCGAAGCGAGCCACCGCGCGAAGCAACTCTTTGAACGCAACGACTACACCGAGTACCTCTATCTGCATGGATTTGGCGTGGAATGCGCGGAAGCGCTTGCTGAACTTTGGCACAAACGCATGCGAGCGGAACTCGGAATCGGTCATGAAGATGGCACGCAGATTCGACAACTCTTCAGTCAGCAGTACCGTGGCTCTCGATTCAGTTTCGGCTACCCCGCGTGCCCAGAGATGCGTGATCAGGAGAAGTTGTTCCGACTCCTCAAGCCAGAGCGGATCGGCTGTGTCTTGACAGAGAACTGGCAAATCGTCCCTGAGCAATCGACCAGCGCGATCATTGTGCATCATCCGGCAGCGAAGTATTTCGCGGTTGAAAAAGCGGTGCGCGTGCAGAGTTGAGTCTTCTGCGATACTCGAACGAGGCATGGACTCCACGCACCCGCCAAGCTCGTTTCGTATCACCGTTGCCTTCGCGGCGGTGTACCTCATTTGGGGTTCGACCTACCTCGTCATCAAACTGGTCTCCACGCACGGCGCGTTTGTCATGGCGGCGACGCGTTTTCTCACGGCGGGCGC
>SXUJ01000109.1 GCA_005790565.1 Planctomycetia bacterium
CCGCAATCGTGAGGTCACACATCATGTGCAGGACATGGCCGCCACCAATCGCCCAGCCCGCCACCATCGCGACGACTGGCTTGGGGCAGGATCGAATCTCGCGTTGAAACTCGAGCACATTGAGCAGCTCGCTTCCCGACTCCGACTTGTATCCCGCGTGACCTCGGATCCGTTGGTCGCCGCCCGCGCAGAACGCGCGCTCCCCCTCGCCAGTCAGAATGATGCAGCCAATCGCACTGTCGGTTTTCGCATCCAACAACGCTGCACGCATCTCTTCCACGGTGCGCGGCGTGAATGCATTGCGCACCTCCGGTCGATGGATCGTAATCTTCGCAATTCCCTCCGCCTTGTGGTAGCGCACCTCAGCGAAGCCTGCGGCGATTCCTGACGCTTTCCACGGGAGCGCGGAACGAATCCGTTCGGTGGTGTCGGTCGAGGGGCGAGACGTCGCGGGAGCGTTTGTGTTCATCATCAATGCCTCAGACAGTTTGGCGCAGCATCGCTTCGATCAATCGGGCGCACGCGGAAGGTGCTTCGAGAGGAAGAACATGTCCTGCGTCGGGAATGAGGTGCGTCCTGAGAGAAGGAATGCTGGCTTGCGATTCTCGCAAGATCGCAGCATAACGAGCGTCGGTTCCCCCTGCCGCCATCGTGATGTTCGACGCATGCGCCGCCAGCGCAGCCCAGCGACTCTCGCTTCGACCAGGGGAGCATCCGGCCACAACCCCTGCCCAGAAATCTGCATCGCCCTTCACGCGACGCGCCTTCGTAGTTGCGAACGAGGCGTGCTGACGAAAGCTCGCGAAGAGATCCGCTTCGTACCAATGCTCGATGAAAGATGCGACGCCCAAGGTGCGCAGCAAAATCGCACGCCGATCATCCTCCGCGGCGCGAGCCTGTCGCACCGTGGCGTCCGTGATTCCAGGATGCGTCGACAGCAATAGAAGCCTGGGCGCACATTCCAGATCCCCCGCGCAGATTTCAAGCGCGATTCTCCCTCCCAGTGAGTAGCCCACGACGAGATCGCACGGATCGTGCCGCAGACGATCTCGCACCGCGCTCGCGAACTCCGCAACCGTCCGGCAGTCGAGCGCGCGCAGTGAGATCACATCGCATGCGATACTGGGCGCAAGGCTCGACAGCATGTCCGCCCAGTCTGCGGGTGACCCTAGAAACCCGTGCATGAGTGCGACGCGTGGCACGCTGCTATGCGAACTCCAAAGTCAATGCGGCACGCGCCGCGAGGGCGACCCTCGCACGCACCTTCTCACCCGACTCGCCTGCGCAGTGAATCTCCAGGACCGTCGTGCGGCCACGCCGCAGCGCCTTGGACATGGCGCTCGCGAGAGCGTTGCGCGACTTCGGCGTGTCTTGCGCGATGCCGAAGGCACCTGCAATCGGCGCGAAGGATCGACCGTGCGGCGTGACGAAGCAGCGATCGAAGACATCCTTGTGCTTTGCGATAGGCAGATAGCGAAAAATGCCTCCGCCGTCGTTGTTCAGGACCACCAGCACAAGTGGCGTCTCCACTTGGGACGCGAGTTGAAGACTGTTGAGGTCATGCAACGCGCTCACATCACCAACGAACGCAACGACTGGCTCCGCGGTTGCAATCGCGTGGCCGGTCGCGGTCTCGAGCAGCCCGTCGATACCGCTCGCGCCGCGATTCGAACCAACGCACCAACCTTTCGGCGGCGCGATCGCGAGAAAATCAGCATCGCGAATCGGCATGCTCGAACCATAGAACAGGGTTCCATGAGGCAGCGCCGCACATGCATCGCGCACCTCCGCCATCGCCGTTGGTTCGCACAACGCGCGCTCGGACGCGAGCACCGTCGTCGATGCGTCGGCCACGCAGGCAAGCGCGCGCTTCCATCCCGCGTGTGGTTTCAGTGTGCGCGCTGCACGAAAGGTCACCGGGGCGGCGTGTACGGCATGCGCGCGGTGAGTAGCGTCCACGCGAGGATCTCCAGCCCCAAAGATCTCGATCGAACAATCCTGACGCGCGACCCATGCGGCAACGCGCTTTGAAAGTATGGCGTCGCCGGCGCAAACAATGCCTTCGACCCTCAGCGCGTCTTCGAGTGCAACGCAGGGACCCTCGTGGTCGCATGCGCGCAACACAAGGTCGGCGCCGATGGTGCCTTGGCGCGCCACTCCGCTCGTGATGTCCGCCAGTAGTGTGCCGCGCCACGAATCAACACTCTGCCGGAGCGGCTCTGGCATTCGACCGGTGATCAGGAGTGACGCATCAACTTCCACTTCACTTTCGAGCGCCGCAATCGTGCTCCTCCACGGCGCTGCTTGACCCGAGTGCATCCATCGCGCGATGGAGTTCAGCCACGCGCGCGGCCAATCTTGTTCGCTCGGCGCGAGCGGCTCTCGAAACGCGCAGTTCACATGCACGCCACCACCCTGCGCACCCGCGTCCCCAAGCGCGCGCGCAATTGCTTCATCAATCGTGGAGAGCACATACTCCGCGGGAATCTCCGGCATCGGACATGGCATCGAAATCGCCCATCGGGCAGCGTTTGCGAGCAGTTGACCTTGGGAAATCGCTTGATTGGCGCCGCAATCAAGCAGTTCCGGGGGGCGATCCGCAGAAAACACGAGAAGCGGCGTGCGCGTCAGGCGAGCTTCAACGATTGCTGGAAGCGTGTTCGCGACCGCTGTTCCACTGGTGACGATGAGTACCGCTGGTCGGCGCGTTGCCTTCGCGATACCAAGTGCGAGAAATGCACCTCCTCGCTCATCGTGTGCAATGTGTGTGCGGATCTTCGCGCATCGTGCAAACGCGACTGCCAGCGGCGCGCTTCGAGATCCTGGGCAGATGACTGCGTGCTCGATGCCCGAGCGCGCACACTCATCCGCGATAAGCGTCGTCCACGCGAGATTGAAGTTTGACGCAGCGCAGATATCGCTCACGACTGCCTCGAGAGCCGTTCAAACGCGAGAAGTTTGTGGGCTGTTTCGCGCCACTCGTCCGCGGCGTCCGATCCGTCAACGATGCCGGCACCGGCGAATGCCGTCAGTGAGTCGCCGTCCACGAGTGCACTTCGAATGCCTACCGCAAACTCTGACGCGTGCGCGGTTCGTACACCGATCGGACCTGCGAAAAGTCCGCGATCGAACGGCTCAAGGACGCGAATCGCGTCGACCGCTTCGACGACTGGACTTCCTGAGACGGCTGGCGTGGGATGGAGCGCTTTCAGCAGAGATTCGTCGGACACGCCCTCCTGTAACTCCACCGCGATGCGCGTCCGCAGGTGCTGCACATAGCCAAGCCGCAGTAGGCGCGGCTCGTCGTCGAAACGGAGCGTCTCGGAAAATGGCTCGAGTGCGTCGCGAATGCGATCCACGACAAACTGATGCTCGCGGCGGTCCTTCGCGCTTGAGAGCAACGCCTGACCCATGAGTTGATCCGCGACAGCATCGATGCCGCGCGGCCGTGTTCCCGCGAGCGCCTCACTCTTGAGCGTGCGGCCAACGCGAGAGAACAGGCGCTCTGGGCTCACGCCGACGAACGCGCGGCCCGCTTGTGCTTCGATGAGATACCGATAGCTGCGCGGCTCTTTATGCCCGAGTCGATGCAGCACGAGCATAGGATCGATTTCGCTGCTCCCGACATATCGCGCGGTGCGCCCGAGGACGATCTTGCGGAGCTTCCCGGTTCGAATCTCCTCGAGTCCTGCACGAACCGCCCGCGTCCACGCGCCTTCACTGATGTCATCTGGCACACGCGTCAACGCATGATCAACGCAACACTTGGGTCTAACTTCCTGTGCAAGCAACTCAAGCCACCCACGCGCTTCGTCGAGATCGACCAGATGGACCGCGAGTACGCCTCGCACGCGGTCACCATGCTCCGTCCTCCGCAATTCCACGGCTGGAAGCATTGTGGAATGCTGCGTGAAGGGTGCCCAAACCTTGTCGCGCGCGCGACTCGGATCGAAGGCGTCCGCTGTGAATATGACGGCTTCGGCCGACCCTCCCACTTGCATCAAGCTTCTTGCGGCGACGGACGATGCGCAGCCCAAGCCCGCGACCTCAAACGATCCTGTTCGCGTTCGAAAGTAACGGCGTGTCCCAGCGGGCATCGCGGCAAGCGTGCGAAACACATCGAGGTGCTCGACCTCCTGTTCGATTCGGATGAACTCCCCGTCACCTCGCGGGGCCGCGCTCGCGAGTGCGTGCAAGAGCGCCCGCGCGGCCAACTCGAGAGGGAGTGGTCGCATTTCTTGCTTGGATTCCGGTCTCGACAGGAGGCTCATGCGAAGGCTGTAAGTGTATGCGAGTCGCGCACCCCTTCGCGCTACTGCACGCCGATCGGTTGATTCCCGCACATCCCTGCGAGGATCTCGCCAAACGCGACCGCGGTTGCCGCGCCAAGCGCATCGGCCACGGAGCCTGGCGTTGCTTGCGCGACTGGCGCAGCACCCACGACCAGTCCAGTTCCGCGGAGCGCACTACCCGTGGCTGCATCGGACATCCGATACCAGCGGATCTGCACGATCGCGCGAGCGCCTGATGGATCGGTGTAGTCGGCGCAAAATTTCTCTAACACCAGCGCGACCTGAGAATCGGCCGACGCGGACGCGCCCTGCCCCGTCACAAAGCCGCACTGCCCTGAATCGGAAAGAAAACTGATGAAGGCACTGGTGAGCATCGACGACGGAGACGCAATCCAGCCCGCGTAGTTGTCCGTTCGCCAAGTGCCGTCGGCCTGCGCGTAGACAAAGCCGAGGCCGTCAAACGGTGCCACCGCCGTTACGCGACTGACTTCCACGGTACCGCACGCCGATGTGCGACCCGCAACGACTACGGGAGGTGGCACCGACAAGAGGTACTGGGCTTGATCAAGCGCCGGCCGTTGAAAAACGGAACATCCACTCAACACGACCAGCGCGAGGAGCAAGAGAGGTTGGGCAGCAAGACGCAGCGGATGGTTTCGAGTCATGCGAGGAAGTCCAATCGGCGAGGCCCTGAGAGGGGAGAGCGGCAGTCATCATCGAGGAAGCGGAGTACCAGGCGGCACACGCGGTGGCGCGTCACCAAACAGCACCTGCGGGGCGTCCTGTCGGAGACGCTCAGAAAGCGCGTCGAGGTTCTCCGCCATCTCGCGGAGGCTCTGCATAAGCACCCGAATGTCGTACTCTTCGTTGGCGATCAATCGATCCACTCGCGCGAAAAGCGCTCGCGCATCTTCCATCGCCGAGGGCGCGATGACCGCTGCTCCACGAAGTCCATCGAGTGTCTCTTGTAACTTCGGCGACTTGAGCAAGGCGTCCAACTCGGCACTTCCCGAAGCCAAACTCGCTGCAATATCGGGCAACCTCGCGATGGTGGTTTTGAGGTCAACTTTGCCGTCACCAAGCACGGTGGCGAGAGAGTCTGACGCACTGGCGATGTTCGCGATCGATTTCTGAATGTTGGGGTCGGACAAAATCGTTTGCACTTGGCGGTTTGTCGCCCGTGCCTCTTCAATGAACGCGGTGACATCGGCGAGCGCTGGCTTGCCCTGCGTCTCAAGAACAGCGTCGAGGTGCTGCATGAGCGCACGGACATCCTTGCCGATGTTCGTGAAGTCGACTCCCTGCAATCCCTTCACAATCGTTGACGCGCCGTCGAGAAGTTCATTCAATCGACTCGGCACCGCTGGGATGTAGGGATGGGCCGGCGTCCATGTAACGGGCATCGGCTCCTTCGGAACATCACTGGTGTATTCGAACTGCAGGTACAGACCGCCCGTGATGCCCTCGGAAACCAACCGCGCTCGCAATCCACTCGCGACAGAGGCCGTCACATCTGATTCAAAGTCGTCCTCCGCGCTCACACCGATCATTTCCTGAACAATCTTCATGCGCACAAGCACCATAGAGTCGAGCA
>SXUJ01000110.1 GCA_005790565.1 Planctomycetia bacterium
ATGCCGCCGTCCAAGCATCGCTTACGGGGCACCTTGTCTTTTCCACGCTTCATACCAACGACGCTTCGAGCGCAGCGACAAGGCTTCTCGACATGGGGATCGAACCATTTCTCGTGACGAGCACGCTCGAGGGCGTCATTGCACAACGGCTCTTGCGACGCGTCTGCCGTGCATGCATGACCCTTCGCGAACCACTCGCGGGCGAGTGCCCGCCGGACTGGCTCGAATCCGGCACGCGTGGAACCCAACTCGGACTCGTGGCGGACGCGGCTGGGTGTCGCGAGTGCCGGAATTCTGGATACTCTGGTCGAATCGGTGCGTATGAACTGCTCATGATGACGGACGCCATGCGTGACGAAGTGATGCGCCGAGCAAGTTCCAATGCGCTGGCCCGCGTGGCCCGAGCCGAAGGCTCACTCTTGACCCTCCGCGACGCCGCGTTCACGCTCGTGCATTCGCAGATTACGAGCCCCGCTGAAGCGCTCGCGTCGGTCCGCGCCTAGCGGTTGACCGCCCGAGAGACTTGGTGGATACTCTCCGCCTCAAGTTCTTGGACTGTTCATCCTCGCCCTCGTCTGCGTCCATTGGCATGGACTTCGTCCAGTGCCACACAGGAGTTTCTCTGCTATGGCTTCCCGCTCCGCCTCTACTGGCACGCTCATCGGTCTTGTCATCTTCGTCCTCATGAGCGTCGTCTTCCTCGCGCTCAGCATCATCTTTTTCGTAGGGAAGACCTCGGAGCATGAAAAGGCTGTGCAGGCTGAGCAGCAACTTTCGGAGTTCATCCGCGCTGAGGAGCGTGGTCGCGATCAAGCGAAGGCCCTCCAAACCTCCGCCGCCGGAAACCAGCGAAGCGTCTTCGGCGAAATGGCCGATCGCGCCGAAGCAATGCAACTGTTCCTTGGATCCAACGACGCCGATCTCGCGACAACCCGCACCGCGCTTGCGTTGGGAGAGACCGACACCGTGCGCGGCGCGCTCAACGATCTTCGACAACAGGTTCGGGCTCGCACTGATGAAACGACCTCGCTGAAGACGCGCCTCGCCGACGCGACGAAGACCGCCGACACACTTCGCGCACAAGGCGCGAACGCCGACAAGCTCCATCAAGCCGCACTCGCGAAGGTCGAAGGAACGATCGACAACTTCCGCACCGCGGTTGAGGATGCGCAGAATCGCATGAACGCATCGATCGCGGCCTTCGAAGCATTCCGTTCGGAGATTGAAGAATCTCAGCGCAACGCGATGGCGGAGAAGGACCGTGAACTGAATGCCTCGCGCGAAGAAGTGACCGTCCTGAGCGAAAAGGTCAGCGCGCTGCAGTCCAAGGTTGAACTCGCCTCCGGCCGCGCGACGAATCCATCCGACCTCGTCGATGCGACGATCGCCGGCATTGATCCCACCAGCGGCCATGTCTTCATCAGCATCGGAAGCCAGAGCCGCGTCACTCCGGGTATGACCTTCGAAGTCTTCGACGACGCATCGAGCATCGTCGCGAGCGCGGAGAATGGAACGCGCGGCAAGGCAAGCCTGCAGATTCTCAAGGTCGGCGATAAGACCTCCACCTGCCGCTTGCTTCGATCCACGAAGGGACACCCGGTCATCAAGGGCGACGTCGTCGCCAATGCCGTGTTTGATCCCAACTACCGATTCAAGTTCCTCGTGCACGGCGCATTTGATGTCAACAAGGACGGCCGCGCGACGGCCGCCGAATCCGATTTCCTCCGCGAGCGCATCCGCGCTTGGGGCGGCGATGTGGTGGACGGCAGCGATCTCACGGGCGATCTCGACTTCATCGTCCTTGGGAGTGAACCAGCCCTTCCCGCGCCCCTCCCGGCCGATGCAACCGAATCGCAAACGACGGCGTATGTCGCCGCGCGCGAGGCTCGCGAAAAGTATGAAACCCTCTTCCGCGAAGCGCGCGACGCTCAGATCCCGGTCTTGAACTGGAATCGATTCTCGACGCTCACGGGCGGTGGCGTCAGCTAGCACACGATGGCGCGAGACATCCGCACCAACCTCAAGTTTTATGCGCAGTACGCGGCGGCCCGGACGGCCGCCGCTCTGCTTTCCTCCTTTCCTCCTGAGCAGAATCTCGGAACCGCAAAGCTCGTCGCGCACCTCTCCACGATCCTGTCGCCCAAGCGACTCGCACGCGCGGTGAATCATGTCGCGCTCGCATTTCCAGAACGCGACGCTCTCTTCCATCAACGCACCGCGATGCGTTCGATCGAGCACATGCTCGGCATCTTCATGGTGGATGCCCTCGTGATGCCTCGGCTGATCACGAAAACCAACTGGACGAATCGGGTTTCTCTCGCGCCCGGCTTTGAACGCGCGCTCCCCTACCTCACAAGCGAGAAGCCGTGCCTCTTTGTCACCGGACATGTGGGGAACTGGGAGATCCTGGGATATGTCATGGCCCTCGTTGGCGTGCCGATTACCGCGGTCGCACGGCCACTCGACAATCCATACATCTCTGATTGGCTGTTTGGCATTCGCGAGCGCAGCGGGCTCAAAGTGCTCACCAAATGGGGCGCGACGGACGAGTTACAGCGAATCCTCGCCTCCGGCGGAAAGGTCGGCTTCATCGCGGATCAGAACGCCGGTGACGACGGATTGTTCGTCCCGTCGTTTGGTCGACTCGCCTCCACCTACAAGTCAATTCCACTGCTCGCTGTCCACCACTCCCTTCCAGTGGTCTGCGGCTACGCGCGCCGCATCGACGGCGCGTTCAAGTACGAATTGCGCACCACGGATGTCATCCTTCCGGAG
The DNA here is from genome assembly GCA_005790565.1 of Planctomycetia bacterium. Taxonomy (GTDB): domain Bacteria; phylum Planctomycetota; class Phycisphaerae; order Phycisphaerales; family SM1A02; genus F1-140-MAGs142. Next base: position 2,776 of record SXUJ01000110.1, read on the forward strand.
TCGTGGGAATCGCAAGATGACCCTGTCTTCTATGTCGGCGCGCGATTCAATCGGGCGATCGAAACGATGATTCGTGAATCCCCCGAGCAGAATCTCTGGGTGCATCGGCGCTGGAAGAGCCGTCCGAAGTTTGAGCGCGAAGGAAAGCCGATTCCGGCTCGCTTCCACGCCAAAGTCGCAGCGCTTCCGTGGATGACCGCTCCACTTCTCGCCGAACTTGCGAAGCCGCTCGGCGCGCCTGCAGCACCCGTGTGCCACGCCCTGTAAAGTGCCGTTCCTGGGTTCGTCGAGAGTCGAAGCGTGGTGCACGATGTCGAGATTCGCTTCAAGAGACATCCTCATCGTCGATGATGATCCCGACATCCTCGAAGCGTTTGCATTCGCGTTCCGCCACGAAGGCGCGTCGGTGCGAACCGCAACCGACGGCGCGAGCGGACTCATGGCGATTCGCGAGCGTGCACCAGATCGGCTCGTGCTCGACATGATGTTGCCGCGCAGTTCAGGGCTCTTTGTCCTTGAGAAACTGCATCAAGACGGTGTCGAGTTGCATGTCATCATGGTGACGGCGAACCAAGGCAAGCGGCATCGGGACTTCGCGCTTGGGCTCGGCGCGCGCGCCTATCTGCTCAAACCAGTCTCGCTTCCGAGACTGCTCGACCTTGCCGCAGGTATGCTCTGCCCTTCGCCCTGACCTCTGTATCAAGCAGATTTTCGCCCATGCGTTCGCTCGTCATTCTCTCCGCTGACACCTCAACCGAACCTGGAAGGCTCGCGGTGATCGCAACGCGCGCGGAGATTCTTCATCTCCTCGCTCCACTGAACACCGGACCCGAAGCGGTTGGCGGAACCATTCTCTACGGACCAGGAATCACCATTGAGATGCCCGAAGGCGACGAGCCAGTCACGCAGATGCTCCTCTCCATTGTCGACGAGGAGATTTCTTGGGGGCGCAACGGGGTGCTCAACCGCATCGCAAGGCGCACTGGTTGGCGACTGCAAGATCCGATGAGCGGCCGCGACATGCCCGTCGCTTGAGTGGGACTTCATCATGGTCACCCCATCCGCGCATCATCCCTTGCTCGTCGACGCGCAGGGCGCGGTGGCCTACCGCGGTGATGTCACCCTGCGGTTGCGCACGGGCATTGAGGTTGTTGGCTATGCGTTCAATCTCGCACTCGAATCCCCAGTTGAGCATTCGAAAATCGAACTGCTCGTCGATGGATCAGAGGCCCCAGTCTCGGTCACATTGCAGGAGATTGCAGGCATCGCTCAAAGCGGCAAGGACACCGCGGCGGGAAAGAGCTGGTCGCATTGGATTGAACGCTACGCGGCCAAAAAACTCGCGGCGGAATCCGCGTGCATGCAATCCGAAGCGTCCGATTAGGCGTTCGACTTTGGCGCGAGTTCACGCTCGAGGATCGCAATCAAGTCTTGTGTGGAACGAATCGCCTCTTCCAAGCTTGAGCGCCCCCGCACGCTTTTGATCGCATCCGTCCGCCGTTCCTCCTCGAGCTTTGCCTCCACGACGGCGAGGCCCGATTGGAGTTCAATCAAGACCGCCTTGGCTTCATCAAGCATCACTTGGGCTCTTTGGGGGTCGATGGCGGACGCCTCTGGGGAATCGAGACTCATGCATGCTTTCGATTTGGGCTCTGTGGCGCTCAACGCAGCGCGTGGAGAGTGGCGATCGAACCTCGACATGCGAAGAATGATCCCACTTCTGAGGGCCTGCAGCAAGCCACGCCGGTCCGGGCCGGACTGTCCAAAAATGTGTGCCCCTACGCAACGGCGGGCAGTTGGGCCGCTCCAACTGGCGCTTCCGGCACGAGTTCTCGCACCAGACGCGCGACTTGTGCGCCATCCCGAGATCGACGCTGCGGCGCCAGCGTGGAGAGCATCCTCTCGATGTACCTACTGTCCGGAGTCGGAAGTCCCCAACTCCGAATGTCCGGATGCCGCGTCTCTTGAATCGTCTCGGCATCGAGCGCGAGTTCTTCGAAGAGTTTTTCTCCAGGGCGCGCGCCAGTGCAGATGATCACCATCTGCCCAGGACTCGCGCCGACGCTGAGACTTTGCGGCAACCCTTGTGCGTCCAGGAGGACAGGATCGAGGCCGTACATGCGCACGAATCGCTCAGCGAGATCGACAATCCGAAATGGCGCGCCCATGTCGAGGACAAAGACTTCACCCGTTTTCGAACCTCGTTCGGTCAACGCTGCTGCTTGAATGACGAGCGACGCCGCTTCCGGAATGGACATGAAGTAGCGCGTCATCCGCGGGTCTGTCACCGTGAGAGGGCCACCATCCGCGATCTGCTTCTTCCAGGTTTCAAGCACCGACCCCGAACTCCCGAGCACATTGCCAAAGCGCACTACGGAGCAGGCGGTGGCGGAACCACGGTTGCAGTGCTGAACATACAACTCTGCGAGTCGCTTGGTCATGCCCATAATCGAAGTGGGATTCACCGCCTTGTCGGTCGACACCATCACGAACCGTTCCGAGCCGCACGCGACACTCGCGTCAAGCGCAGACTTCGTTCCGAAGAGATTGTTGTCCACCGCAAGCCCCGGATGATCTTCCATCATGGGCACATGCTTGTGCGCCGCCGCGTGAATGACGAGGTCAGGCTGCTCTTCGAGCCAAATCGCGTGCGTCGCATCGGCATCCACCACATCGTGTAAGCACGCTCGTCGAGCGAGCGACGGAACGCGACGGGCGATTTGCCGATCGATTTCAAAGAGTGCATTCTCGCTCCGCTCCACCATGATCAGTTTCGCAGGCGAGAAACTGGCAAGAATGCGACAGAGTTCACTGCCGATCGAACCTCCCGCACCGGTGACAAGCACGCGACGGCCTTCCACGGCACTTCGAACGAGCGCATCATCGAGGTGTCGCTGCGGACGCCCCACGAGTTCGTTGAGGTCGACCTCAAACTCGGTGCGCGGACCAACCCCTGCGAGTTGGTCGTCGAGGGTTGGGAAGAAGCGATCAGGAATCCCAAGCCTTCGCATGCGAGTCCGGACGCTCGTGATGAGATCCTTCATGGCAGCCGGAAGCGTCAGGAGCACGCCTTGCGGATGTCGACGCGCACAAACCAACTCCAAGTCGGAGAGCGTGCCAAGGACAGGCGATCCGCTCCCTGCGGAATCCGGGCCGCAATGGACGCGGCCAAGAATGACGGGAGCATCCGCCACCAGCGCGAGTTGTCGTTCGAGCTGATCACAAGCGGCTGGAGTTCCGACGAGAATCGCGGTCTTCATAGGGGTCGCCAAGGGGATGGTTGGCTGCAAACTTCTGTATGGGCTATCGGCTATCTGCCCCAAGCCCTGTACGCGCCGGCCTCGGAGAACCCGCGAAATCACGCTTCCCTTCAGAAGAATTGCCGAGAGCGCACGCCGCAAACTGCGCCCCAATCCGGTGATCTAGGGGAGAATCCGCCCCATGCGTCCCACGCGACTTCTTGTGACCGGCGGTGCCGGGTACATCGGCTCCCACGCTGCCCTCGCGCTGCTTGATGCGGGCCACAGCGTCAGCGTGATTGACACCCTTGAACGCGGGCATCAGCGCACGATCGATGCACTCGCCGCCGTGGGCGGCGACCGATTCTCGTTCACGCAACTCGATGTGCGCGAAACAAGACCGCTGACGGCGCTCCTGCGTGCGCAGGAGATCGAGACGGTGCTGCATTTCGCGGCCTACGCGTATGTGCGCGAGAGTGTGCAAGAGCCACTCCGTTACTACGAAAACAATGTCGCCAGCGGGATCTCACTCGTGCGAGCGATGCGCGACGCCCGTGTGCACCGGCTGATTTTCAGCTCGAGTTGCGCGACCTATGGTGATCCCGACGCGAGTTTGCTTCCGCTTCGAGAGGAGACCCCGCAACGACCCGTGAATCCATACGGCGAGACGAAACTCGCCACGGAGCTACTCCTCGCCTCCGTCTGCGCGAGCACCGAGGGACCATCGACCGCACTCGCCGTGGTGGCGCTGCGGTACTTCAATGTTGCGGGCGGTGATGCATTGCTGCGACTGGGCGAGGATCATCAACCCGAGACCCACCTCATTCCGCTCGCACTCGAAGTCGCCCAAGGGAAGCGGCCTGAGATCCTCGTGTTCGGCAACCACTACCAGACGAAAGACGGTACCTGCGTTCGCGATTTTGTCCATGTCACCGACATCGTTCAGGCGCATCTCCTGGCACTCGGCGCGCTCGAGTCCGGTCGATTCAAAGCGTGGAATGTGGGCATTGGCAAGGGGTACTCGGTGCTTGAGGTTGTGGAGAGTTGCCGCCGTGCGACTGGCGCGACAATTCCATCTCGGATCGTGCCCACCTTCGCCACCGAGCCGAGGGAACTGGTCGCAGACGCCAGCGCGATTCGTCGCGACCTCGGTTGGTCCCCGCGTTACGAAACGCTTGATGCGATCGTCGAGAGCGCGTGGCGATACGCAAAGCGTGGTAGCGTTCCTCAAGCATGAGTACCACGGCCACCGCGATCATCTCGAACAACCTTGCGCGCTCGGCATGCATGGTTCTCCTCGCAAGCACATCGCACGCGATCGCCGCGGACACAACCACGCCGTTTCGGCTCGACCTCAATCCAGTACAGGATGCGCAGGATTCCCCCACCGCTTCGGCGCCCCGCGAGTTTGGCAGTGCGGGAAGTTTTCGCCTCGACACCACCGCCATGCTCGCAAACGACCTGAGCGATGTGACGATCGGCATGGGATCGGTCGCGGCAAGTTGGTTTGTCGCCGATGGATTCTCGATCTCGCTCGCTGGCGAAGGACTGTATGCATCGCAACCAACGCCCGATGTCGGACAGAGCGGCGGCGATGCCGGAGGTGGAGGCGTTTCGACCACGCTCCGCTGGCACTTCCTGCGTGAAGCGTCGTGGTCGCTCTACGCCGAGTTTGGCATCGGCGTACTCGCTACCACCAACGACATTCCCAACGGCGGATCCGCCATCAACTTCACACCGCGTGCGTTCTTCGGCGCATCGATCGAGGTTGCGCAGGACACGCGATTACTCGCAGCGATCGGTTGGTTTCACATCTCCAATGCGCAACTCGGCGAAACGAATCCGGCGATCGACTCACTCGCCTGCTACCTCGGGCTCAGCTTTGGATTCTGAATCATGCAAGCTCTACGCATGACGCACCTTCCAAAAAAATCGTCGTCCAGCACGCTCCGACACGGCTGGACGACGGGTTTCACAATTGCATCTCGAGAAGAGACACGCGTGCGAAGAAGGTAAGCTTGGGAATCAAGTTCGAAACGCTTTCGGCACAGGCCGCATGGCGCTTCTCGCAAGAGGGACAGCCACGGTACGCTCTGCAATGGCAACGGGTCAATGGACGGGAACGACTTTTCGGATAAATCGTAAGTCGATGCAAGAGCCTATGTTATGAAATCTCCTACCCCCGTTGAGGTCGCCGTTCTCGCGTTATGGCGCACTAAGCCTTCCTCCGGCGTGGAGATCCTCTGCGCTCGGCGGCACGTCGACGCGATCCGTGGCGGACTTTGGGAACTCCCCGGCGGCAAGGTTGATCCAGCAGAGTCTCCGCACTCTGCCGCGCTCCGCGAACTCCATGAGGAAACTGGGCTCACGCAAGGCGATCTCGTGATGCACTCACTGCGCGAAGTCGGGATGGCAGAACACACCGATCACGCACTCTCCGACGAATGCTCCGTTCGCCTCCATGTCTTCATGGCCCACGCTCGATCCGATTGCCAACCGAGCGCCATTGCGAGCGCCGAGGTTCGGTGGATTCCTCTTGATGAGTTCGCGAGATATGACTGGCCTGGAGCGAATGTCAAGGTGAATGCGCTCCTCCTTGCCGCACTCGCCAAGCATGCGTAAGGCAAGACTGAGGAAAGCGCATCCAGTCAGGGCGATGGCGCGGGCGGAACCGTCGGCGTCTGCTCGACCGCGCGTTCGAGTTGTTCAATCCTCTGCTCACCCGTTGGCGCATGCACCTTACTCTCGACTGCCGTGCGGTCACGGAGTGCCGCCGCGCGATCAAGCAGTGCGGCCTCGGAGTCGTCTCGGGCGACAAGTGCAAAGTGCCACCTCGTTTCGCTCAGTACTCTGCCAGGCCAGATTTCGGCAAAGAAATCGAGCGGTGGATTGTCCCACGCGTTTCCCTCGGTATCCCGATGCGTAACGATTGGCTCGAATCCGTCAAGCTCCAACCGGACATCGTAAGTTCCAAAGTGCACGATTTCGGCATCGCAAGGGGTGCGTCCGATTTCCTTTTCGTTGAGCCACACGAGCGCACCTGGAGGGGTGCTCGTGAGCGAGACCTTGCGCTCGACACATCCGAGCAAGAAGGTTGCGACTGCCAAGACTGCAACGGTCCCGTAGGGAGTCCTTCGTGCACTGTTCATCCGAACTCATCTCCTCGAAATGACGACGCCAGATACGCCTCGCGAACCGCGGGGTCATTGATGATCGCCTTTGGCGAGCCTTCGCGAAGGTTTTTCCCTTCATGAATGATGTACGCGCGATTGCAAATGCGAAGCGTCTGCTGCACATTGTGGTCAGTGACGAGCATGGCGATGCCGTCGTCCGCAAGTCGCCGGACCTCCGCTTGGAGTTCTTCCACGGTGTGCGGATCAACCGCCGCAAACGGCTCGTCGAGGAGCATCAGTTTCGGTTCCGTCACCAGTGCTCGCGCAATCTCCAATCGTCGGCGTTCACCGCCGGAGCAAGTCCGCGCCTCATCCTTGGCCTTGTGACGAAGCCCAAACTGCAAGAGCAACGCATCGCAGCGACGACGACGCTCGGCTCGCGCCAATCCGATGGTCTCGAGGATGGCCAGGAGATTTTCTTCGCAGGTGAGTCGCTGGAAGACGCTCGGCTCTTGCGAGAGGTACCCCATGCCTGCGAGAGCGTGGCGGTACATCGGCTCAAATGTCACATCGCGCCCTGCAAACTCCACTCGTCCGGACTCTGGCGTGATCATGCCGATCGTCATGCGGAAAGAGGTGGTCTTTCCTGCGCCGTTGCGGCCGAGAATCCCCACCACTTCTCCCGCTTCGACATGAAAACCAACACCGTCGACAACCCGTCGACCGTTGTAACTCTTGACAAGACCATGCGCAGCAAGAAGCGTCACGCGGGCGAGTGTACATGACGGCGCGAAGTGCGCGGTTCAACTACGCGCGCACTTCAATCGCGACCTTCAGAATCGCGGTTCGACTTGCCGCAAGAATCACAAAGATTGCACCGTAAGACTCCTCGCGATCGCCCACTGCGGGTACCCGACCAAACCGGTCTAGGAGGAATCCCGCAATCGTCGCGTAGTCCCCTTCGTCCGGGATGGTGAGTCCGAGTCGATCATTCACTTCCGTGACCGTAACGCGACCGTCGGTTTCGTAGATGCCGTCGACGCGCGAGAGGATGACCGGCGCAGCCTCCGTCTCATCCTCATGTTCGTCGTGAATCTCGCCAACGAGTTCTTCGAGCACATCTTCGATGGTGCAGATTCCCGCGGTCCCGCCGTACTCATCGACCACAACGGCCAAATGTACTTCATGCCGTTGGAAGTCCCGGAGGAGTTCGCCGACGAGCTTGGACTCTGGCACTCGAATCGGTTCGCGCAGCAGCGATCGCAAAGAAAAATCTGTCGGTGCCTCACCGAAGTAGCGCACGAGGTCTCGCACATACAGGATGCCCACGATCTCATCGAGACTCTCGCCGAACACCGGAATGCGCGAGTGTCGCACATCGCCGAGCACCGCCCGTATCTGGGCGAGGTCATCGGTAATCGGCATGCCCTCGATGTCCGTGCGAGGCGTCATGATGCTCCCCACCTCAAGTTCTCCGAAGGCGACCGCGTTCTCCAAGAGCGTCGCGGCGATCGGATCGATCTCGCCGTCTTGCCGTCGATCGAGAATCGAGTCAAGCAACTCTTCGTCACTCTCATCCTCGCGAAGGTTCGCCCCAGTCAATCGATGCACCGCTTCGTCAAGCAGGCTCACCGCGGCGAGGAATGGACTACAAAGCAGCACCGAAAAGCGAATAAAGCCGAGGCCCCCCGCGATGAGCGGATGCGCGGCGTGCCGCGCAATCGCGGCGGAGAGCACACTTGTGACCACCCAGATAACCGTGATGGAACAAAGACCTGCGTAGACGAGCGACTCGATCGTGAGGCGCCCGTCCGGACCCCAACCCGACCCTTCCCGCCATCGGAGGCCCGTGAAGGCCGTGAGCAGCAGACTAAAAATGCATACCCGACCGATGGTGCGCAAGAGGCTCACGGCGTGTCCTGCCTCGTCCGTCCTGCGAAGGAGCCACGCACCCTGCTCCATTCGACCGCGTGAGACGAACTCGCGTTCAAGTCCGCTGCGAGAAACTCGTGTCAACGCAAGATTGAGCGCCGAGCAATAGGTCGTCCCCGCCGTGACAAGGAACAGCGCGAGGACAATCCAAAGTGCGAGTGCCTGATCGCCCACTTAGGCGGTCTCGCCTTCTGCCCGATTCGCGAAGGTGCGCCCGATCCCAATCGCGTCAAGGATGCGATCCTCCTCGGCATGGATGCGCGAATGCGCCTCGGTGTCGCGGTCGTCAAATCCTGCACAGTGCAGCACGCCGTGCAGCGCGTAGAGAAGGAGTTCTCGTTCAATCGGATGCCCGCGCTCAAGCGCAACCCGTGCGCCGACTCCATGGCAGATCACGACATCCACATCGATAGGCTCCAAGGGTGCGCTTGACGGAAAGGTCAGCACATCCGTCACACCCGAAACATTCGAGAACTGCTCGTGCAGACGCGCCATCTCCTGCTCATCGACGATCTCCACATGAATACGCGAGATGGGACGAGCCACGAAGGCGCAAGCGCGCCCCAATGCCGCCGCAAGATCGCGTTGGATGGACTGTGCGCTCGACTCCCCTAGGGAACAGGCAACCTCCCGTGCGCACCGCACGGTCAAGTCGAAATTCGCGTCAGCAGACGGCGTTGGCAATTCGATCATGTTTCAACCGCGCCTTCGAGCGCACGAGTCGTCGGGAAAGATAGGCGAAGCGGACGCTTCCGTTCGGCATCCTTCAATCCCCGCCTCGAAAACCGTTCCCGTGGGCGCGTCATCCGCGTGAAGACGCGAGGGTCACGGGGATGCTCACCCGCTTCACGCGCGCCTCGAACTCGCTGCGGTACTTGCTCACGATCGTGCGAATCGCGAAATTGTTGCCGTCGGCAAGCCCACAGATGGTCGTTCCAGGCGTGAGGCCCATGGAAGTCGCAATCTCCAGGAGCAAGTCGAGATCCTTGCTCGTCGCATCGTAGTTCTCGATGCGCGAAATGAGCTTGTAGATCCAACCCGCGCCTTCGCGACACGGGGTGCATTGACCGCAAGACTCGTTCTTGAAGAAGCGGGCAATGTTGCGCGCCACGGCAACCATGTCGGTGTCTTCATCAAAGACCGTCGGACACGCCGTGCCAAGCCCGAGCACATCGCAACGGCGACCGATGTCGAAGTCCATCGGCGCATCGAACTGATCTGGTCCCAGGATCCCCATGGACACTCCACCAGCAATCGCGCCCTTGAACTTCTTCCCGTGACGCATGCCGAGGCAATGCGTGTTCACGAGCGTCGACAGCGGAATACCGAGATCGCATTCGTAGACTCCTGGTCGCGTCACATGCCCGCTCACGCCCATGAGTTTCGGTCCGTAGCTCGGCGCGCCACCGATACCGCTCTCGCAGCCGAGTTGCTTCCACCACGCGAGCCCGTGCTCGACGATGGGCGCAACAGCCGCGAGTGTCTCGACATTGTTGATGATGGTTGGTCGACCAAAGAGTCCCTTCACAGCAGGGAACGGCGGCTTGATGCGCGGCCAGCCGCGCTTCCCTTCGATCGCTTCAAGCAGTCCTGTTTCTTCTCCACAAATATAGGCACCGGCACTTCGGTGCAGGTGGCACTCCACAGCGAACTTCGACTTCCCTTGGAGCAGGCCCTGCTTCCCAAAGACGCCCTTCGCGTATGCCTCCTCGATCGCCTTGAGCATGACCTTCGCTTGATGGTGATACTCGCCTCGAATGAAAAAGTACGCGGTGTCTAACTGACATGCGAAGCACGCAATCGCGATGCCTTCAAGCACCTGATGGGGATCGAAGTCGACGAGCAGCCGATCTTTGAAGGTTCCCGGTTCTGCTTCATCGCAGTTGATGCAGAGATACCGACGGCCACCATCAACTGGTGGCAGAAAGGTCCACTTCAACCCAGCGGAAAATCCTGCGCCACCGCGACCACGGAGATTGGCATCCTTCACCAACTGCACGATTTCTTGCGGCTGCATGCTCAGCGCCTTGTCGAGCGCCCGATATCCGCCGGTCGAAACAAACTCGTCGTATCCAACAATGTGTCGACCCTTCGGATCGCTCCAAGGCCAAGTCGGAATGCGCTTTGTGAGGACGGGTTCGTTCAGGGGCATGGGTCGGTCTCGTTCTTGGGAGCCTCAGGAGGCGCTGGCGTTGCTTGCGTGTCGCGCAAGACTTCATCAATCGTGGTTCGGCGGAGAATGAACTCGCCTTGCCGTGCGAGTTGTACCTCTCGGTTCACCTCGCGAACTTCCATCTCAGACTCCGCGGCGTTTGCCTTCGTCTGGTCCGTCGGATCATGTCGAATCGCATGCACGACATGACCAAAGAACTGGCCGAGGTTCCGAAGGAGTGAATGGTCATCGCTCATCGCGTGCACTCCCTCGCACCATCCAATCAATGCGAAGCCTGACGCGACCGATCGCCCGTCGCTCGGGCGTGGTCAATGAGCGCGTCGAGCTTCGCGACGGTCAGGTTTTCATGCAGCGTCTCACCGAAGAGCGCCACGGGCGCAGTGTCACAACTGCCGAGGCACTCCATGGTCAGCAGCGTGAACTTTCCATCGGGCGTCGTTTCGTGTGGCTCAATGCCAAGCCGAAGCCGCGCGCGGTCAAGGATCGCCTTGTGATCGCACACTTCGCAGGCGATCGATTGACAAACTCCGATGACGCATTTGCCGACCCGCTCGGCCCGAAACTCCTCGTAAAAACTCACGGTGTCAAACACTTGCGAAGGATGAATCCCAAGGAACGCCGCGACTTCGACCATCGCCTGCAGAGAGATGTGTTCATGCTCGTGCTGCACCTCGTGGAGGATGGGCATGAGTGCCCCCTGCGGCTGCGCGTACTTCGGAAGAATCTCGCGCGTCCATCGCTCCTTATGCGCCGCGGTCGCCACCGGAGAGGGACTCTTCGGTACCGGCGTCGTGGAGGAACGCTTCGTGTGCCAACTCATAGGTAAACCTCAGCGATCCAGCTCAGCAGCGATGACATTGATGCTTCCCAAAACGGCGACGATGTCCGCAAGTTGATGGCCTTCCATCATCATGGAAAACGCCTGAAAATTGATGAAGATCGGCGGGCGCACTCGAACCCGCCACGGATACTTCGTCCCGCTCGAAACGATGTAGTACCCGAGTTCTCCGTTGGGACCTTCAATCGCGCCGTAACACTCACCGACCGGTGAATGGAACCCACGATTATGCATATTGAGTTGGAAGAGTTGGATCGTTCCTTCGATGCTGCCGTACACATCCCCCTTCTCCGGGATGACGAACTTGGAATCGGCCACCGCGTTGAGAGGACCGGTTGGGATGCGGTCGATGAGTTGGTCGATGATGCGAAGCGATTGCTTCAGTTCTTCGACCCGAACAAGGTAGCGAGAGAGGCAGCACCCGCCCGAGGCGATCGGGACGGTGAACTTCACCCGTTCCGCACCCGCGCCATCCCAGTTGTCCGCGTAGCAGAGGTACGGTTGATCCTTGCGAAGGTCGCGCGCGACGCCGGACGCCCGCGCCATCGGTCCAGTGACGCTCCAACGAATCGCGTCCTCCTTCGAGAGGACACCGACACCGCTCAGGCGATCAACGAAGATCCGATTCCGCGAACAGAGGGTTTCGACATCCTTGATCGCCTTGGGCATGCGGACATCGATGAACTCGCGAACCATGCGCACGAACACCGCGTCATCGGCGAGATCGCGCCACGCACCACCGACGCGCGTCCAGTCTGGATGAAATCGCTGGCCGGAGACATACTCGACGATGTCGTAGATGAACTCGCGCTCATTGAACCCGTAGAGAAAACCAGTGAAAGCGCCGAGGTCGAGCGCCGCAGCGCCGATCGTCAAGAGGTGGTTCTGCACGCGGCCGAGTTCGCACATGATTGTCCGAAGCACGGTCGCCCGAGGCGTCAGTTGCACATCGAGCAACTTCTCCACCGCGTGATGCCACGCGACATCGTTCACGATGGGCGAGGAGTAGTCCATCCGACTAATCGTCGCCACGAACTGGTTGTAGTCGTGATGTTCCCCTAATTTCTCAAACCCAGAGTGGAGGTACCCAATGTGCGGCGTGCAGCGCGCGATTCGCTCGCCATCGAGTTCAAGCACGAGGCGAATGGTCGTGTGCGTAGCAGGGTGTTGAGGACCGAAGTTCAGCACCCAACGATCGGGAGACTGGACATGTTCCTTCAGATACTCGGTGGACTCGATGTCGAGCCCATAGCCCTGTTCAGGTTGCAGCGTGTACGGCATAGCTAGGGCGAGGAGTATATCGACCCTGTGGGTGGCGGTCGATCATTGGGCGACAGAGAAACACCGCGCAAAGTCCTCGAGCTAGCCGAGGTTTTGCAGAAACGGGTTGCGTCGGCGCTCGCGACCAATCGTCGTCGCATCGCCATGGCCGGGGTAGATTTCGGTCGCGTCCGGAAGCGTGAGCAGGAGTTGCAGCGATCGATCCATCGCAGCGGGGTCGCTGGTTGGAAAATCGGTTCGACCGATGGAATCGGCGAAGAGCGTGTCTCCCACAAGCGCCAGGTTTGCCTGCGCGCACCAGACGCAAATCATGCCCGGACTATGGCCGGGGAGGTGCACGATCTGAAAGGTAAACCCACCAAGGCCAGGGAGCATCAAGATCTGCCCGGCTGCGAGAAATCCTTCCGGCTCCGGCGCAAACACCGGCGGCGGAATGAAGCCACTGAGATTGAGATTGGGGTCGGCATTGAAGTCCTTCTCCAATGCGTGGCAGAGCACCGGAACCGGACCGAGCTTGAGGCGCATCTCTGCGAGCCCAGCGATGTGGTCGCAGTGGCAGTGCGTAAGGATGCAGAGTTCTGGCTTCAATCCCTCCCGAAGGATGAACTCGATCATCGCTTCGGGTTGGTAAGGACAATCGACGATCCAGCACGACTTGGCATTGTCACTTGGGTCAAACACGACATACCCGTTGGTCGCAAAGTCTCCGAGTTCGAATCGCTTGAGTTGCAGGGATGGTTCGACGGACATCACATGAATGGTACTCCCGTTGCGACCACCCTCGGCATTTAAGGTACGCTCCGCGCATGTCGTTTCGACGCGCTTGCCTCGTTGGATCTCTGTGCGCGTGTGGTGTCTTTGGCTCGCTCCTCTCGAGCGGCTGCGACACGATGAGCTCGGATTTTTCCGCGTTCAGCGCGTCGTTCATGCCGCCCTCTCCGGCCGAAGCCGCAGCGTGGGCGGCCGACTCGACGGACCCTGAAAACCAACGACGCGGAACGCTGCTGCTTGCGAGCGCACCGTGGGGTGGAAGCAGCGTGTACCTCGATCTGTATCGCTTGTATGTGGAAGAGGCGCACGACCCGCTCGTGCAGGCTGCGGCAATCGAAGCGCTCGGCCGACATGGCGATCCATCCGACGCGACCCTCCTCGCAAAGCAACTCGCAAGTCCGTTCCGTCAGGTCAGGCTCGCGACCGCGAAAGCGCTGCAACGATTGCACTCCCCCGCGGTCGCGGATGAAATCTGGCCGGTGCTCATCCGCGAATCCGAAGATTCCGACATCCGGGTTGAACTGGCCATTGCCCTCGCGCAGTATCCGACCGCGAGTGTGTTTCAAGCACTCGTCACCGCACTCGATCATCCTGAACTGGCGGTCAATGTCGCCGCGAGCGACAGCCTTACAACCATGACCGCAATGGACTTTGGTGGCAGTCGAAATGACTGGCTCGAGTGGTTTCGGGCGACGACGCAGCCATTCAAGCAGGAGTGCATCTACTGCTATCCAGTCTTCATCCGCGACGAAGATGTGTGGGACTACTTGATGTTCTGGAATCCCGTCGTCTTCGAGATCCCGGATCTTCCTGCGGGCATGGAGTGGTCTCCCGGCAATTTGCTCCAAACGGCGCACCCTGAATCACCGCCCTCGCAGCGCGTGCAGTGATTCCATGACCAGACCCTTGCCAGACGAATCAGCGGGCGAAGCGAGATTCGCGGCGTCGAGTCTTTCGCCGGACGATCCGCCAAGCGCGGTCGGCGCTGCGGAGATTGTCGACGCACCATTCGAAGAAGCGGGACGCATCAAGAGCGGAAAACTCGCGGGAAAATCCATGCAGCATGCCATCTGGATCCTCGCGGTTCCGATCCTCATGCAGCAGACCATGGCCGCGGGGGTTGGTTTCGTCGACAAGCTCATCGCGGGCAATCTTCCCGAAGCCATCGCCCGGAGCGGCATGGATGGCGTGGGCTTGGGGAGCTTCGTCGGCTGGTTCATTGGCATCGCGATGGCCGGACTCGGCGTGGGCGGACAAGTCATCATCTCCCGCGCGATGGGAAGCGGAGATAGAGACGAGGCCGAGCGCGCACTCGGTCAGTCCATGCTCCTCTCCATCGCATGGGGAATCGTGGTCGCGATCACGATGGCATTGATCGCGCATCCGCTCGCGCAGTTTTCCAATCTCAGTCCCGAAGGAACCCAAGCGTGTGTCACCTATGTGCAGACGCTCGCGTGGGGAATCCCAATGAGCGGCGTGATGATGGTCGGCGCGATGTGCCTTCATGGCGCGGGCGAAACCCACAAGCCGTTTCAAATCGCGGTCTGGGTGAATGTCGTGAATTGCCTTGCGGCGTGGCTCTTTTCTGGCGTGACGATCCATGCGTTTGGTGCGGAGATTCCGAATCCATCACCGACGGACCCCCTGCAGTGGGGCGTGTTCGGCATCGCGCTTGGGAGCGCGTTGAGTTACGCGATCGGGGCGTGGCTCACGTGGCGCGCACTTCGGACGGGCGTGCAGGATCTCAAACTCCATCCGAGCCTGCTGCACCTCGACTTCCCGATGACGAAGCGCATCGCCGTGGTCGGCGTGCCAAACTTCTTCGAAGGCCTCGCGATGTGGTCGGTGAATCTTTTCATCTTGGGCATCATCGGTGAGGTCGCGCAGCGAGGCATCGGCACCGCCTCGAAAGACGGGCTTGTGGGAGCGCACATCATCACGGTGCAGTGGGAAGCGTTTTCGTTCTTACCTGGATTTGCAATGGGAACCGCCGCCGGCGCGCTCGCTGGGCAGTATCTCGGAGCAGGCAGCCCGGCTCTCGCGCGCGCCGCGATCTGGCGATGCACCTTCATCGGCATAGGCATCATGGTGAGTGCGGGAGTCATCTTCATGCTCTTTGGACGCGCGCTGTGCAGCGTCATTTCCGATGACCCGATTCACCTCGCGCTCGTTCCGCAATGCCTCTTCGCGAGTGGATGCTTACAAGTCTTCTTCGCGCTCGCCATGGTTGTGCGCAATGGACTGCGTGGTGTGGGCGATACGAAGTGGATCCTCGGCATCACCATCGTCGGTTGCTATGCAATTCGACTTCCGCTCGCGTGGGTCTTTGGCATCAACATGGGACTCGGTCTCGTAGGGATTTGGTGGGCGCTCATGCTGGAAATCGCCGTACGAGGGCTCCTCTTCCTCGCTCGATTTCGTTGGGGCGCGTGGGAAAAACTGCGTGTCTAAGGCTGCGGATTCGGCGGCGCGAGGTCTGGAGGTTCCGTCAGCGCTGGCGATGGCGACGAACCGAAACTCGAACTGCTGCTGAATGTCGTCACGCCGCCGCCACTCGTCGAGGAACCCGAGATCCCCGACATCGCGGAGGAAAAAACGAAGTACGCCACCACGGCACCGACACCGCAAGCAAGAAAGATGGGCGACAACATGCCCAGTAGCATCGCCCAGGCGCTGCGCGAACTTGCGGCTGGCGACGCGCGAGAAGCCACGAACGCGCTCGTCATGAACACCGCGCTGATGATCCACCAGATCGAGGCGATACTTCCCACGCAAGGGACGAGACTCACAAGCAGCGAACCGCTCGACCAAAGCAGTATCTCCACCGCGCGAGCGAAGGACATGGACTTGTTCCGCGCCACGGATTCATCGCGCCCATCGCCACCAAACATCCGAAACACAAGCGTCGCGATCGCGGCCGCGAGCGGGATGTACAGACCGTACAGGAGCGGGGTCACCAATCCCATGACGAGCCCCGGACCAAGCTGCGTGGCTATGAGTGTGGAGACTGGAAGACTGCCACCGCTCGAGGGCCCACCCGCCGCGCCCAAGGCGACTACCGTCACCAAACTCTGGCCGGCGAGGCAGATGAACGAGACACAAGTCGACAGACCGACAACAACAGCGAAGAATGCCAATGCGCTTTTCAGGCGCGGCTCATGCGCTGAGATCGCAATGCCAAGCACGCGCGGAGAGAAGAGCGCCGCGACGCAGGTATCCCAGAATCGTTTGACGATCCCTGCATCGGTCGTCCACGGGACAGGCACGCCGACCGCGACGGCGTCGTGTTCCCTCCCCGGAACCGGAACGAGCACGCACGAGTCCATCGTGATGGATTGGTGGCAACACTGACACTCAAACTCGGACGGAACAAGATGCCCCTTCTCGCCCGCGCCGTAGTAGGGCTGCTCACAGTGCGGGCACTTGAAGATCACCGCATAGGGCTGAAACTCGTAGGAACGCCGTGCGAACTCCGTTCCGCACTCCGGGCAGGTGTTGCCGGGGAGATTCCAGAGAATGTGATCGCAACTCTTGCAGCGCATCCGGCGCGTCCTTCAAGCGATTTAGTCTTCTGGCGCATCCTTCGAAACTCGTCGGCGGAACTCAGCCATCAATTGTTGCGTGATTGGTCCGACGGAACCATCACCAAACTGCTCGCCATCGATCTTGGTGACGCCGATGATTTCGGCTGCCGTTCCCGTCAGAAACACCTCATCGGCGGTGAAGAGATCCTCGATGCGGAATCGGCGCTCTTCCACCGTGATACCCATCACGGGCGCAAGCGTGTCCATGACGAATCCCCGCGTCACACCATTGAGTAGACCCGCGCTCGTCGGCGGAGTCACGAGCCGCCCGCCCATCACCAGAAAGATGTTGTCGCCGGTGCACTCACATACCTCGCCATCGGTATTGAGCATGATCGCCTCATGCACGCCTGCATCAATCGCCTCGATCTTCGCGAGAATGTTGTTGAGATAGTTGAGGCTCTTCACTGATGGATCGAGGCACTCCACGGGAATGCGGGGCCGCCGCGCGACCACCACCGGCATGCCCTGCGCGTACATCTCCTTCGGATAAAGTTGAATCCGGTCGACGATCACGAAGGTGCAAGGCTTCGGGCAAGTAAATGGCGAAAGTCCAAGCGGGCCCACCCCACGGGTCACGACAAGACGGATGTAGGCATCCGAAGCAGCATTGGCTTCGACGGTTTCGCGTACCGCTTGCTCAAGCTCGCGAAGGGTGTAATGCATTGTCAGCCGAATCGACTTCGCACTTGCGAGAAGCCGTTCGAGGTGGGTCTTCAGTTTGAATACACGGCCACCGTAGGCACGGATCCCTTCAAACACGCCATCGCCATAGAGCAAGCCATGGTCAAAGACCGAAACCTGTGCGTGTTCTTTGTCGACAAGCGCGCCATCTATCCAAATCTTCATACAGCCTCCGTCGCCGCGGCATTGCGGCGTCGGAGTGTAACAACCAGTCCTACTTGCTCACGAACTCCGGTGCGCACGCACTCTGCTGCTCACCCAAGGCGCCGCGAAACGCCCGTCGAAGCTCGGCGAGTGAGCGGACTGGAATAGAGGAGGCCCCCTCGTCGAGTCCGGATTGCAACGCGAACTCATGCAGGAGGGCGTGCGCTGGCGCAGTCGCCCAGACCGACACGATCCACGGCGATTTCGCCTCAATCGAGAGCGTTCCATGTCCAACAAACTCTCGCATGAGCCACTCCACGACGGTGCCCCGCTCCTCCGCACCGCCGACGAGATGAATGCGCATCGTCTCCACACCCTCAAGGTCCGCGATCGGTCGCACGCGCGTGATGAAAATCGGATTCCCATGCTGCGGATGACGCAACCGATTCGGCTCGGGAGTATCGAATCCATCCGGGTGTTCAAACACAAGCCCGATACGCGGCGCAAGCGCGCCAAGCCGCGCCAACAACTCCGCAAGGGTTGCTTCCGGAATGCGGGCGCACGTCGACCTCAGTTGGATCGCTCCGTCTTCGTTGACGGACGCGACGCGCAGGTGCGTTCCACCGGAGAGGAGGTGCGTGCACTTGGCAAGCGGTCCGGATGCAAGGTCTGGAAGTTCCCAATGCGGGCGCTGCGAGAACAGCGCGAGACGCGCGGGACGCTCAATCGCCGCCTTCGCGAGAATCGTCAGCGCCTCAGGCAGAATGCGACCATCCGGCGCACTCAATCCATGATCGAGATCGATGAGCACGCCATCATGCGAACCACTCGCGCGCCCCGCTGCGTCGATCCCCTCGCGCTGCAGCGCCGCGCCGGTGGCGGGCGCCGGCAAGACACTCCCACACGCCGCGGGAGTTGACGGGGCCCCGAGTGTGACGAGTCCGTGCTTTCCACTTCGCACTGACTTCGCCCACTGTGCGCAGCAATCATCGAGAGCACTCGCGAGCGCGGGGTATTCAAAGTGAAATCCATGCATCGTCGCTCGACTCGGGACGGCATGGCGAGACGCGATGAGTTCCGCCGCACCCTGCCCGAGCAACACGCGTAAGACGAGTGCGGGAATGGTGTGCACTGGCGCCATCACGCCGTGCGCACCGCACCGCGCAGCGAGCTCTCGCGACATCCGTGACCAGTGCACCGCTTCGGGTGCGACTGCATTGACGGTCCCCTTCATCGCGACGCTCCCGATCGCCCAATCAAACATGTGCACCACGTCGCGCCAGTGAATCCACGGCACGAACTGCGTGCCCTTCCCTGGAATCACACCGCAGCCCCGTCGAAACCACGGCAACGCGTGTGGGATCAGCCCGCCCTGCGGATCGAGCACACTCCCAAGGCGCAGCGTCACGATGCGCATGCCGAGCACTTCCGCACGCGCGCACTCGCTCTCGAGTTGCGCCATGACGCCCGCAAGAAATCCTGCGCCGTACGACGCCCGATCGTCAAGTTGCTCGAAGCCTCGGTCTCCAAACGCCGCAACGGTCGACGCGACGATGAATGCTCGCGGCGGATTGGTCGCCATTCGCACGCCATCCACAAGTCGACGCGCACTCTCGAGTCGACTCGCGCGAATCTCTTGGCGAACGCGTTTGGTCCACCGTCCATGCGCGGTGTTATGCCCGGCAAGGTGCACGATCGCATCGCACGCGTCTAATGCAGCCTGCCAGACGCCGGGAAATCGCGCGTCGCCTGCGACGACTTCGACCGACCGCCCAAGCGACGCGAAGAGCGCGCGCGCCTGGGACGGATGGCGGCTCAACGCAACCACACGATCTCCTCGCCGCGCGCGATCGGCAACGAGCCTGCGTCCAATCGTTCCAGTAGCGCCGGTGATGAAAACTCGCATCGGAAGAAGAGAATCTGAAACGGGGTCTCGGCTGCAGGCGACGCCTTCGAACGCAAGGCGGTCGGGGTATTCGGTGGCGGCGGTCGAACGCCATTGCGTCCTGAATCATGCATGAATCTTGCGGACGGTCGCGGCTGGAATGCCAAGTTGCTCGCGGTACTTCACGACGGTACGCCGAGCGATTTCCACGCCGCGAGCCTGCAGTTGCTCCGCAATTGCTCGGTCGCTCAACGGATGATGGCGATCTTCACCTTGGACGACTTCCTGCAGCATCGCCTTGATCGCGTTCCAAGAAACATCTTCGCCCTCACGATTCTCCGTGCCTCCAGCGAAAAAGTCCCGCAGCCTGACCAACCCACGCGGGGACGCCATCCACTTCTCCGCCACTGCTCGGCTGACGGTGCTGACATGAATGCCCAGTTGCTCCGCAAGATCCGTCATCGGCATGGGGCGGAGAAAATTCGGCCCATGTTCAAACCAATCGCGCTGCCGAGCCACGACCGCCCTCGTCACACGGGCCAGTGTTGTCTTGCGCTGTTCGATGGCTTCGAGGAGCGTGCGCGCAGCACGGACACTCTCGCCCGCGAATGATCGCGCGGCCTTGTCGGCCGACTTATCTTCGGCGAGCTCTTCATACTCGCGGGAGACTCGCACACGAGGGATGAGTTCATCCGAAAGACGAACGGTGTATTCGCCCGCATCGATGTCGAGTTCGACAATAACATCTGGCACGATCGGTTCGTTGCTCGGCGGAACCAATGCGTAGCCTGGCGCGGTCGTCAAGCGACGCATGACAGCCTTCGCCGCGTCGATGCGCGCATAGTCCATGCCGCTCGAATCGCAAATCTTCGGAAGGCGGTTCGCCAGCAAATCGTCGTAGTGCTTTTCCAACAGCAGTAACGCGTCGCTCCACACCAGCGCGGTCGATTGCGTGAGCGATTCCTCAAGCGCCGAAGCGGTCTGCAATTGCAGGCACTCGCGAACGGAGGTTGCAGCAAGCCCCGGCGGGCTGAGTTCATGCTGTAAACGAGTGAGCGCGCGCGTCAGCAACGGGAGCGACCAATCGCAACCCGGCATGGACGCGGACTGATGCAGAATCGTCTCGAGGTCCGCGCTCAGTAACCCCTCGGGTGCGATGTACTCGATCAGCCGCGCTCCTGCGGCGCGAAGTTCGGGATCATGGATCTCCGAAAACGACCACTGCTCGAGCAGTTGCTCAGTCAGCGACGCGCCACTCCCCGCAGTGTTGTTCATCGCCGACATCTTCGGGTCTTCGTCGGAATCGCTCGCGCGAGTCGGCCGATAGTCGCGATCGCCAGACCACTGATCACCGTAACTTCGCTCCATCGATCGAAGGCGCTCGAACTCCATCGACCCTCCGCCCTGCGGAGCATCTTCACGCGTTTGGCTCGTGCGGGTTGTGAGCACTTCGCCCGACTGCGCCCGATCATCGCCTGGCTCGACAATCTCGAGCGCCACATTCGTTTCGAGTTCACGGTCGAGCCGCTCACGAAGCGCAAGCAGCGGAAGTTCGAGGATCTCCGCCGCTTGAATGAGCTTGGGAGTCAGCGCAAGGTTCTGACCTTGGCGCAGCCCCTGAGAAGTTTCAAAGCGCATTCCGCTCATAAGTGCTCGCAGTGCCAGCCTCCTGCAATCGTACGACAAGCATGCCACGAACTTGGAATTCCCCAAGTGCAAAGCACGACAATTACTCGCGAGGAAAAGCAGATGCTGCGCAGGGCATTTCGACAGAATGACAATCTCCACCCCAGAGATGGGGAGGAGTCCCGATCACAAGCCCGTTCGGCCTGCGATCGCGTCAGCGATAACACCAGGATTCGCCAAATCAAGCTGACTTCCGCTCGCGAGTCCGCGCGCAAGCCTCGTGACACGGACGCCCCGCTTGGATGCCTCTCGCGCAATCCAAAGCGCGGTTGTGTCACCTTCGAGGTCGGGATTCATACCCAAGACAAGTTCTTCCACCGCGACCGATTGCGCGTTTTTCGTCGAATCGTCGAGGCGGGCGAGGAGTGGCTGCAACACGATTCCCTCGGGACCCACTCCGGCGAGCGGGTCAAGTCGTCCGAGCAAGACATGATAAATCCCGCGAAACGAGCCCGCCTTCTCGATGGCGAGCACATCCTTCGGCTGCTCGACGACAAGGACGATCGCCGCTTCGCGACGAGCATCCGAGCAGATGGAGCAATGCGTGGCATCGCAGATGTTCCAGCAGATGGGGCAGTGCGCGATCTTGGTCTTTGCGTCCATGATGGCGTGGGCGAGTGCATCGGCCTCGTCGTTGCTCTCCCGAAGCACATGAAACGCCAGACGCTCCGCGCTGCGCCGGCCGATTCCAGGCAAGCGAGCAAATGCATCGATAAGACGAGAAACCGCTTCGGGATACCCCTTCATCCGATCATTCCTTGCACCGCTTCGGGGGGAAGCGGAATGTTCATCTCGGCGGCCGCGTCGGAGAGTTCACTCGCCAGCCGAGCACGCGCCATGTCGAGAGCCGCGTTGACGCACTCCGCAATCAAGCGATTCGCGTACTGCAAATCGGCCGCGCTTCCGGACGCAAGACCACGAATCATGCTCGGCGCAAGCTCCACTCGAGTGATGTGTAAATCACAAGTCGCGCGGACCTGCACCGCCCCACCCCCCACAACCGCCTCCACCTCCGTGGTTGCGAGCCGCGCTTTGATTTCATCCACCCGCGCGCGGAGCTTGGGGAGATCCTTCATCATGCCGCCGAGTTGCGCTGCCAATTTGAACTTTTCAAACATGCGTCTACCTCAACTTGAATCCGTCGCATCGCCGGCGACTGCTTCACCGGATGCCTGCAGCGGAAGCGTGGTCACTTCCACGATACTCGCGTCAAACAGTTCCATCACACCACGAATCAGTGGATCGTTGCGCACCGCCGCGTCAATTCCACTTCCGGCCTTGGGCGGCTGCGCGTGCTTTCCGACGCGAGGGCGCAAATCGAATTGCACAGGCCCCGAGCAGACCCGGCGCAACAGCGCTCGCACACGATCGGGATTGTCGAGCACAAATCGGCCCGCTCCCGTGGATGGATCTGCATCGACAAGCACTCGAATCTCGTCTCGGGTTCGTGCAAACTCGAGAATTGAAATCTCCCCAATCAGTGCTTTGTCGGACGGACTGCGCTCCGCGGCGAGTGCAAGTTGCTCCACGAGTGCTTCGAGAGTTTGAATCTCGACCGTCGGGCTCACTATCGGAGGTGCGGTGCCCACCGACGGCGGAAACTTCTCTCGTGATGACGATGGACTGCTCGAAGGAGAGGCAAGGTCGTGACCCCCAGCACGCGGCGCGCGGGGGTCAACCGCTTTTTTTGCGTCGACCCCGACCGGCGTTCGAGGCGCTGCTGCGAGTAGGGCCGCGCCCGATGCGAATCGCGATGCGAGCGCGAGTCGCACAAGGCACGCGTCAAACAACGCGCGCGGCGCGCTCGAAGAGCGCACGCTGCGTCCAATACTGTCACAGGCTGCAATCGCGTGCACGCAGTAGGCCGGATCAACGCGCGGCGCGAGCGACGCAAGGCGCTCCCGCGAGGCACTCGCGCACTCGAGCAACGCGCTCTCGCCGCCGCAGGTGCTCGCAACGAGCAGCCAGCGAAATCGTTCGGCGAGCATGTCAAGGCCGTGCTCCACAGCAGTGCCGCCCTCGAGCAACTTTGCACCCATCGCAAGCGCATCGGCGCTTCGTTCCTCGACAATTGCCGTCATGAGGTCAAGCAAGAGCGCATCCTGCGGAAGTCCGAAGACTTGCTCGAGCAACGAAGCATCCACGCAGCGATCCATCGACGCTGCGAAGAGCCGATCAAGGAGACTGAGTCCATCGCGCATGGACCCATTGGCCATACGCGCGATCGCGAGCAGTGCGTCACTGCTTGACTCCATCCCCTCCTTGACCGAGACAACCCCGAGGTGTCGCGCGATTTCAGCCGCGGGGATGTTGCGAAAATCAAATCGCTGGCACCGCGACTGAATGGTCTGCGGCACCTTGTGCGGTTCGGTGGTGCAGAGGATGAACTTCACATGCGACGGTGGCTCTTCCATCGTCTTCAACAGCGCGTTGAACGCTGGAGTGGTCAGCATGTGCACTTCGTCAATGATGTAGATGCGATACTTGCCCCGTGTGGGCGCGAGCCCCGCGCCCGCGATGAGATCGCGCGCATCGTCGATTCCGCGATTGGAGGCACCATCAATCTCCATCACATCAAGGTCTTCGCCACGAAGGATCGCCTCCCCGACCGCGACCTGCTCGCCCTCCTGCCCACCTGCGCCAGCATTCAGCGCGCGCGCAAAGATGCGGGCCAGTGAGGTCTTCCCAACACCGCGCGTTCCGCAGAAGAGATAGGCATGTGCCGTGCGGCCCGTCGCGATCGCGTTCCGCAAAGTGCGCGCGATGGGCTCTTGTCCCACGAGATCCTCAAACTCACGCGACCGATACCGGCGAGCGAGCACCGTGTAGGGTCGTTGAGGTTCGAAAACGGCAGTCAGCGCGGAGCGCGCGTCCTCGACGAGTGCTGGCGCGTCAGAAGATCGTGCGGACTTCTTAGCCATGAACGGAGGTACCAGAGTGCAAGGGCGCAAATCCCTCGCAAGGAGTTGCGGCATTCCAACGAGAAGGGAAAGGAGTTGCTGAAGACGGCCAGGCGACGACTGCTCGGACGACGACGCTTATGGCTGCTGCGGTCAAGCCCTGACCAAGTTCACGGTCCGCCCGACTGTCGCGCCTGGCCATCTTCAACAACTCCAAGGGCGATGATGGTAGCAGAGCGCCCAAGGAGCGGCAGTCGCCGAAACTCATTGTGTAGACTCATGCCATGTCCGCGGTCAAAGATGCACCACCAAACAGCAGCCCTCCTCCGGCGCAGCCCACTTCTCGCGCGCGTCATACCAGCGAGCGGCATCTGCGCGAAGAGCAGTCGCGGCGAGTGGTCCTGCTCGTCGTGCGACTCAGTTTCTTCGTGCTGTTGGTGACGACTGCGGTGCTGCTCATCGCGACTCGGACCAGTGCGAGCGAGAGTTTCTCTTATCTTAACCTCGCGGTCATCGCAGGGACCGCGATCAGCGTCGGCGTCATCGTGCTGGTCATTGACATCATGACGCCCAACAAGCGCATGGCAGCAATGTTCGGGACCTATCTTGGTGTTTGTTTCGGCCTGATCGGCGCGCTCGCGCTCGGCGCGTTGCTTGAGATGTTGGCGCACGCGTGGGAACTCATCCCACAAGACCTGAACGCGCCACCACCAATCTGGATTCCGGTGGTCAAGGCAATGCTCGCGATTACCCTCTCCTACATCGCGGTGAGCACCGTCCTGACCACGCGGAACGATTTCCGCTTCATCATTCCTTTCGTCGAGTTCAAGCGCCAGCGACGCGGCGCGCTCCCCATCCTCCTCGATACCAGCGCCCTCGTCGATGGTCGAGTCCAAGAACTCGGGCTCGGCGGGATCATCGATGCTCCCCTCTCGATTCCCTCGTTCGTCCTCGATGAATTGCAGCGACTCGCGGATAGTAGCGAACGAAGCAAGCGAGCTCGGGGAAAGCGAGGACTCGAAATCGTGCAGCGACTCCAGGCCAACGCGCTCGTGGATTTGAGTATCGAGGAGTTCGACATGGATGTCCTCGGCCGCGGGGTGGACCGCCTGCTCGTCGAACTCGCGCAACGAGATGGCTACCGCATCCTCACCACCGATGCGAACCTGGAGAAGATCGCGTCGATCGGCGGCGTCGGCGTCATCAATGTCAACGCGCTCGCGGTCGGACTGCGGGTTGCAGCGGTTCCAGGTGACATCCTCGAAGTCGAAGTCATTCGCTCCGGCGACACGGCGGCGCAGGGCGTTGGGTACCTCGACGACGGCACGATGGTGGTGATCGAAAACGGAGAACGCACGATCGGGACTGTCGTGCGCGTCCAGACCACCAACAGCGTCAGCACGGCATCGGGCCGGATCATCTTCGCGAAAGTTGTGCAAACAACGCCAGAGCCTGGCAGCGCTGCGAGCGTGACGAAACTTGCGACGGAGCAGCCGAGGTGGAAGGGACCGCCCCCCGCGCCGCGTTCAGCAAGCGATCGCAATCCAAGGCGGTGAATCACGAGGGACGCAACGAACAACGCGCGTCAAGCGACGCGCGTTGGCGTGTGCTGCGGATTGCCCGTTGGCGCGAACTCAACGGCCGAGGGCGAGGAGCTGATTGATCAGTTCATCGGTCGTGGTGATCACACGGCTCGCAGCGGAGTAACCCGTGCTTGCCAGAATCATGTTGATGAATTCCTGCGAGAGATCGACATTCGAAAGTTCGAGCGCGCCCCCGACGAGTCGACCTGTCCCGAAGTCACGGGGCTTGGCAACGAGCGGAGTGCCGGAGTTGGGTCCAGTGCGGAAAACATTGTCGCCTCCATCCACAAGACCCTCAGGGTTGGAGAACTTCGCGAGTGCGATCTGACCGATCTCTCGGGTCAGCCCATTCGTGAACGAGCCTGCGATGATTCCATCTTCACCGATGGAAAAGTTCGCGAGGGTGCCGATCGACGAACCATCCTGATACACCGCGGCGAGATTGGACGCAGAGTCAGTCAAACTTGATACCGAGTCGGCGCCGGAATTGAAATCCATGTTGACAGTGAGCGGCGAAACGGCGCCGTTCGTGCGCGTGATCGAGAACGCCTGATTGGTTGCGGAGAGGAAGCGACCGCTCGCGTCAAAGCTGACTTCACCAAGTCCGATGAGTCTGGCTGCGGCATCGTTGTCGTTGCTCTCGGCGACGAACTGCCAAGTGGTTCCACCACTGGCGGATGTTGCCTGCAGGACGAAGGTCAGGTCAATCGTGAGCGGCGTGCCGAGGGAGTCGTAGACGACGAAACTCGTTCGCACACTTTCGCCCGTCGCGGCGCCAGTCTTGGTGAGGACGAGGGGTTGACCACTGCCCGCGCCTGGCGTCGTCACGACAAAGTCAGCAGTTTCGAGCCCAAGTTCTTGCACCGTACCTTCATTGCCCTGAATGACGAGTTGACCGCCGGCGTTGATCGACACACTTCCGCCGAGATTGGAATTCGTTCCGATCGCGGAGTTGTCGACGCCGAGAATGTCTTCGAGGTACGAAGTAAAGTCGCCCAGTGTCGTCCCGAATCCGTCCGAGCCAGCAACCGCGGTCGCGCTGAACGCAAAGCTATGCGTTTCAAG
>SXUJ01000111.1 GCA_005790565.1 Planctomycetia bacterium
GCTGCCGCGCCCAGAGACGCGGAGTCCGATCGGCGTTCTATGCATCCATTGCGCCCTGACTGCGCCGCGACTTCCGCCCTGCGTCTCCCATTCAATCGAGCACGCGCGAGTGTGCAGCATCGCGTTTGGCAAGCAATAGATCGCAGTTGTTCATTCGTGTGCGCCGCTTCGCGATGGCGTTGTAGAGCCAGTCGCGCACACGCTTGGGCACGATCTCCAGCGCTGCTGCGACGACGGATGCGGCTCCCCCACACTCTCGCAAGGCACGAACTACTGCGTCGCTCCGCGTCCATATTCCCTCTTCGTCGAGAAGCACCATGGTGGAAAGCGTCGCCGCATCCGGCTTGCCCGCGACGGCGACGCTTGCGTAAGTCTTCCCCTGGAGTGGCGCGAATCGGAGTCGACAATGCCGATCAATGCTCATCACGCGCTGCACCACCCGATGACAGAACGCGCACTCTCCATCGAAGAAAACGACGGGGGCGAAGAGCGGCGTGAGTGGATCGCCAAGACTCTCTACACCTGGTGTCGCGCAGATGATCGCGTCCCCAAGAGGATCGACGCCGCGTTCGCGCACGAGCGCAGTCGCGACATGATGCAGCGTTGCGCGATGGAGGGGCCAAGGATCGTGATGCACGACTCCCACCCAAGTTCGACGGCCGTCGTAGGAGTAGAGTCGATCGCGATCGGTCAAGAATGCGTCGAGCGCCGTGACTTGATCAGTGCTGATGCGTTCATGTCTCGTCCACTGCACACTTCCTCGCGCGCCTCCGAACCGGCGCTTGATGCAATAGTCGCGAAACTCACTGCATCCGTCAGACGAGCGCGACTCCATACGCATCTGCATTCGACTCCACAGGTATGGAAGGTGCCATCGCGTCCGCGCGCCAAGCACGGCGACAAGACTCGTCGCATCAAGTGAGAGAAACCAGACGCCACGATGCGTCGGCGCGGGAACGCCGTGCACCATTCGCGCGCGAACATAGGTTCGAACATTGCATTCGAGGAAGTCGGACGCGAAAGGAATGCGAACGCGGCTCGCGAATGCGGTACCTCGCATGGTGAATGGAACCAGGCCGATCCACGCGCTTCCATCAAACTGTTCGACTTCGAGGGATGGCGGCAAGAGCGCCGCGATTTGCGCGGCGTCCGCCCGCCAATGCACGAAGGCGAGGTCAAGCCATTGCATGCGGATCCCGCGCTGAGTCGATCCGTCATCGATTGCCATGGAGCCGCCTGTTTCTCACCCGCGGCCGCGACCATCGTCGAGGCGAACGGTCACCTTCTTGCCGCGAAGCGTGGCGCCTCGCAGCGCTTCGACCACACGATCCGCGTCTCTCGCGGGAAGCTCCACGAGCGAGAATCCATCGGCAATCTCAATGTCGCCAATGCCTCGCGCATTCACGCGAGCTTCGTTGGCAATCGCTCCGACAAGATCCGCGGCGCGAACGCCGAGCTTCTTGCCAGCACCAATGTAAACGCGAACAAGATCATGTTCGTTACGACCACGCGCACCACTCGGCGAAGGCTGACGCTTCGGCGCTTCGACCTCGCGTGCCTTCGATTTCGGCTCGATACGAGGCGCGACGCTCGCCGCGGGAACTGGCTTCGTTGCACTCTTCGCGCTCGGCTTTGCCGTCGAGGGCGGTGGTACGAACTTCGGTTCCGGCTTGGGTGCAAACCCCACGCCCTGCGCACCTGCGGTTGGGAACGCATGATGCTGCGGTCGATCGAGTGGTTCGCGGGAAGGCGTCTCCTCACGCGGCGCGCCGCGAGACGCAACACGCGACGCACTCGGTGCGCGCAACGACTGCTCGCTGCGCGGAGCGGGCTCTTCTCGACGCGCAGAGATTGCGGTACCCGACGGACGCGGTGCCCCGTACGGAGTTGGGATGTGCACATCATCCTCCTGCGAGGCGGATCCTTGCGACGCTTCGTGCGCGAGTCGAACGGCGGCCGCGGCGACATCCATGATGTCAAGCTCAAGGCCGAGTGACTCGACGACCGCGCGATAGGCTGAAAGTTCCCCCGCCGCGATCGCATCGCGCAACGCATTCTTCGTCAAGTCCAAGCGGCGCGCCTTCACATCCATAGGCGAAGGAACCGTCGCGACTTCGATCTTGGTTCTCGTCAACGACTCGATGTTGCGCATGAGTCGGTACTCGCGCGACTCAACGAGCGTTATGGCGACGCCTTCGCGCCCTGCTCTCCCGGTTCGGCCAATGCGATGCACATACGACTCGGGCGAACTCGGCACATCGAAATTCACAACATGCGAGACATGCTCGATGTCGAGGCCGCGCGCAGCAACATCCGTGGCGATGAGCAGATCGAGCGCGTTTGCCCGCGCCTTCTTGATCACGCGATCGCGAATGTTCTGAGTCATTCCGCCGTGCATGGCTTCGACGCGATAGCCACGACCGACCATGCGCTCGGCGAGTTCATCCACTTCGATTCGAGTGCGGCAAAAGATGAGTGCAAGCGTTGGGGACTCAAGATCAAGCACGCGACCGAGCGCTGTGACCTTGTGCGCGCGAGGCACGACATACGCCGTTTGACGAACCTTCGGAACGGACCCCTTCTTGCTCGCGTCTCGCGGAATGAGCACCCGCGTCGGATCTGAGAGATGACGCTCGGCAATACCCGCGATGCGCGGCGGAAGCGTGGCGGAGAAGAGCGCGGTCTGGCGGACTTCGGGTGTCGCTTCGAGGATGAGTTCGAGGTCATCCGCAAATCC
>SXUJ01000112.1 GCA_005790565.1 Planctomycetia bacterium
CAGTTTCCGCCGCGCTCGAGGAGCGGCTTCGCGCGCTGCATGCAGAGGCAACCGGGCCATGAGCCTCCCGACAGCGGATTCGCTGCACCCCGTCTGGGGCATTGTCGATGGACACGCGCATTTCTTCCGCGCCTACTACGCGATTCGAACACCACTCTCGTCCAAAGTGACCGGCGAACCGACGCGCATGGTCTATGGGTTTCTCGCGAGCCTCTTCAAGTTCTTGCGCGAAGAGCCGCCCGAAAACTTCATCGTCGTCATCGACGCCAGCGGCGACACAGAAACATTCCGAAGCGTCCTCTATCCCGATTACAAGGCGCATCGCGATCCACCTCCAGAGGACTTCGGTGGACAGGTGCGCCGGTGTCTTGAAGCACTGGACATCCTCGGTATTCCGGTCATTGGCGTCGAAGGGGTGGAAGCAGATGATGTGATCGCGACCCTCGCGCGCGGAATTCGACGACTGCATCCAACCGATCGAGTTCGCATCCTCTCGAGAGATAAAGACCTCGGGCAACTCATCGACGCGCACACCACGCTCTATGACACGCAAGCTGGACGCGAACTCGGACTCGAGGAACTGTTTGAGTCCAAGGGCGTGCGTCCCGAGCAGGTCATCGACTTCCTCACCCTCATGGGGGATAGCGCGGACAATGTCCCCGGTGTTCCGGGAGTTGGTCCGAAGACCGCTGCGCAGTTACTCGGGGAATTTGGCTCGATCGAGGGCATCTACGAGAACATTGAGAAGGTCAAAGGCAAGCGCCGCGAGTCACTGGAGTCCTCGAAGGACCTGATCGCACTCTCGCGCACACTTGTCACGCTGAAGGATGATTGCGAGATTGGATTTCGGCTCGAGCAAGGCCGCTTCGAGAAGTCTCGGGCCGACATGGCGCGATTCACGGAGTTCCTCCGGCTCCTTGGCATCACGAGTTTGCAGAAGTCCGCTGAGGAGTTGTTTGGCGTTGTGCACGCAGTGTCACCTGCGACGCAGCCGATTGCGACCCAGAGCACCCTCTTTGGCACCGCCGCGACCAAGGCACAGGACCCAGGCGCCATCACGCGCGCCGTGACGAGTGCGCCACTCTCCAAACGCGAAGCGACGGTCACGCTCATTCGCACCCGAGCGCAATTGCAAGACTTGGTGCTTCGCCTGCGATTGGCGAAGCGGTTCGCGTTCGATGTTGAGACCGACAGCCTTGCATTGGAAAACGTCAAGCTTGTGGGCCTCAGCGTTTCCATTGCAGTCGGCGAGGGCTTCTACATTCCAGTGCAGAGTCCCGAACCAGACTCGCACCTCTGCACGGAGGACGCACTCACGATCCTCCGGCCGCTCTTCGAGGACTCGTCGATTGGGAAGATCGCGCACAACCTCAAGTTTGATAGCGCCGTACTCGCCGCGCACGGAGTCTGTATTGCGGGCAGTGACGGCGACACGATGATTGCGAGTTGGATGCTCGAACCAGAGCGCAGCGGGCACGGCCTGAAGGCATTGTGCGAGGTTGTCCTCGGCACGCGCATGGAAGAGTTCGAGACGGTCGTGGGTGGAAGCGAAGGACTCTTCAGTCGATCGTTCGCGGATGTACCACTCGACCGAGCAGCCCAGTACGCCGCGATTGATGCGGAAGCGACCTATGCCCTTGCGGAGCAACTCGAACCCAAACTCAAGGCAGCGAATCTTGGTTCCCTCTATTCCGAAGTGGAAGTCCCACTTGCGGTCGTCCTCGGTGCCATGGAGCGTGCCGGAGTTTGTGTGGACCGCGCGGAACTCTCGCGGCAGCGCAAAGAACTTGAAGTGCGTGTGGCGGAAGTTCGCGCATCCATCGCAGCCGATGCTCCGTGGGCGTTCAATCCCGATAGTCCTAAGCAACTCGCTGAGGTCCTTTTCGGACTTCCGACGGACCCAAAGCCAGGCCTTGGGCTCAAGGTCATCAAACGACTCAAGAGCGGGCCGAGCACCGACTCGGAAGTCCTTGAGCGACTCGTCGATGATCCCACCGTCACTTCACTGCTCCCAAGTCGAATTCTGGAGTACCGACAGCTCTCCAAGCTCGTCGGCACGTACCTCGTCGCGCTTGGCGAGTACATCTCTCCGAACGATGGTCGCATCCATGCACGATTCAATCAGACCGGAACCGCAACCGGTCGACTGTCATCGTCCGAACCGAATCTTCAGAACATTCCCATTCGAAGCGAAATCGGCCGCGCGATTCGGCGCGCGTTCGTCGCCCAGGAGGGTATGAGTTTCGTCGCAGCTGACTATTCCCAGATCGAACTTCGAATCCTCGCGCACCTCTCTGGCGACCCGGGACTCACGCGCGCGTTTGAGAGCGGACTGGACATCCACCGCGCCGTTGCAGCTGAAGTCTTCGAAGTCGCACCGGATCAAGTCGACGACAATCAGCGATCGGCCGCCAAGATGGTGAACTTCGGCATCGTCTACGGAATCACGGCATCGGGTCTCGCCCGGCGACTTGGTTCTGGCTGCACGATTGCTCGCGCAAAGGAAATCATGGAGGGGTACCGCACCCGCTTCCAAGGGATCGATGCATTCCTCGCAGAGTGCGTGCAATCCGCGCGAACGCACGGATTTGTTCAAACCATCCTTGGACGCCGCCGACCGACGCCACAATTGCATTCGCGCAACCCTTCCGAACGCGCATTTGGGGAGCGCATCGCGGTCAACAGCGTCGTCCAAGGGTCCGCGGCTGATCTGATCAAGAAGGCAATGCTCGCCGTGGCGTCGAGACTTCCGGAGGAGATTTCGGACGGGCGCCTGTTGCTCCAGATTCACGACGAGTTGCTCGTTGAGGTTCCCGATTCGTGCGCGCTCGCCGCAGGCGCGCTCCTCGAGCGAGAGATGCGCGGGGCGATGTCACTTCGCGTGCCGCTCGAGGTCAGTTGGAGCCACGGGAAGCGGTGGAGTGATGTGTGATTTTTCCACTTCGCACGCGCTTGGATCGCGGCTATCCCCCTTGACTCGCGGATGAGATCTGCTAACCTTTGCACCCCGTCGAGTTGCGACGGATCAGTTGGGGCGGTAGCTCAATTGGTTAGAGTACCGGCTTGTCACGCCGGTGGTTGCGGGTTCGATTCCCGTCCGCCTCGCTTTGAAATCGCGCCTGCCCGCACCTGTTGCGGGCAGGCGCTTTTCGTTTCACGCGCGCAGGAACTTTGGAGCGGTCAGATCTTGAAACGGTTGCATCGACGAACGGTTGCGCCGAACTCTCGTCTCATGCGCGCCATTTGATGTTGCAACCGATCGATGGTTTCTGCTGCGCACTCGGCTTTTCGCCCGCAGCGACTGCGAGGACCGCCGCGCGCAAGTCCGCCCCCGTCACAGGAAGACCGTTGGATGGGCGGCTGTCGTCGAGTTGTCCACGGTATGCGAGGCGAAACTGCGCGTCGAAGAGGAAGAAATCAGGAGTGCACTCTGCGCCAAACGCTCGCGCGACCTCTTGCGTGGCATCGAATAGGTATGGGAAGGTGTAACGGTGCGCGTGCGAGGCAATGACCATCTCAAGCGGTCCATCCTGAGGGTGCGTCAGGGGGTCGTTGGAGTTGATGGCAGCGACTGCGAGGCCTTGCTCCTGCGCCATCTGGATCAGCGAGAGAAGCGGCGAGTGAATGTGCTTCACATACGGGCAGTGATTACATAGAAAAATGACGAGCAGCCCCTTCATGCCCAGCGCGTCAGACTGCGACATACTGAATCCCCGCCCATCGCGAAGGCGAAACTCTGGGCAAGGCGTTCCCAAAGGGATCATCGAACTCAAGACAGCGGCCATAGGACTCCAATGCGGTAAGGAGAGAATCTCGAGGCGACCGTATTCTACAGTTGATGCCGCGGCCCTTTGAAGACAACGAGTTTGACGACGCTCTCGAGACGGAGTCAGAGTCGGAGTCAATGGGCACGCTGAGCACTGCATGTCCTGACTGCGGAGCCCCCCTCCACGACAACGCCGATATCTGCCCCAAATGCGGTATGTGGGTGGACGGCGAGTCCGTGCGAGTCGGAACCCGACGCACAAGAACGATGCGACAAGTCAGCGTCATCGTTGTGGCGCTTCTGATTCTCGCGCTCGTGCTTCCGCTGCTGCGATACTTTTAGACAACCGCGGCTCGGCGGATCAGCCAACACCGCCGAGCGGCATCGTCCAATCTCCTCGTGCTGGGTGCTGTGATTGGCTGCGATCACCGTTTTCAAGCAACTCCCGAAGCTTGCTGATGCCTCGGTGCTTCCAGTTGTTGATCGTCGTTACGCTCACGCCTAGCGAGTCCGCGGCGTGTTGATAGCTCTTTCCTTCAAGGACGATCAGGTGAATCGCGTCTCGCTCATCACGAGAGAGCAGGCCGAGCGCGGTTTCGAGCACGCCTGGATCAAGGATTCCCTCAGCGATGCCTGACGGAGGCACTGCGCATTCGCCTCGTTCCTCAAGGAGTTGCCGGAGGCGCGCCGCGCGCGTGTAACGCCGGCGGAGGAGGTTGTGCGCGATCTTCAAGAGGTAACTGATAGAGATGGTCAGCGATTCAAGATCAGGGTGCTGGAGGAGGCGGACGAACACCTCCTGAGCGAGATCCTCCGCGACATCACCCGAGGTCGACTTTCGAAGGAATGCGTAGACCCGCTCGTAGTAGCGGTCGAAGAGGTCGAGAACGAGCGTCGCTCGTTCACTGTTCCTCCCGAGGGAGGCTGAGGCAAGGCGGGGCTGGGATACCGGTTCTTGGGGTTCCATGTGCCTAGACTCCACGGTCTGAGACCGACAAGCACTCGTTCTGTCGCAGATTCAGTTGGCCCACTGAATCTGCAGGACTCGCCACGCAACCCGAAAATCTCAGAACATCGACTCTGAAATCCGCGGTTTGATTTCATAGAACATACGCTGTTCGAGCGGGCGTGTTCTCAGGCGATTCCCCCAACTCCGACAATATGTCTCAAAAAGGTGCTGAATCGAGAACTCCGCTTCTGACCCTGGGAAGCGTTCTCCGAGATTCCCAAGGGCATCGAAGGGAGAAAAAGCGGGTTTCTACCTCCTTGCGGTAGTATCCGAGTATGGCTCCAAAGTCGCTCACGGTGTTGGTTGTGGACGATCACGCTCTGATTCGTGCGGCGTTGGTTTCGGTACTCAATGACTCTGCCGACATCCGCGTCGTCGGAGAGGCCTCAAACGGTGCAGAAGCGGTCGATCTGGCGCACAAACTCTCGCCGCGCGTCGTCATCATCGACATCGAAATGCCTGGTGTCGACGCGTTCCATGCAGCCAGCCACATTCTGCAACTGCGTCCGGCGACCGCAATCCTCTTCCTCACCGCCACGCAGCAGGATCGTGCCATCGAACAGGCGCTCAAAGTCGGAGCGCTCGGATTCTTTCTCAAGAACGATAACACCAATCTATTGCCGGACGCGATTCGCGCCGTCGCTCGAGGAGAACAATATTTCTCACCCACGGTGCTCGCTCGCGTCAACGGAGATCCGAGCGCGTTCCGACGCAAGAAGATTTCCGGCACGAAGGGCGACACGCTGAGCGACCGAGAGGTCGAAGTGCTTCGCTATGTCGGTCGCGGATTCGCGAAGAAGCAAATCGCTGACATGCTAGGAATCAGCGTGAAAACTGTGGACAAGCATGTCACAAGCGTGATGGAAAAGCTCGAGATTCACGACCGCGTCGAACTTGCGCTGTACACCGTCCGCGAGGGATTGATCTCCGCATAAGTTTGCAGGATCGCACGCGGTCACTCATCGGAAAAATGAATGGACGCGCCTCGAATCGTGCATGACCTTGATGATGAAGCGGTGCTGTACAAACCCGCCGGTCGAAGTTGCGAAGGCGCGTCGACACCCGAGGGGCCGCTTCCACTCGATCAGTGGGCGAAAGCGCAGTTCTCATGCGCGACTCTGAAGTTTCCCCATCGACTCGATCGCGCGACGCGAGGACTGGTTGTGGTCTGCAAATCAGCAGAAGCAATCGCGAGAGCGAATGCGGAGATACGAGATCGGAGTTGGAGGAAGTTTTATGTTGCGCGCATTCCGCTTCCGAACGCGAGTGTGACGAGCCGACTCTTGTGTGAGCAGAAGCTCTTCCTGCGCCGCAGCGGTACGCGCGCGATCGTCGTCCGCAGCGGGGGTGACCCATCCGCACAGGTCGGTATCCTCCTAAGGCCCTCGGAGGACGGTTCGGGAGATGCGCACCTTCTCCTTCAGCTCAAGACCGGCCGGTTCCATCAGATTCGCTGCATGCTTGCGCACTTTGGGGCTCCCCTCGTGGGGGATACCCTCTACGGCTCCGGCGCGGATCCCTCGCAGTTTGAGTTAGAGCATGCCCTCTTGGTTCGAGGTGGCAAGTCACCGGAATCATGTGCGCGTCAACGCGCAATCCTCCTACCAGCCCACGACTTCCGCAGAGATTGGCATCCGGATATTCATGCGGCGCTCAGGATACTGCTCAATAAGTTCCAAGCGGCACCGTCTGGATCGACGGAGTCGTTGTGATGCCGGTTGAGGGGCCGAAGAAGGCGCTCGCGATGTCTAGCGGCCCATCAGCGTCGTCCCTTCTCACCCAACGAGGCTCCTGAAGCTTGTTCGTGATGAGTTGCGCCGCCGCGCGCCGGTATCGAACCGCCTCATCCGGAGAAAGACGCGCCGCGACATCGACAAGCAGGGCCCCGGGAGAGAGCAAGTCCACAAAGCCCGCAGACTTCGCAACGAGCGTCACCGAGCTCCCCATCACGACGAGTTCCACGAGGTCAGAGCCGACGTCGCCCGACGGGTCGCCAAAGCCACCGCCGCTATACAGCCCCATTTCGCCGTTGGAAATCACCAACACGCGAACCGCGAGATTGAGCGCGCTCGCGCCGGTCGGAGTCTTGCCTGGGTAGGGTCGCCAGAGCAATTGAACATGTGCAAGGACGCCATTTTCCACCTTCCCCGCAGCAATCTCATCGAGCGAGACAT
Source organism: Planctomycetia bacterium (assembly GCA_005790565.1). GTDB lineage: Bacteria > Planctomycetota > Phycisphaerae > Phycisphaerales > SM1A02 > F1-140-MAGs142. The sequence goes on from SXUJ01000112.1 coordinate 6,950, forward strand.
CCGACATCCAATACGACTCGCTCGCGTCGTTGAGCGAATACACCACGCTGTCGAATTCGAGCGGCAGCGACAATGTCGATGCACCCACCGCGGTCAACCCACCCACGCCACCCTCGTCCTTGAGGCCAAGCACTCGAGTCATGCCGCACCCGTTCAGTGGCGCGAGTAACGACAAAGCACAGACGAGCGCGAACGGATGCAGTTTCATGCGGTTTCTCCTGAAATCCGAAGGCGCGGCGACTCAACCGCGGGGAGCCGAGTCCGATCGCGAGAGGGCGGCGGTGGCACACCGATGCCGAGCAAGCTAATAGAGTCTCGTTCGACGATTTCCCGAAGCGCGCTTCGGGCAATGTGCGGCAGCGCGGTCGCGTGCACCCATCCGTTCACTGAGTAGACGGCCTCGATGGCGCGCGCGGGCGTATCGAACGGAAAGCCTGATGCGAAAAGTACCTTGCCTTCGACGCCCAAGTCGCGGCAGATTTCAAGGGAGTGCAACAGTTGCCACGGTCTCGCAGCGATGCCCGCCACATGCGTAAAAACACGATCGTGCTTGGCAAGCAGCGTCAGAGTCTCTTCGACAAACGGCGCGCCCAGCCCGCCGATGACCAGTGCCAACCTCGGAAAAGACCGCGCAACCTCGTCGAAGAGATGGGGTCGACCAAACTCCATTCGACCACTCGCTGGAAGCGCACCACTCCACCCAGTGACAATCGGCAGTTGGAGTGCCTCGGCGCGATCGAAGACGCGCATCGCCGCAGTTGCCGCGGGGTGGTAGCCCTGCAACATCGGATCGGTCCAGAGAAGGTGCGCACCCTCGGCCCGAGCGCTCTCAACCTCATCGATCGCACTGGCTTGCGTTGGATCGATGGCGCGCGCAAGGAACAATCGTCCACCACTCGCGCCCACCGCATCCTTCAGGAGGCTCTCCGAGATCGAGGCGCGGAGAAGTGCGCTTCGGAATCCAACGACGACCGCGGCATCCACCGCGCCCATCGCCGATGCGTGCATTTCCGGCGATGCATCGGGCTTCACCCATCGTTGGGCGGCCGTCCGTCGGATCTTCGCAGCGAGTTCGCTGCCAAGGTCTTCCAATCGAGTCCAGAGGCGAGTGTCGAGATCGACGATCATGCGACCGCGATCTTACGCCAAAGCAAGCATGACGGTGAAGGCTTGACTGACCGCCGCACGCGATCCTGCCCTACAGTTCACGCGATGTCACAAGGTGCCTGGCAAGAACAACAACTCGCATCCAATCCGCATGAACTCGGCGACAAAGCGGCCCGTGTCCAAGCGATGTTTGCGGCGATTGCCCGGAGCTACGACTTCAACAATCGCGTCCATTCGTTTGGGCTCGATCAGCGATGGAGGCGTGCCACGGTTTGCTTCGCGGGACTCACCGCAGAGGATGATGTCGTGGATGTCGCGTGCGGCACGGGCGACCTCGCAGAAGCATTTCTTGCCGCCGGCGCACGCAGCGTGACTGGCATCGACTTCACGCCAGAGATGCTTGCAGTCGCGAAAGAGAAAGCCGCAAGGGCGCACAGGAATTCTTCCGCGCGCGTGCGATACTCTGAGGGCGACGCGACGGCGCTGACCCTCCCCGACGCTTGCGCCGACATCGTGTCCATTGCGTTTGGAATACGCAATGTTGGGAATACGCCCCAAGCCCTGCGGGAGTTCCATCGCATTTTGCGGCCACGGGGACGACTTCTCATTCTCGAGTTCGCGCAGCCCTCCAACCCACTCATCCGCGCCGCGAATCGGTTCTATACCCACCGAATCATGCCGCAAACCGCGACATTCTTCTCGGGCGACAAGAGTGGGGCCTATCGCTATCTCCCGAGATCGGTCGAAACCTATCTCGATCCGGATGCCCTCGCGCGAGGTGTTCGCGAGGCGGGGTTCACGGAAATCGCGCAAAAATCGCTAACTTTTGGCACCTGCGCGATCACTCGCGCGATCAAACTTTGCTCGTGATTTCCTGAAAGTTGTGGCGCCGCGAGCGGTTGTCTTGTTGCACTGATCGATCACCCGAACGATCAGCCCGCACCTGAGTCGGAACGGATGCCGACTTCACGACCATCGCGCCGCGCGTTCGGAGATCTCGCAGCGCACAGTTCCACGGAACGGAGCTAGGCCATGCCTCAGGCCCTTGCAGTTGAACATCTTGTGACCGCCTTGATTTCAGGAGATCGCGCCAGCGCGCGCGACTGTCTTCGCGACGCTATCAACAATGGATACTCCGCGGAGGCAACGGCTGAGCGGTTGATCTGGCCCGCCGCGCTCACGCTTGATGCACTCTGGCGCAAAGACCAGATCGAACGAAGCGGCTATCAAGGTGCAGTGCTCATGCTCAGTCAACTCGTGCAACGCCTCGAATGCGGATACGCCCGCGCACCCCAGCACGGAAAGGTCTTCGTGGTCGTGTCGGGAACCGAAGCGGGGGAGACACTCGCGGGCGAGATTTTTAGTGGGCTTGCGGAAGCCGCCGGCGCCGAAGTCATCTTCCTCGGCCCTTGCCCTGATGCGGACGACCTGTTCACTGCGCTCTCTCGCCGAGCTCCTGATGTATTCGTCGCCTTTGCTTCAAGCGCCACGGATGCACCGAAACTCCGGTCACTTCTCAATCGGGTTCGTACGACGGGAGCGATCCCAGGCTTGACGATGGCCTTTGGAAGCGGCGTGTTCTCGCGAGCTCCGGGGCTTGCCGAAGAGATGGGCGCGGATCTTTGGGCCGATGACCCCTTTGAACTCGTGCGTGCGCTTGGAAACGTCGGAAATCGAGACGCGACGCACTCCCAACGGGCTGCCTGCCGACAACGCCGCCGGAACGCGGCCTAGCCTGACCGCGAACGAATCTTCCGCCCGCAATCTACCCCTCATGGCTCGCCGAAGCGGCCTCCGTTGAGGGGTATTGCATTGGCAAGGGGGGGTACTTGAGGAGCCGAGAACCGATCGGTGGGAATTTGTGGTGGTTTCCAACGACAATCTCACCTCAACGCGCAACGAGCGCGCCTTTCGGTTCGTTCAATCTCTTGCCTCAACTTGGTTTGGGGTGAACCGATTGCTCTCCCGCCATGTAGGATTCAAGCCAATGGAAGCTGCCGCAGAAAGACTCCTGATTCGACGCGCGAAAGCGGGTGACCGTGAGGCGATTGCGGATCTCATTCGCGCGCACCACCGACCGGTGGAGATGTTCTTACTCCGACTGTGCGGCCGACCAGACCTCGCTGAGGATCTCGCCCAAGAAGCGTTCATGCGTGTGATGCGTTCTCTCGATCGGTTTGACGAGCGCTTCCGATTCTCCACCTGGCTCTTCACCATCGCCAAGCGTCTCTTGGTGAACAACCTGCAGAAGATGAAGCCGTCGAGCGACAGCGAGCTCGTCGAACTTCGCGCCGCGGCCTACACCACGCCTGCGAGTGAAAACGAAGCCCTCGAGGAATCCGCGCTCGGTCGCGACATGCTGAGTACGGCGCTGAGTGCACTCGAAGAACCGCAGCTTGAAATCGTGCTCCTCTTCCATCAGCAGGGTTGGCCGGTCCACCGCATCGCCGCGCAGATGAAGATGCCCGAGGGAACGATCAAGAGCCACCTCTTCCGCGCGCGCCGAAAGATGCTCGGAGTCATTGAGGTACAGCAGGAAAACGCAACGCAGAAGTTGCGCAGCACTCGTGAACGCGCGGACGCCCGCCGCACGAGCGATACGGCGCACTCGGAGCGCGTCTCATGAGGCTGCGTGAACTTGGATTTCTCTCACGCGTGCTTGGCTCGCTGCGCGGCGAGGCCCGCGCGAGAACGACGGCGAACTCGTCTGCATCCGTTCGGATGAGCGAGGATCATTGCATTGATCAAGTGACCAACTCCATTCGCCGCCGCGTGGCGATCTTTGGGTCGGGGGTGCTGCTTGGATTACTCCTCGCGGGAGTCGCGGTTGTCCTGCGAAACTCGCGCGCCTCTGAAACTGCGCCCGTCGCCACCTTGATCGGTCACAGCGCCCACCGACACGGCGCGGCACTCGAGGCGATCAACACGATGTTCCCCGATGTTCCTCCGGGATGCGTCGAATGCCCTGGGCGCATGCATGGGCGTGATTCCTCCGCGACGCGCTCGTCTGAGGAAGGCGCGCCAGTGCCGTCCACCACGGCAGCTTGCGCATTCTTCGTGAAGGGCTGAGGATCATGCGTTCCCTTGCGCCGCCTACTTTGCGCTTGATCTCCCCGTTGATGTCCTGTACTTCGTCACCCCGTTTGCTCCGTGAGACTGTTCTGTCACTTCGGATCGCTTGTGCCTGCATCGTGCTCGGCGGCACGACATTCAACGCGCTCGCACAGACCCTCACGCTTGACGAGCGAGGAGCGCCACCGCAATCGAAGCAGGTGGAACACCGCGTCAGGGTGATTGTCACGCCCAGTCTGCCAATCCAGGCGCATGGTGCGGACATTCGCGTCGTGGTGGAAGGCGCACACCTGAACTCTATCGTCAAGGCCCTCGGAAGCGATTCGATCAAGACGGTCGTACGAGGGGTGCTCGGCTCGCGCGCGTTCGAGAGTCTCGGGGAGTTGTTCGCAAGTTCAGGCGACGGACACAGCGCGCTCACAGCTGCGCTCGACGGAAGGATCATTCTCCTCGCAGGCGATAGCTGGGCTCTGGGCGTGGATGCTGGCGCGGCTGGGAACCGCGCACTGCTTCATTCTCTCGGTGCGCAGTTGGCGTCGCCTGGCGTGTACGAAATCAAGAGTCAGGGCGCACAGGCTCGCATGCGAGATGGTTGGCTCGTCATCGCCCCACATGACATTGCAAGTGAGCAAGTTGCCGGTGCCTTGTTTGCGATGCTCCCGATGCAGGATGCTGCGCTTCCCCCAGAGGTTGGGTTGCGAATTGGCCTTCGGCACGGTGCCCCTAACCGTGGAGCAACCGCGATCTCCGTCACGACTGTTGATCAGCAACTTCTCGTCGCCATCGAAGGCCAGTACAAGCAGTCGCCGCTCGGCGATGCACAGGCAAGCGCGAAGCTCAACACCGCAGTGGTCGGAAGATTCGGAAAGGCGGCATGCGCCGCGATCGCACAGCCCTGTGACGGGCTTCCGAGTGCAAAGCAAGCCTTCTGGATCGCTGTGCTTCCTGAGTTACTCCCGCCACCAGCGATGCGCGCCAACCTGAGTGGTGAAAAACTCTATGTGGTAGGGCGCGGTTGTCCCAAGGGCGCCCCGAGTGTTGCATGCTGCATGCGAATCGATGATTTCGAACAAGGGTCGCAAGATCAGCGCGCTTACATGATGCGAATCGAAAGTGGGATCGTGCGCTCCCTGTCTGGCGGAATCGGCGTCGAGAACGGTGTCGGAGGCGGTGGTGGTGGACTCCGGCCGCTCTCCCGGCCACTGCTCGGCCGGTTCCTCGAGCAGCAGTTTGGATCGGCACTCAAGCTCGGTTCGATGTCGCTGTGCTGGCGCACCGTTCCGACCCCTTGCGGTGGCTGGCAGGTCTACGCGAGTGACGCGCCATGGCTCGAGAGCGTCTGCGGGGAGTTGGAGAGCGCTGGCTGCCCGCAAACGAGTGTCGAGTTGACCGCCGGAACCGGGTTCATCGATGGCCCGCAAGCGTGTTCGATCCTGCGGACATGGAGACCGCTCGCAAGCGACGACAATCCGGACGGGAATGTCGGCATCGAGGCGCTCGCATCCCTCCTCGATGGACTCGGCGTGGTTCACTTTCGCTACGCCCTACCGCAGGAAGGGCGCGTCAGCGCTGAATTGCGTATTGAACCGCCCAGCGCAGTAACGGCGCGTTGACCCCGCTCACTCCGATTACCTTTCGGTCGCTCCATGCATCGTGCGCATCCCCTTGTGTTGGCAGGACGAAGTCCACTCACCCTCCGCGTCGGACACGCGCTTGAGGAACAGTGCCATTGCGCGCTCCCGTCCCCACTCTTGCTCGCGGTGAGTGGAGGAGCGGACTCATGCGCACTCCTCCTCCTCATCGCCGCGCTTTGGAAACGCAAGCGCGCGCTCGACCAACTCGCCGTCATTTGCGTGGATCACGGCATTCGCCGCGAGAGTTCCCAAGAGACTCGCGAGGTTGAAGCACTCGCACATTCACTTGGGGTCAATCGAGTCCTCGTGACGCGCGTGGAGGTTGCGCGGATCGGAAATCTTGAAGCAGCCGCGCGGGTGGCGCGCTGGAAGGCGGTCGCAAGCGCGATGGACCGACTCGCGATCGATCAAGTTGCAACTGGGCACCACGCCGACGATCTCTTCGAGAGTTTTCTCTTCCAACTGATGCGCAAGCGCGGCAACGACGCACTTTCCACGCTTGCTTCTCGCGCACCTATTCCCGCCCGCGTTCCCAAGCAACGAGTGGTGATCCGTCCCCTTCGAGGCATCCGAAAGCGCGACCTCGTCGCGTTTCTCACCAAGTGCGGCATCGCGTGGAGCGAGGATCCAACCAACCTTTCGCCAGATCAGTTCCGCGCGCAAGTGCGCTTGTTCCTCCGTCAGGGCGGCGCGTTGCTTGATCCGTGCGTGGATGGACTCGCCTCTCTCTGCATCCCCCGCGTGCAGGAAGGCGCACTCGCGCGTACGCGCGGCAAGACGTCATCATCCTCGCGCGAATCCCTGCGAGTGCTGCCTCAGAATGGGTTGCGCGATGCCGTCGTTCAACTCCTCCATCAGGCAGGGTGCAGGGCGCCGCAGCACAAGACACTCAGCAGGTTGCTTCGCGCGATCGGCGACGACCAAACCCGTCCACGCACTTTCGCATTTCGTGGCGCCACCTTGACGCTCACTCGCCAATCACTTCACGCTGAAACAATCGCCTGAAATCTTGTCGCTAAAACAAGTCACAATGCCTCCTTCGATGCGCAACGCGGCAGGGGGCGCGACGAGCCACAACGGTCCCGCGGGCAACCCTACGAACTCGCAACTCGCACAGGAGATTGCTCCAAGATCGTCTCCCGCCGCCGCAACCTCACCCTCCGCAAGCGGGATCTCGACCGCAATGATCGGTTCGGCTTGGGGACCTTGGAAGTGTTCGTCGAAGAAGGCATGACACGCGGAGCAATGAGGATTGAAGAACACGATCCAACCCGTGTTGCCACCCGCGGCGATCATGGCCTCCACGGTGGGCAGGTAAGTCGCGATTGCCGTGGCACTGAGCGCCTTCCCAACCGAAGACTCGAGTTGCATGTCGATCACTTGAGCTGGCGGGACGGTGTTGTCCTTGCGCTGAAAGTCAATGCGAGCGGCAGTGAAGCCAGCAGAGGCGAGGGCGAGCACGATGGCGAGCACGCGCCAGGAGGCGGACAGTCCGATGGCTCGATCGGCCTTCACCTCTGGTTCCCGCGCTTGCAATGCAAGAATGACGCACCCCACTCCGAGCGCAAACGCAAAGACCATCGATCCCTCAATCGCCCCGTCGCGAACCGCGCGAGAGATACTCATCAACGAAACAAACGCGAGAAGGCCGCCGAGGGCGAGCGCAATCCGCTTGTCTCGAAGCAAGACCGAAAGCAACGCGAACGCGAACAAGATCGCCACGATTGCCTGTGCCGCAGGCTCCTCTGCGAGTCCAGTGGCTCGCATGCACAACTCTCGCAGCGGCGTTGGCGCCGACTGAGGTCCGTGCAGAACGATCCAGAGTCCTGCAAGCGCAAGTGAGCACGCACTACAGATCGAAGGAACAATGGTCGGAACAGAAAAACGCTTCATGGTGGTTAGACAGCGCGGTTACTTCACACCTCGAATACACGCCTCAAGCTTGGCGGCATCTTCGACATCTTCGACGATGCAAGTCACCACGCCATCCTGCATCGAGAGCACGATTGGAGTCGCGATCACGTAGTCGGGGCCTTTCACCAGCTGCGCCAACGCACAGGTGTCACACGCCATATCGAGGAGCGCGTTGGGATCAGCGTCCGGAATCGCAACCGCAAGCGTCTCCACGAGGAGCGGCCCCGTGAAGTGCGTCATCATCAACTCCTGACAGTGATCGCAATCCTGCCGGTAGTAGATGACGATCTTGCGGCCTTCGTTGAGCTTCGCTGGTGGTTTCTGAATGAGCTTACCGAAGTCATTCTCATCGAGCCGTTTGCCGACGAGGTCTCCGAACTCCGCGACATAAAAGCCCTGAAGTTGTGCCGGCAGCGGGGGCCACGGCTTGGCCTGCGTCGAGGGCGGATCAACGGGCGGAGTAACCGGTTCGAGAGGCTGCGGCGCGCCATTGGGCGCAAGGGCGAGGATGCGCGCAAGCGCGACTTCATCGTCCACATTCGTGCAGACATCAGTGATCACACCATCCTGTGCGCGAACAATGATCGGAGGTGTACCGAGCATGTATTCTGGCGGCTTCGCGGTCTTGGGGGCGAACAACTTCGAAGAGACACATCCTTCGCAGTGCATTGGCAATGCGCGATCCCCGCCAAGCGGAATTGCGACACGAAGCACGGGCGTCTTCGATGGCGTCGCGAAGTGTTTCTTGAAGAGTGCCTGACAGTGGTCACATGTCTCGCTGTAGAACACAATGAGTTGCGGACCGCTGAGCATGGTGGAAGGCACAGGTCGATCGATCGCAAGAAAGACTGGAATGTCAACGAGTCGTTTCCCGATCGTGTCTTTCCACTTCACAAAGAAGAGGCTCGCATACGACGACGGTGCCGCGGGCCATGCCGATTGCACGAGCGGAGGGGTCGGAGCTTGCGCGCCATCGGGGTCGCTCGCGGTGTCGAGGATCGGAGTTGGTCGGAGGAACGCAACCCCAAAGGAGACAACGGCAATCACCGCCGCCATCCCAACGCCTCGACCGGCGGGGCCGCTTCTCGCGGGCGCGAGAACGGAAAGGGCGAGAAGAGTCGCGTCGATGACGAACATCAGCCATGCCGGAAGGCTGGTCTTTCCAAAGCAGCCGCAACCGCCCTTCGCGACATCACTCCATCCGCCCTTCGCGAACTGTTGTGCGATCAGCAGTGCAAGAATCGCACAGAACAGGCCGAGCACACTCAGTGCGAGCATGCGGGCAAACCGTGGAGCGAACAAAATCGTGAGCGCGACGAACAGTTCCGCACCAATGAAAAATCGGAATGCCCCTCCGACAAACGCGCCAAGGTCCATCCCGCTTGCACTCCCAAGCCCAAGCACAGCGTCAAGCACGGGCGGCGGAAGGGTCTTGGGATCAAACGACAGTAGTTTGCCGATCGCACCCGCGCCAATCCACAGCGGAACAACGAGCCGAAGCACGAAAAACGTGAGGACCTGAAAGCGGGTGAGCGGCGTGGGCGAAATCGATTCGACAGAGTCGGTGGCCATAGGGAACTCAGGAGAGGTGTTTAGACACTGGTCAGCGCAAGTTGATCGCAGGCTTCACATACCGCGTGCATGATGATTTGATGCGCTTCTTGGATCATCGCGCTGTCCGTTCCGCCCACCACGATGGATGTGTCGCACAGCGGGAGGAGTTTTCCGCCTCCCTTGCCGAGAATGCCGAGGACCCGTGCGCCACGCGAATGCGCGGCGCGAGCTGCGTGGAGCAAGTTCTCAGAGTTTCCGCTCGTGGAAAAGAGGACGAGGAGGTCGCCTTCGCGAAGGACCGCCGCGGCGCTCCGCGAAAAGACATGCTCAAATCCGAAGTCGTTGGCGATACAACTCATCGCGGTCGCATCCGCACTCAGGCAAACCGCGCGCAGGGGGGCACGATTGCGCTCGTAGCGACCGACCAATTCTTCCGCGAGATGGAGTGCTTCGGCCGCGGACCCTCCGTTGCCAGCGGTTGCAATCAAGCCGCCACGCGCAAGGGTTTCACATGCGAGCGCACAGACCGACTCGAGGAGCGCAGACTGGGTGGAGAGAAGCGCCGTCGCTTCGACCGCTCGCGCGAGGCGGCGCGTCACGATTTCGCGTGTCGAGGCGCAACCGAGATTTGCTTCTGCGAGCGGCGGTTTGGTCATTCGCTGATTGTACGAAGTTCGATTGGCGCCGAGCGGGGTTCGAGGCCAGGAGGCACAATGCTCCCATGGACCCGTTGCGCGACAAGTCAACTGCCCTTGCTTCGCTTCGAATCGCGGTCAGCGGATCGCACGGCCTTGTGGGGCGCAGACTCTGTATCGCACTGACCAATGCTGGACATCGTGTCGTTCCAATCGTCCGAGTCTCGGCGGAGGAGCGAGTTCCAACAGACTGCATCGCGCTTTCAATGAGCAAGGACTGTGTGCGCCGCATCAATCCCTCGGCCTTCGAGGGAATCGACGCGGTCATCCACCTTGCGGGGGCGGGCATCGCGGACAAGCGCTGGAGTGCAGCGCGAAAGCAGGAGATTCTCGACAGTCGCGTCAAAGGAACTCGCGCGATCGCGGAAGCGATTGCGACGGCTCAGCGCTTGTGCGCACACCCACCTCGCGTGTTCCTCTGCGCAAGCGGGGTTGGATATTACGGAGCGAGCACAACACCTGTCGACGAGCAGAGTGGAGCGGGACTGGGTTTCCTCGCGGATGTTGTGCAGCAGTGGGAAGAAGCGAGTGCGAGCGCAAGGGATGCCGGAGTTCGCACGGTCCACCTCCGGTTTGGCGTGATTCTGAGTGAAGCGGGTGGCGCACTCGGCGCGATGCTTCGACCATTTCGATGGGGTCTCGGAGGGCCACTCGGCAACGGTCGACAGGGCGTCCCGTGGGTTTCGATGGACGATGCGATTGGCGCCGTGCAGTTTTGCCTCGCGAATGAATCGATCGGCGGTGCAGTCAATGTCGTCGCGCCCGAATTGGTTTCCCAGCGCGCATTCGCCGCGGCACTCGGTCATGCGCTGAAGCGACCGGCAGTTGCGTGGATGCCTGCGTTTTGCGTGCGAATCCTCTTCGGCGAGATGGGACAGGCACTGCTCCTCGAAGGAGCGTTCGTCTCATCGACAGTGCTTCGAGAAAATGGATTCGTCTTCACTCATCCCACGCTCACCGACGCGTTTGCTCGCATCCGCAGACATGCGTAAATGCCCCCAATGAGAAGCAATCCGAGGACCAGGCCGATGAAGACGGGTGTTCCGGCACCGGCCGCCGACGCGAGCAATCCGAGCAGCGGTCCGGTGAGATAGCCGATGCCCACAAGTGCTTCGTGCATTCCGCCAGCATCCACCTCCGCGCTCCCAACCGCCATTGCGTAGTAAATGGCGTTGTAGTAGATCGCGCCTTGACCAAGGCCGATTGCAACGAGTCCCAGGATGAGCGTGAGTTCGGAAGTGCTGCACGCCGCAACGGTGAATCCGCCGCCGAGCAAGAGTCCCGCGATCAAGAGCGTCCCCCCTCGACCATGCCAGAATGCCGTCTGCCATAGCAAGAGCACGGCAACCAAGCGCGCGAGGTGCCAGGTCGACGAAATCGGCGCGTGCCACGCGTTGGCGACTTGCAATCCGCCAAAGAGATAGGGCAAGACGGGCGAAAGTGCTCCAATGACGAGGTACCCCATCGGGTGCAATACTCGAGCGCTGCGCAAGAGCGGGGCATACGAGGCCGGAACATGCGCAGCGCGTGCCTCCGGATCATGGTGCGCTGGGTACGCTGGAAACGCAGGTAGAAAACACATCGCGATCAACATGATCGGCAGCATGGAAGGAATCGCATACGCCAGGAGTCCTGCAGCTTCGAGTGGTCCTGTGAGCGCGAGCCCAATCGCTGTCGCCGACATCCATGATGCATTCCACCAACCGATGGAGTTGCGCATCGACGCACCGTGTCGACCTGAGACAAGGTAATGCTGCACGATCGGCCACTGCAATGCACCGAGTGCGGTCATCGCGATGGCGCAGATCCAGAGGGTCTTGACATCCGGCCACAAAAGGACGACCGGCGCGAGCAGCGCCTGCGTGGCGAGAATGCAGGCAAGCGCGGAGCGAGGGGACATGCGTCGCTCGAGCGCGCGCACCGTTCGACCCGCATTGAACGCGACGACCGTGTAGAGCGCGCCGTTGAGAAACGCGAGCAACATGCTCTCTTGTTTGGTGAACCCGTAGGCGCTCTCTGCCACAAAGTAAATCGAGTTCCACAGAATCCCCGTGCCGAGTGAACAAAAGAATGTCACTGCCGCGATTGGGAAGGCGCGGACGGGCGCGTTGGAGTGGGCCGTTGCGGGCGAGGAAAGCATGGAGGGCGCGATGGTAACTCGCGGCCGATCGCGCACAGTTTGTTACACTTTCGCGCCGCAGTCCGCGTAGCTCAATTGGATAGAGCGTCGC
>SXUJ01000113.1 GCA_005790565.1 Planctomycetia bacterium
CGGTCAGTGCGGCAAACGCGAACGCGAGGTTACGCGCGCGAAGGATCATCCACCGCGCGCCTTTCCCGCCTTCATGGTCACGGTGACTGTCTCTTCTTGGCCCGCGCGAAGTAGGCGAATCTCGACTTTGTCACCAACTTTGCAGGCTCGCAACTTCTCCATCATGACCGCCGTGGAGGCGAGTTCCTCGCCGTTCCACGCGATCAGCAGGTCGCCGGGCTTGATGCCTGCTTCCGCCGCGCTCGTTCCCTCACTCACGCCTTCGACCTTGATGCCCGTTGCGCCATCCTCTGCCATGCCAGGTTGGACACCAAGGCGAACCGCGGCGTAACCTCGATCCTGTCCGCGCGTGGTGCCGTCGGCGTTCGTTGCGCTTTCAAAGACAAGTCGATCCGTTTCAATTGCACGCCACATCGCAATCTTTCCCGCAAGATCGAGGACTTTCCGCGCGCCTTGCGGGGACACGGTGTAGCCCTTGTCGCCGGGCTTGTGATACACATCGTGAACACCGGTGAAGAAGAAGAGCACTGGGATGCCGGCACCGTAAAAATTCGCGTGATCGCTTGGACCGCGACCACTCGGATCTGCACGAATCGTCAATCCACTCGCCTCGAAGAACGGCCGAAGTTTTCCCATGAAGTCCGTCGCGCTTCCAACGCCGCCAACTTCGAGATCATTCGAGCGCAGTCGACCAATCATGTCGAGGTTGAGCATGAAGTCGACCTTGTCCGCGGGAATCGATGGGCTTTTGATGAACGCGCGCGAACCATTGAGCCCTACTTCTTCCGCGCTGAACGCGAGGAAGAGGATGCTGCGGAGATTCGCGTCATCACCCATCGCCTCGTAGGCCTCGCTGAGTTGCTTCGTGAGCAGAAGCATGCCGGAAGTGCCGGAGGCGTTGTCATCCGCACCAGGATGCAAGGTCCCTCGATTTTCAGAGTCGGCACCGTAGGCACCGTATCCAACATGGTCGTAGTGCGCCCCGATCACAATCCACTCATCCGCAAGCGCGCCCTTCCCACGAAGGATGCCGCCGACGTTCTCTGTCATGAGTTTGCCGTCGTCGAGTTCGGCGACGAGTTGCGCGGTGAAAGACTCTGGGAAGCGAAGGGTCTTCGCCTCGCCGCTGTCGGCAAGTGCGCGAAGCTCAAGCAGCGAGCGATGTTGCGGATCCGCCGCACTCAACATCGACTCCGCAAAGGCCGCGTCGACGACCACACAGGGCATCTCGCGAGCCCCGCCAAGCTGCCCGACGGGAAGCGTGGAGAGATTCGACTTCTTACCCGCGTAGTTCGGTGGTTCCACGACAATGATGCCTGCGGCGTTTCGCGCCGCGAGCGCATCGATTTTCTGCTTGAGATTTGAGGAAGGGGAGAATCGACCATCCTCACCCCATGCGCTCTTGCCGTCTTCGCGCAGCGGCTCGCCGCGGAACACCACCGCGATGCGACCAGAGAGATCTTCACCTTCAGCGAAACTGGAGTAACCATCTTTGCCCTCGGCGATCGCGTAACCGCAAAACGCGAGGGGCGCGGTGGTGTCGGCACTCGCAGAGCACTTCAGAGTTGCAACCTCGTCCTTGCCCGCCGAGACTCCGTTGCAAGTCAAAGCCACAGACTTCTCTGTCGGCTGTCCACCGGGAAGTTCGAACTTCTGCCGCCATGCGGTCGCGCCGCGATCCGGCGCATTTTCGAAAGCGGGAGTCAGTCCTCGCTGCTCCATCCAGAATTGGATGTACTGCGCGGCATATTCAATGCCGTCGCTTCCAGGCACTCGCCCTTCGAACCAAGGATTTGAAAGTGTTTGCACATGTTGATACCACTCGATCGCGTCGGGACCGAGGTCAGTGAGAATCTGTGCGAGTGACACATCGTTCGCGTCCACCCGAACGAACGATTCAGCTGGACTGTAGGAGTAGACGCTGACGGGTCCGACGATGATCTCTGGCTTCGATGGCGCCTTCGGTGCCTCTGCTTCCTGCGCGAATGTGGCTAGGGAACTGAGCGTGAGCGTCAAGGCGAGGCTTACCGAAGCGCAGCAGAACCGAGACGGAAATCGAGAACGAGAAGGAGGATTCAAGGGAGGCTCCGAAATTGCGAGGTACGGGAACTCTTGAGAGATCCGCAGTGTAGAGGCTCGACATTCCGGCAAGGAATTGGCTCTGCTTCACCGCGCGCATCGGCTACGCTTTCTGCTTGCCCTAAGCAATTGCAGCATGAGTGCACGCCGAGCTGAAATCGACATGAACACCGTGAAAAACTCACCGACCTCGACTCCTTCGCTCTCGACCTTCGGACCGACGGACACATTCTTTCACCGCCATGTACCGCACACGCAAGAAGATGTTGCGGCAATGCTTGGTGCGTGCGGATACAGCGATCTCGCTGCATTCCTCCGCCATGCCATCCCAGCCTCGATTCGCTCGACGCGTGCGCTTGAGTTGGAGGACCCCACGCGAACGGGAAGTTTCGCGACCCGCGGTGAAGCAGAAACGCTCCGCGCGCTCAAAACCCTCGCGTCAAAGAATCAGGTGTTCCGGTCCTACATCGGCATGGGCTATACCGATACTGCGGTCCCTGGCGTGATTCTCCGAAACATCTTGGAGAACCCAGCGTGGTACACCGCGTACACCCCCTACCAAGCGGAAGTTGCGCAGGGTCGACTCGAAGCGCTCTTGAACTTTCAGACGATGATCGCAGAGCTGACTGGCCTACCACTCGCTGGAGCATCGCTTCTTGACGAAGGCACTGCCGCGGCGGAGGCAATGAACATGTGCTTCGGCATTACCGGCGAAACTCGCTTGAAGTTTTTCGTCGCTGAGGACTGCCACCCGCAGACGATCGCCGTTGTGGAAACACGCGCGAAGTGGCTTGGTCTGGAGCTGGTCATTGGAAACCCCTTGACCTTCGAACCGAGCGATGCATTCTGTGGCGCACTCGTGCAGTATCCGACGACTGACGGACGCATCGAGTGCTATAGGTCACTCGCGGCACGCACCCACGCAGCGGGCGCGCTCCTCGTCGCGGCATGCGATCCACTCGCGCTTGTCTTACTCACTCCGCCCGCAGCATGGGGCGCGGATATTGCCATTGGAAGCGCGCAACGATTCGGCGTGCCGATGGGATTTGGCGGTCCACACGCGGGATTCATCGCCACGAGTGATGCCTATGTTCGCAAGCTCCCAGGACGCATCATCGGCGTTTCGCGCGATGTTCATGGCAATCGTGCGCTTCGCATGGCGATCCAAACTCGTGAGCAACACATTCGACGGGACAAGGCAACATCCAACATCTGCACCGCACAAGTGTTGCTCGCTGTGATGGCGGGCATGTACGGCACTTACCACGGACCGGATGGACTTCGAAAGATCGCAACGCGCGTGCATCGATTGACTGCGACGCTCGCGCACACGCTCGCGAGCCTCGGACATGACTGCGGGACTGGCGCGTTCTTCGACACGCTCCGCGTCAAGCTCGGTCACGGCATGCAGGCAGCGTCAGTCCACGCTGCGGCCGCTCGAAGCCGCGTGAATCTGCGCAGCTATGGAGATGGAACCGTTGGACTCACGCTCGATGAGACCACCACCGAGAGCGATCTCGCAACGCTCGCGACAATCTTCGCCTCGGAGCGAGTGGCGCCGAGTACGCCAGCGTCGAGTAACGGTTGCATTCCGGCGATCTTCCTGCGCAACACTCCGCTCATGCAGCACGAAGTGTTCAACCGCTACCACGGAGAGCATGAGATGCTTCGCTACATCCATCGACTGGTCTCCAAGGACCTATCGATGGTGCACTCGATGATCACGCTTGGCTCCTGCACGATGAAACTCAACGCGACGAGCGAGATGATTCCCGTCACTTGGCCGGAGTTCGGGCAGATGCATCCCTTCGCGCCGCGCGAGCAATGGCTTGGCTACGCGGAGCTCTTCCGAACGCTCGAAGCATGGTTGTGCGAAGCGACGGGCTTTGCGGCAATGAGCCTTCAGCCGAACGCCGGTTCGCAGGGCGAGTACGCGGGACTGTTGGTCATCCGCG
Source organism: Planctomycetia bacterium (assembly GCA_005790565.1). Taxonomy (GTDB): domain Bacteria; phylum Planctomycetota; class Phycisphaerae; order Phycisphaerales; family SM1A02; genus F1-140-MAGs142. Next base: position 4,035 of record SXUJ01000113.1, read on the forward strand.
CATACCACGAGAGTCGCGGCGAGAAGGAACGCGATATCTGCCTCATTCCGGTTTCGGCCCACGGCACGAATCCAGCGTCGGCGGTGGTCGCAGGTATGCGCGTGATCCCAGTGGCTTGCGATGGCGCGGGCAACATTGACCTTGTGGATCTGGCGAAGCGCGCACAAGAGCACGCCGCGCAACTCGCGGCCTTCATGATTACCTATCCGTCGACGCACGGTGTGTTTGAAGAGACCGTGAAGGAGGCCTGCGCCATCGTGCACAGATTCGGCGCGCAGGTCTATATGGATGGCGCGAACATGAACGCGCAAGTCGGACTGACAAGTCCAGGCCACATTGGTGCGGATGTGTGCCACCTCAACCTCCACAAGACATTCTGCATTCCGCACGGC
>SXUJ01000114.1 GCA_005790565.1 Planctomycetia bacterium
ACCCATGTCGACGCTGAAGAAACTAAGAAGTCGTTCGAACATCAGCTTGGCTGCTCCAACGCACTCTACAAGCCCGAGCTTGGCATGTTGCTAGTGCGTCAATCCAAAGCCTATCAGAAGAAGAGAGACGCCGCGCAATCTGGATTGCACGGCGTCTCACGATTGTCGGGAAACTCGCGGCTTGATCGCGGATCGATCACTTCACAAGGTCGAACGGGCCACCAGCTTGGGAGCCATTGGCGAGGACTAAGGCGATGACGCCAAAGAGCAGCGCGATAGCCGCCGCCGCAAGCAGCGCGGTAAAGACATCGGGGTCAGAGGTACGGTTGGACTTGGTGATCATGACAGGCAGTTCTTTGAAAGATGTCGACGGGGAGGACGAATCGTGCGCCGCAGTTTGACTTCGGCGGGAGTCACTCACCCGCGCGAGCAATCGCCCGCTGACCGACCTTCACTTCGCCGCGAGCGGCTGCGTTCTCAAGTTCCACGACGCCCACGGCGCGGTTCACATCGATGTGCGTGATCTTGAGGTTGCCGATGTAGGTCGCACCGTCGCCCACCATCATCGTCCACCCAACCTGCACGCCATCGCGGCTCCCCGCGTTGATTTCGGCAAAGGTCGATCCATCGCGTTGGCGAACATCAATGATGGTTGCCGACACATTGCGGTCGGCGACGGGTTGTGTCACTGCGCCAGCGCGGCTTCCGCCAATCTGACCGTAGGCGGCGATGTACTGATCGATGGAGGTCTTGGCGGCAAGGTTTTCGTCCTCGAGTCGCTTGCGCTCTTCTTCAAGCAACCGGCGAGCGGCTTCGGCGACTTCGAGTTCGGCGGTGCGCTCAGCGAGCGCTGCGTCGAGTTCGGCCATGCGGCGTTGGGCTTCGATTGCCTTGCCGCGAACATCGCGAAGTTCGCTCGCGAGCGAATCGGTGATGAGTTGATTTGCTTTGAAAGTTGCATCAAGCGATTCAAGGTGCGAGAGGATGCCCTGCTGCGTGGCTTGCATGCTCGCCAGCTCCGACTCTGCCTTGCGCAGCGCGGCGCTCTTGGCGTCGACTTCCTTCTGGGAAGAAGCGAGTCGTTCTGCCCCGGCCTTCGCGTCGTCTTCGGCCTTCTGTTGCATGACGGCCTTGGCATTGCGTTCACTCGTCAGCGCCGCATCGGACGCGGCGCGAGCGGCGTCAGCATCTCGATACTTCAGTTCGAAGCGAGAGTCGTTGTACGCGTTGACCGCAGCGAGCGGGACGATCGCAACGGCGAGGAGAGCGACGATGACGAGAAGGGCCTTAGTCAGAATGTGCACAGTGGTGCTCCGGCAGACAGCGGTTGGAACGAATAATCAGACGCAGGAGAACGAACGATGCGCCCCGTCCGAGGAGGGCGGGTTTGCAAGGTACCTCACGAGGTCCGAAACACAGGGATCTCAGAGGTGCGGTTTTGTAACGCCGGTGCGCGTGAGTGTCAATCGGGGCAGCGTCTGCCGTGCGCGCAGGGAATCCGGTCACTCCGCGATTTCAACGGGCGACAGGCTTGCCGCACTCGCGCAAAGCCGTACCGTAGGATCATCGTCGACCCGCAGCGCACTCAGCATTGCCGCACTCGCCGAGTTGGCAATTTTGCCGAGAAGCACCGCTGCTTGCGCACGCACGCGAGGATCGGGATCGCCAACACACTCCTTCGCAATCGACAGCACCGGCGCGGCTGGGGCGCCAAGGGAAAGCAGAGTCGAAGCAGCCGCGAGACGAACTTCTGCTGCGCGCTTTCGGCCCGCGCTCGGCGCGAGAATGTTTCGCAGCATGGGTGCACTCACCTCATCACGAAGGCGCCCGAGCGCCTCGCATGCAACGACCGCAAGTTCCTCCTGCTCAGGTGGAGAAAAAACCGCCGCGCGAATGGAGTCGATTTCTCGTGTCTCGCCGAGTCGCACGAGCGCCTCCGCCCCTTGGAGATCGACGAGGCGAACTCGAACGGGATTCGCGAGTGGAGGCGCATTCCCGATGCTCGAACGGATGATCGGCACAGCGCTCTTGTTGCCGAGTAAACCCAGCACGAGGTAGGCATTGGCTCGTGCTTCAAGGTCGTCGCTTGCAGCCATCGCGCCCAATGGCGTGGGGTCGACTGTTTCGCCCAGGCGCGTGAGCGTGAGGATCGCAGCGGCTCGCACAGACGCGCTCTCATCCATGAGCAGTGGGTGGACGAGGTGCGCGAAGTCGCTCAGTTGCGCTTCCCCGATTGCCATGCACGCAACGAAGCGGACCCCGCGATTTTGATCGACGAGTGCCTTGGGAGCGAGCTCCCGCAAGAGCGCCGGCTGACGAATGGATCCTTCGATCGCATGCGCTCTGGTCGAAGGGTCCTTGCTTGAAGCGGCTTCACGAATGACTGCGTCGGCGCGGGCAGACAACGCCACATTCGGAGGCGGAGCGGTGCTTAGGGCAACACTTCTTGTGCTCCCCTCGCCGGACGGAGTGGATCGCGCCGTTGTCGACTGAGACTTCGTACTCCAAGGCTCACCCGGATTCCGAGGTGCGCAAGATGCAAGAAGCCCAACACACAGCCCGACGCCGATGGTGTGGCCCCAGCGCGTCGGAGTCGAGGAGGGAGAAGCGAAAGAGTGAAGTTGCATCGGTTGCTCTCGCGTCAGCGCGTCATTGATCTGGCCGGCTGGTTCTCGAGGATCGGAAAAAAATCACGACGCAGCACAGTACGCTACCCCAGGAGAGGAGGTCTGCGGTCCGAGCGGAGAGTGGAACGCCATGCAACGGTTGCACACGCGCCAGTAAGGAACCTTCAAGGTTCATTTCGCCACGCGGAGATGCCCCAATCACCGCTCGAATCCGCCCCGCCTCATCAATCCAAGCGCTGAAACCCGTGTTCACGCTCCGCAGGACGGGAGTACGAAACTCGATCGCCCGCAATCTCGCGAAGTCAAAGTGTTGCGCGCGCGAGGACGCGCTGCTGCCAAACCATCCATCGTTGGAGGGCGCGATCAAGAGGTCTGCTTCACGGGTGGCACTCCAAGGTTGCCAGTCGCGATCGCCAAACACCATCCGACGGCAAACCCACCCGACTGAATCCTCAAAGCAGATCGGCGTCGCGATGCGAAGTGGCTCGCTGTGCTTCGACGCAACGGTGAATCGTGTGTACTTTCCGCCCGCATCAAGATCGAAGGTCATCCCTTCTGCGCCGAGGGCGAGCAAGTTGGATTCGAGCCAAGGCCAGGCGCTAATCACGGGCATCGTCTCGCCAAACGGCGTCAGAAAAATCTTGTCGTAACGCGGATACGGCATCGCGTCTTGTACGAGATAGACGCTGTTGTACTGATGATTCCAGGCGTAATGACGTTCGGTACCCTCGCCTTCGATGTGCAGCCCTTCATACGCCGCGCTGCCCACCAGGAGCGGAACTCCAGTGGCTTGAACGAGGTCTTTCGCGGCATCAGCAAATCGCGAGCCTGGCCACGCACCAGCGTCGGTCATCGCATTGATTCCGTCTAACTCCAGCCCAAATCCGGGCAGCATGGTCTCAGGCCAGACCGCAAGAATGGGCTCTTCCCCCTCTGCCCTCGCGTTGCGAACTCCCTCGAGCGTGAGCAGCATGCCCCGTTGCGTGTCGTCGACTTGCGCCTGTGGTGACCACGCAAGTTTGTTCGATGTCGGCACGCTCGTTTGCACGATGAGAATGCTGCTCGCGTTCGACGGTGTGGTCGGTGGGTACTGCTGCAACCGCGCTGCTCCGTACAGCAGTGCGGAGAGCCACGCGAGTACGGTGACGCTGAGTGCGAGCATCGCGCCTCTTCGATCCGCGCGTCGCAAGGCCACGATCGCGTCGAGCGTGCTGCCCGAGATCACGCACACGAGCGCGGAAAGAGTTGCAGCGCCGAGCAGATCCGCGCACTGCGAGAGGAAGGCGCTCTGCACGAGAGGATGGCCGGCGAAGAACCACGGGTACCCGCCGCAGACGAGATCTCCGCGTAGGAATTCGCTGCTGAGATAGCCAAGCGGCAAAACCCACGACGCGTGTAGCGTGCGCGTTGCAAGACAGGCATCGAGTGCGCGCAAGAGGAGCGAAAGGAGTCCCCAGCACACCGAGAGGTAGACGATGAATGCAGGCAAGCCGAGCGCGCTGACGTCGATGATCCACCATTGCATCGCCGCGAAAACGGGCATGTGCGTAACGGTCACAATGAGCGCGCAGGATTTCCAGGAAGGCGCAGCGCGCACCGCGACAAGCAGCAGGATCGGCGCGAGAAACGCGCACGGCCAGAGGGTTGCAGGTGGAAACGCGAGATAGAGCGAAAGCGCCGCGAGGCTCGAGCACAGCGCGCTGCGAAGGTAGGATCGGAATGCGCGCTCAACGGCCGGCATAGTCGATCACGCGACTGATCTCGCTCCGAAGGTCGCGTCGATGGACGATGCGATCGACGAAGCCGCGCTCGAGGAGAAACTCGCTGCGCTGGAATCCTTCGGGAAGTTCCTGTCGAATCGTCTGCTGAATGACGCGTGGGCCGGCAAACCCAATGAGCGCGCGCGGCTCCGCGAGAATGACATCGCCGAGCATCGCAAAGCTCGCAGTCACTCCGCCCGTCGTCGGGTCCGCCAGCACGGAGATAAAGAGCCCCCCCGCGTCATCGAGTCGCGCCAGGACCGCGCTTGTCTTGGCCATCTGCATGAGTGAGAAGCCTGACTCTTGCATGCGAGCGCCACCCGAGCACGAGACGACGATCACTGGAAGGTCATGGGCGGTCGCACGTTCGATAGCTCGCGTGATGCGCTCGCCAACGACCGATCCCATGGAGCCTCCTTGGAACGAAAAATCCATGACGGCAAGTGAAACACGCCGACCCTTGATGAAGCCAAAGCCTGAAAGGATCGCGTCGTTGTTGCCCGTCTTGCGCTGACTCTCGGCGAGGCGAGCCGGATAGGGCTTGTTGTCGACGAATTGCAGTTGATCAATCGGTTTCAGATGATCATCAAACGGCTCGAACGACCCAGGGTCGAGGAGTTGTTCGACGCGCTGTCGAGCCGAGAGCCGGAGGTGGTGTTGGCAGCGCGGGCAGACCCACAGATTCGCTTCGACAGCTTTTCGGAAAAGCGTTTCTGCGCACTCGGGGCATTGCATCCAGATGCCCGCAGGGACACCCTTTTTCTCAACGAGGTTAGATGCGGCATCCCATTGCGCCGCTGGTGTGCGAGACATGGATCGCATCGTAGCGCATCACTCAGTCAAGGCGCATCTGGCGAATCGGGAGCGAGTAATCAGGCGTCCCAAAGAGTGCAGAAGCAGACACGAGCACATCACCACCCGCGTCGCGGCATCGCTTGGCGGTGGAAGCGTTCACGCCGCCGTCGAGTTGAATTCGAACCGCGTCAGGAACGAGTGTGCGAAGATGCGCGACCTTGGGCAATGCGCTTTCGAGAAACTTCTGACCGCTGAACCCAGGATGCACGCTCATCACGAGGAGGAGCTCGAAGTGCGCGAGCAGGTGTTCGATCGCGCTCGTCGGGGTGTCGGGCTTGATTGCGATGCCCGCTGACATGCCGAGTGCATGGATGCGCGCCGCAAGTTCGGCGGCATTGCCGTTGGCTTCGATGTGAAAGGTGATGTGACTCGCACCCGCGCGCGCAAATGGTTCGAGATATTGTGCCGGATCGGTGACCATGAGGTGCACATCGAGCATCGCCGTTGGCAGCGCGCGGTGGAGGCATGCACACAGTGCCGGTCCCATGGAGAGGTTCGGGACAAAGTGCCCATCCATCACATCGACATGAAGCAAGTCAGCGCCCGCAAGGAGCGCGCACTTCGCGTCGTCGGCGAGCCGTGCGAAGTCAGCGGATAGGATCGACGCCGCGATGAGGGGGTCACGCGGGGAAAAGGCGCTGAAACTTTGCCGTTGCATTGGAGCCGCGCGTGCGTCGACCATGGAATCCGTGCTGCGCTCAGGGAGCTGTCGTACCGGCCGCAGGTGCATCAGTGGAAAACTTCGCGGATGCCGGTTTCTTAGCGGCCTTGCGATAGGTGTCGAGGACACGGCGGTATTCCGCCTTCTGCGACGCCCCACTCACCATCCACGCCTCTTGTTGGAGCGCGACGGCGCGGTCGATCTCGCCGGCGTGATACACGACTTCCGCAACGAGGGCGATCGAAGGAGCGTCGTTGGAGGAAAGTACTTGGAACTGCGAGGCGGCAGCGAAGGCGAGCGCATAGTCGCGCTGTTGGATAGCACTGTCAGAAAGAATCAATCGCGCGAGTTCTTCCAAGGTGACGCCGTCGTCGGTGTACTTCGCGAGGAGTTCGTCCCCCCATGCCTTCGCGCCTGCTGCGTCTTTCGCGTCGACGAGCAGCGTGCGATACTTCTTCACAGCGATGTCGCCGAAGATCTTTTGATCCGTGGCGATCAACGAGTCGTAGTGCTTCCACACATCGCTCCAGTTTTTTACCTTTGCTGCCGTGACCGCCGCCGCCTTGAGTGGTCCCGCTGCCTTGAGAAGTTCGGGGTTGTAGCGGCCGGTCACGCAACCGACGACAACCTCGTCAAACTTCTCGTCGAGCGGGTTTCCGATCCAAACGATCTTGGAATCCTTCACCACGAACGCGCAGGGAATGCCTTCCTGCCCCGCTGCTTTCATCCACGCGGTGCTTGTGGGCTTATCCTTTGCGTCGACAGCGACGGGGTAGCCCATCGTGCTGCCCTTCTTACTGAGGAATGGGCGGACCGTGCCGATTGGCTCGTCAGAAATGCCAAGGATCACGAGCCCCTTGGATTGGTACTTGTTCCAAAGTTCATTGAGATGCGGGATGGAGCGCATGCACGGCCCGCACCAAGTTGCCCAGAACTCCACCACGATCGTCGCCTTGGGATCAGAGAAGTTTGGTTGGTCCCCTTGGGCCATCTCCACGGTGAGAGATGGTGGCGCGGCGCCGACTTTCAACTCCTGCGCGAAGGTGAGATTACAGACGGCGAGTGTGAGAGCGAGGGCGGAGGTAATTCGCGTCAACATGGGAGGGATCCAGTTTGTTCACTATAGGGCAGTTGGGTCGTCGATTCATAGAGGTTTCACCCCAAGACGGTTGCCGGACCGTCGAGCGCGTCGAGGCACTGGAGATGTTTGCCCTCGAGAACCTCGAGGCTTGCTCCTCCGCCAGTGGAAACATGGCTGAACTGTGAGGCCAGGCCAAACTCCTCCACCGCTGCAGCGGTGTCGCCTCCGCCGACGATTGTGACGGCACCTGTCTGGGTCGCTTCGATCGCTGCTTGTGCGATTGCGCGCGTCCCTGCATCGAACGGCGGCATTTCGAACACCCCCATCGGACCATTCCACACGACGGTGCGGCTCGCGCGAATCGCCGCAGTGAACATCGCGATGGTTGCAGGGCCAATATCGAGGCCCATCCAACCACTCTCGATGGCTCCTGCGCAAACCTTGCGAGCACTCTCCGCGCTGAAGGCGGAGGAGCAAAGGTGATCCACTGGAAGCATGATCTCGCAACCCCTCGATTGGGCGAGTGCGAGGATTTCTTTGGATTGGTCAACGAGTGCCTCTTCAACCCGCGACGCGCCTATCGACACGCCTTTCGCTCTGAGTAGCGTGTACGCCATCGCGCCACCAACAATGATGCGATCGACCTTCTGCATCAGGTTGTGAATGGTTGGCAACTTGTCGCTGACCTTCGCGCCGCCGAGTACTGCGGTGAATGGGTGTTGGGCGCGCGCAATTCGTTCGAGAAGGAACTCCAACTCCGCGTCGAGCAGAAATCCAGCGCAGGTTGGCTTGCCCTGTGCGCGCATCGCGAGAGGAACGGCGTGCATGGACGCATCGCTGCGGTGGCTCGTCCCGAATGCGTCATTCACATAGAGGTCCCCCAGATTCGCGAGTGCGTTGGCGAATGACTCCTCGCCCTTCTTTTCGCCCTTCTCGAAACGGAGGTTTTCGAGGAGTACCACGCCGCCGGGCTTCAACGTCGAGACTGCCTGCAACGCCTCCGGATGCACACAACTTGTTCCGGCGCACGTCACGCCGCGCGGCGCGAGTTCGCCTAGAAGCTCTGCGAGTCGGGCTGCCACCGGTTGCACGGAGTAGTCGCCTTCAAATCCTTTGCCCTCGGGTCGACCGAGGTGTGTCATGAGGACGACGCTGCCCCCGCGCTCAAGGACCGACCGAATGCTGCGCAAACTCGAGCGAATTCGGCGATCGTCGGTGATGACTCCGCCCTCCATGGGAACATTGAAATCAACGCGGATGAGGGCGCGCTTTCCGGCGACAGGGACGTGTGCAAGGTGCAGCTTCTTCATGCTGTTGGGCAGCATACGGTGCCGATACTGTGCCGCTGTGTCACACGCGCCTCCGGAAAGTGTCAGTTCGATCAACGCCTCTTCGTGTGCGCGCGGGGTACTCGTCATCGCCGGTCCGACCGCAAGCGGAAAGAGTTCGCTAGGGATGGAGTTAGCCCGTCGCGTCGGAGGCGAGATTCTCTGCGCGGATTCGATGCAGGTCTATCGAGGCCTTGACATCGGAACCGCCAAACCCAACGAGGCTGATCGTTCCGAGATTCCACACGCGCTACTCGACGTCGCGGATCCCTTCGTCGAGGGATTCACCGTCGCCGACTGGCTTCGCCTCACGAATGAGGCGCTCGTCGCGACCCACGCTCGTGCGAAACTCCCCATTCTCGTGGGGGGCACGAACCTCTACTTGCGCGCGTTTTTCGAAGGCCTTGACGATGCACCGAGTGCTGACCTCGCGTTCCGCGCGACCCTAGACCTCGAAAGCGATGAAACCCTCAGGGCGCGACTCCTCGCCGTTGACCCCAAACGCGCGGCGGAAGTGCATTCGAACGATCGGCGGCGAACGATTCGTGCGCTTGAGGTGCATCACCTCACCGGGAAGCCAATGAGTTCGATGGCGACGCGGTGGGACGAGGTATCGCCGCGCATGCAACGCCGAGGGGTGCGCCTCATCATCCTTGATTGGGGTGTCGATCTCATCAATCGGCGGATCAATGCGCGGGTGAAGAGCATGCTGAGCGAGGGATTTCTGCAAGAGGTCGAATCACTCAACGCGCGCGGACATCTCGGTCGTCAAGCCGCGGAGGCGGTTGGGTATCGTGAACTCTCCGCGGTACTCGCGAAGGACATGAAACTTGATGATGCCTTCGAGGCGATCAAGATTCGTACGCGGCAATACGCCAAACAACAACGGGTGTGGCTGCGCCGATTCGAGTCGATGCAGGATGCGTTGAAACTCGACGCAGGCGCCCTCGACACTGGGGCGCTCGCCGATGCGGTCCTCGCTCATTGGCCGGACCTAAACAGAACACCCTGAGACCCTTCAACTCAGGCACCCCTCAACGTCCTATAAGTGAACGACCTTCTGAGGCGGCTTGACTTTGGATCGGATTTGCCCTTCTTCTTCCGCCGCCCTGCGAACCACCGATACAGGCTTCCTGCCTTTATGCCCCTCTCTCTTAGGACAGCGATTCGTACATGAGTAAGACCCCAGCCAAGAAGACTTCTCCAAAGGTCGCGAAGAAGATCGTTCGTGAGGACGCGCGCGCGACGCCAGCGAGCTCGAAGGTAACGCTCGCGCCCGCCCCGAGCGATGGCGTGACCCCGAAGACTCGAACTTCCAAGCGAGCAACCGAGAGCGGGAATGGGCCGACCCTGGTGATCGTCGAGAGCCCCGCGAAGGCGAAAACGATTGAGAAGTATCTCGGGGAGGGCTTCGAAGTCATCGCAAGTAAGGGGCACATCCGTGACCTCCCTGAGCGCGCGTCCGCCAAGGCGAAGGCTTCTGCCGCCGCGCTTGACGATGACTCGGGGGAAGCATCGGAAGTTGCGAAACCAAAGCCCCGGGCAAAGCGAGGCACGAAGAAGGATGCGAAGGCGACGACGCGCCGGACGGATGATGTTCCGGGCGTTGATCTTGAGTCGTTCGAAGAGACCTACGACATCAGCACCGATCGAAAGACGCTCGTCAAGGAATTGAAGAGCAAGGCTCGTCACGCGAAAGAAGTCTGGTTCGCGACCGATCTTGATCGTGAAGGCGAAGCGATCTCTTGGCATCTCGCCGAAGTCCTTGAAATCGATCCAACCAAAGCGAAGCGCGTGGTCTTCAACGCGATCACAAAGGCTGAGATTCAGCGCGCCTTCGAGCATCCACACCCGATCGATCTCAACAAGGTCAACGCACAGCGAGCCCGACGAATTCTTGATCGCATCGTCGGCTACAAGCTTTCGCCGATCCTGTGGAGGATTGGACAAGGTGCGCGGAGCGCTGGTCGCGTACAGAGCGTGGCGGT
>SXUJ01000115.1 GCA_005790565.1 Planctomycetia bacterium
CGTCGCCCTCCGAAGGCGAAGGTTGCAGGTTCGATTCCCGCCGCGGACGCTTTCATGAACGCAGGTGTTCCTTCCTCTCCGGTTCCCTCCATGACGCTCGCGCAGTTGCAGAGCCTCATTCGCGGTCAGTACTTCGCGACCGACAACGCGCGAGGCGCGCCGGGAACCTATCTGTGGTTCGTCGAAGAAGTGGGAGAACTCGCGCATGCGATCGCCAATCGCGAACGCGGCAAACTCGACCAAGCAAACCTCGAGGAGGAGTTTGCAGATGTCCTCGCTTGGCTCTCCACGCTTGCGAACATCTGCGAAGTGGATCTCACGCACGCGATGCACAAGAAGTATGTGCAAGATGGACCGCCCGAAGGATTCAAGGTTTGAGCCATGCGCCCCCGCCCGCCTGTCCCTTCTGCGCTTCCGCGCATCCGGTGCACAAGCCTCTGGCGGAATCGACTCATTGGAAGCTGTACCGCCACGCCGATCCCGTACCGATCGCGGGATGGATGATGCTCGCAACGCGCGCGCACCGCAGCGGGCTTGAAGCGATGAGCGACGAGGAGAGTGCGCAACTTGGAGCCCTGTTGCGGGCACTCGCGCAAGCGACGCAAGCGGTGACTGGCGCCACCCGAATCTACTCACTTTCCTTCAACGAAGCTGTTCCGCATTTCCATATGCACATCATTCCGCGCTTTGCGGAACATGCGTCGACGCAGTCTTGGGCACTCGCTGACTTTTACCGAAGCGTTGCTGGAGGAACAGAACACGGCGCAGATGCCGCGACGGCTGCGCGCGTCGCGAGCGAAATCGCGAGCGAAGTGCGGACGCTTCTCCCTGCGGTGTGGTCGGCTTCCTCGATCACACACGGCTGACGCTGTCCCGCCCACACCGTATCCTCCTCCACATGACCCAACCGCAGACCGTCCCTTCGAACGGAACGCAGCGAGTCCTTCACGCGTTCGCGCAGGCTCGAAGCGAGCAACGCGCGGCACTCGTCGCGTTCATGACTGCGGGATACCCAACTCTCGAAACGTCCGCCCGCATTGCGAAGGCCATTGTCGAGGCTGGCGCGGACATCGTAGAAATCGGCGTGCCATTCAGCGATCCGATCGCGGACGGACCAATCATCGCGCAATCGATGCACGAGGCGCTCTCCGCGGGGTGCACACCACAGGCTGCCTTCCAAGCGCTCGCGGAGGTCATTGAGTCCGCACAAGCGCCGTTTGTTTCGATGTCTTCCATTTCGATCGCTGAACGCATCGGCGTCGATGCGTTCGTCGACATGGCGGCCAACGCGGGCATCGCGGGTTTCATCGCGCCCGACGCCGATAGTGAATCCCTCGACGCCTTCGCCCACGCCTTGGAACGCCGAGACGCGTGCATGACGATGTTGGTTGCACCCACGACATCCAATGCTCGCCTCAGCCAACTCTTGGAGCGCACGACCGGCTTCGTGTATCTGCTCGCGCGGGCTGGGATTACTGGGGACAGTTCGGGGGCCATCGATGTTGCCGATCGCGTCGCGTTCGTTCGCCAACACACCCAGAAACCAATCGCTGTTGGGTTTGGTGTCGCGCGGCCAGACCAAGTTCGATTGGTTGCGGCGAGTGCCGACGGCGTGATCGTGGGAACAGCAATTGTGCGAGCTATCAACGATGCGGTCGAGGCTGGCACGGACCCTGCACTGGCTGCAGGCAATCTCGTGCGCGCTCTGCGCGCTGCATGTGGCCGTTGAACGCGAGGGCGAGCGCGGGAAGTCGCGTCAGCGATAGGAGCGGAGAACGCCGATGACAATTCCTTGCACTTCGCACGCATCGACGATGATCGGCTGAAAGTCTGGATTTGACGGTTGCAGTCGAATCTTGCCATCCCGCTCAAAGTAAATCGTCTTCAGCGTTGTCTCACCATTAGGCAGCACCGCAACCACTCGTTCGCCAGCGCGCGCCGTCTGCCGCTGTTCAACGAGGACGAAGTCCCCATCGAGAATCCCCTCGTCTTGCATCGATTCGCCTGTGACCTGCAGCGCGAAGGTGTTGCCGCGCTGGCCACGGCGTGGTCCGAAGAGATCCTCCAGCGAGAGTTTGTCCCGTTGCTCGAATCGTTCGATGGGGTACCCAGCCGCAACGCGCCCAACTAACGGAAACTCGACGCGTCCAAAGCCTCCATCCTCATCGATCTGACGGTCCTCTTCGAGCGCGTCCTCATGCTGCTCGAGTGCCTGCGTCGGGGCCAAAGAGCGAGCCTTGTTCTGCGTCCTCTCGAGCGCACCCTTCTCGATCAGAGCGCCGACATGTTCGAAGACCGTCACTTTGCTGACGCCGAGTTCGTCCGCGAGTTCCTGCATGGTCGGCGAGTAGCCGTGTCGGCGTCGCCACTGGCGAACGAGCGTGAGAACCTTGAGTTGCTTGGGGGTGAAGTTCATCGATGGTTGCATCCAATATGGTGGCAGTGGGAGGGTCAACGGTTAGCACCGACGGCGCGAAGAGCAGGGCGCGTGAGTCCTGCTCAACAGGTGTCTCATCGAGCGGAAGAAAGATATCGAGGACAAAACTCGCAAGCCGGTGGAGTGCGCGCACCACCGACGAAGAAGTGGATGACTCTTGGTCCCTGTCGATCGCCAGCCAAGTGCCGTCTTCTTGTGGTTGTTCAAGGATGATGCGCGGTCCGGAGGCCATATATCGGCGAGAAAAACTTCCGCCCGGACCGATCTGAATCAACGGCACTCCGACTTGCGGATCACGAACCGAAGGCAACTCCAAGGGAAAGTGTGCGAACCAAGACATTTCATTTCTCCCAATCACGAACGACTGTCGCTCACTTCGCACTCCACGAGGCAAGTCGAATACTTGATTCTGGCCGCGTGTTCCACGCGACGACGGCGCGCCTTCGATCCACAGCAAGCACGGCGGGACGAGCGCATTTGGCGCTGGGTCGATGAAGTGCGTGCGAGGTGTTGAATGCTGCATGGAAGGTAGTTTCGGTTGCTCGGATGGAATCCCGCTACATTTTGTTCGGCTTATGTTAGCCGAACGAAAGCCGGACGACAGGGAAGGGCCGCCGGAAGGACGGAACTCCGGTTCTGGCCATACCTTGCGCGGATGCCAACCGCCGCGCTGCCTAGGCCTGTGTGCAACGATCCCAAGGCGCACTTCGGCCTCGATCGGTCTTACACCTTTCTCAATCACGGGTCCTTTGGGGCCTGCCCAGGTGCCGTTCTCGCTGCGCAGGACCGAAGCCGGCGAGCGATCGAAGCTCGACCAATTGAACTCCTCGGGCGAAGCGTGGAAGCTCTCCTCGCGCCATCGCGAGCCGTCGTCGCGTCGTTCATTGGCGCCGATCCTGCGGGACTTGGATTCATGGTCAACGCGACCGAGGGGGTGAACGCAGTTCTCCAGTCGATCGCGTGGAAGCAGGGGGACGAAGTCCTCGCGCTTGACATGCTCTACAACGCTGTTCGCAAGTCTGTGCAGAGGATGCACACGACGCACGGGATCGTCTTGCGCGAAGTCGAAACGCCGAAGGATGGCTGGTGCGGCGAGGAACTGGCTGAACTACTTCTCTCCGCACTCTCGGCAAAGACGCGCCTCGTCATCATCGACCATGTCACGTCACCGACTGCCATCGTTATCGATCTGGCGCGAGTGATCCGCGCATGCAAAGCACGCGGAGTCCTTGTGCTAGTTGATGGTGCGCATGCGCCGGGAATGCTCGATCTCTCCGTCGACACACTCGGAGCGGATTGGTATACGGCAAACTTGCATAAGTGGACCTGTGCGCCGAAGGGCTGCGGCTTCCTCGTCACGGCACCACAACATCGCGCAAACACCCACCCGCTCGCAACGAGTCATCACTTCGGCCTTGCGTACGCGAAGGAGTTCGACTGGCAGGGGACACGCGACATTTCGGCGTGGATGCACGCCGGCACCGCCATCGAATTCTTCGAGCGGTTCGGGTGGGCTCAGGTTCGTGCACACAATCACGCGCTCGCGGTGTGGGCCGGAGAATGCCTGTGCGCAGCGTGGCAGGTCGCACCACTCACCGATTCCGCCGGCGCATCCCTCGGGAGCATGTGCCCTGTCCGTGTGCCCGACGCAGCGCGAGCGAACTTTTCCAATGTGGAAGCGCTCGCAGAGGCTCTCTACGCGCAAGAGCGCGTGGAAATCCCCGTGATTGACTGGAAGGGCGCTTGGCATGTCCGCGTCAGCGCGCACATCCACAACACTGCGGAGGATATTGAACGGCTCGCTGACGCAATGCGCGCAATCGGTCGATGAAAGGGTCTATGCGCTTCTCGCAATCGGCGGGGTTCCTTCTCTCTGCACTGCTCATGACTCCGCCCATGTCTAGTTGCGGGGTGAGTCCGTGGGAACAGGATTCCAACGACCCCACAGCGAGCGACGCGATCGACGAAGTCACCTTCTCCTGTGACAGCGCGACGCTTGGTGAGTATCAGGATGCCCGCGAGTCAGGATTGGTGATGCATCATGGATTGCTGCGGATTGAACGGCCCAGTGCAAGCGCGGGCCCACGCGGCGGCAGGTCGTGCGCCTTGGTGCGGACGACTTCAAGGACCCTCGTCGAAAAGGTGCGCGAGATTCTCGACGGCAAGTATCCGATCAATGACGGATTCGAAGCGACCTTCGCGCTCGGTCGCACAGCAAGCGTGGTCATTGAGCGCGTCGACGGCGAAGGCAAGGTGCTCGCGACCGAAAATGCACGCGCTTCATTCGTGCAAATCGTTCGATAGTCTCGCTGCCGCGCGTTATGCGTCGGGAACTTCCGTGACCTCTTGCGCGTGCTCGACCTTGGCGCGCTCGGATTGGAATGCTGCCGCCAAGGCGGGGTACTGATCGCGATACCAATCTCGCCAACGATCCTTGTTGTTGCCGAGCGCAGCAACCGAGGTGCCCGTATTGGTCTGGGCAAGCGTCACAAGCGCGGTGTACACCTCGGTGCGATAAATCAGGACAACCGAGTCAGTGATCTGCAGCAGACTTCCTTCATAAATGACGCCAGGAATTGGCTGGAACGCGCCAGAATTGTCGCCCACCACAGGCACGAGTCCGGCGATGTAGGACGTTTGCCGACCGAAGACGATCCAACAACCGTTCCCCCCAGTCCCTGTGGTTGTTCCCTCTGCACTCTGCGCCTCGATGAGTTGTGGGATGAGCTGCGCGGCGTTGGTTGCAGAGGCGACCATCGCCGCCCGATTGACCCAAGACTCCTTCTCGCCAGCTAGGTGCTTCGAGACGATCTCCGCCATGATTGGCGTCGCCTGCTTCGGAAGTCGCGCGCGCGACTCGAGCCGCTTCAGTGGGTCGTCATCCTCAATCGCGATCGTGGTGAGGAACTCCAGGCCCGCATTGCCGCCTTGCAGCAGCGCGTCGAAGAACGCTTCATTCGCCTCGAGTCCGAGTGGACGAAGTTCTCGCCAGATCCGTTCGTAACTTGTCTGGTCGCGCAACGAACGGATCGCCTCAAGTGCGCCTGCGCGGTCCTGCGGAGTCGCCTCTCGGCTCAGCGAAGTCTTCTTCAACTCCCGCACCAACTTTACCTCCGCGCCGCGAATTGGCGCGGGCACTTGCGCGACAGCGATGCCCGAGCAAGCGAGTGCGAGAGAGAGAGACAGTGTCGAGAGTTGATGACTTCGCATGCGAGTATCTCTCATCCATTGCAGCGCACCCGCGGCACCTCACAAAGTACGCAATCGCGCTGCCCACGACCATCGAAATCCTGAAAAACCTGCAAAAACCCTGTCAGCGCTCGACCACCGTGGCACCCGGCGACTTCAACCGAGCCATCGCCAAGGTTGCGTCGGACCGGGATGAAAAGACGCCAATCTGCACGGCAAAGAGCGGACGCCCATCCTTCGCCGTGCGCCCCACGACCTCTGGTTCGCCGAAGCCACAACGCTTGGCACTCGCGAGGAGTCCCTTCGCGATCGCTTCGGCCTTCGAGTGATCACGAAACGCACCGGACTGAATCGTGAAACCCTCTCGCTGAGGCACCACAGACTCCGGAGCAGGCGGCGCGGACTGCGGAACTGCGGCAACCGGCACCACGGGCGTCGACCCAAATCCATTCCCATTCGCAAAGCGTTGCGCCCCTGCGCTATCACGGGCTTCGCGTGCGCTTTCCACCGTGAGACCCGCTCGGGCAAAGCAGCGAGCGGCCGTCGCGTGCGCTCGTTGTGAGGGCGCACCATCAAGCACGCCCGCCGCTTGTGCATACGCGCGCGCAGCGTCTTCGTACTCCTCAAGCGCGATCATCGCCGTACCAAGCGAAACCAACGCTTCCGCGCGCAACGCAGGATCGACGGAGCAGGTGGCTTCGCGGAGTGGATCTATCGCCGACAGTGGATCGTCCTGCGCCAGCAACGAGAGCCCGATGATGTACGCAGCGTCATCACGGCGGATACCTGACGCAGTGCCTTGGAACGCGCGCGCGAGGCGCAGACTCTCTTGGTAGTTCCCCGCTCGATAGGCGGACTGTGCGCCCTCCAGTGATGCTTTCGGAGTCGTTTCACACGCTGAAATGGCAAGCGTGGCAAAGAAGATCGTGAGCGGGCGGCGCATCAGGGGTATGGTATCCACCGCGCAGTTTTCATCCGGTTTCGCCGCGTGCGCATTCACTTCTCCAACGCAATGGAACTCCTCTCCACCATCCGCCGACGATTGCTTCTCGCACCGCTTCGCTGCGCGGTCGTGGATGACCTTCGCGCCTGGAGAGGCATTGACCTGCTCGTCGCGTCCTGGCATCTCGAGCGAGCGATTGCGCGCACGACAGACGCGAAGCGAGTGGGCGTTCTGCTCCCCACCGGGGCGCTCTTTCCCATTGCGATGATGGCGTGCTGGAGCCTTGGCCGCACCCTGGTCCCGATCAACTACCTCCTCTCGCGCGCGGACCTCGAACATGTCGTCCGGGACTCGGAGATCGATGCTTGCGTCACGGTCGGCCCAATGCTTGATTTCATGGGTGGACTGCCGGACGGCGTGCGCGCGATCCGCATCGATCAGATGCACTTCAAAGGGATGCCTCCGGTGAGCTTCACGAATCCGCTGAAGCCCGATGACCTCGCGGTTGTGCTCTACACCTCTGGCACGAGCGGGAAGCCCAAGGGGGTCATGCTCAGCGTGGGAAATGTGCAGGCGAACGTTCGGCAGATCCGCGAGTGGGTTCGCTTTGACAAACGCGATGTGATGCTCGGCGTGCTGCCACAGTTCCACAGCTTTGGCCTAACCGTCCTGACTTTGCTTCCCCTTGCTACGGGCTGCAAAGTGATCTACACCGCGAAGTTTGTGCCGAGGAAACTTCTTGAGCTCGCGCTCACGCATCAACCGACCGCATTCGTCGCCATTCCCTCGATGTACAACGCGCTGCGACTGACGCGCGATGCCGATCCGACTGCGTTTGCTGCGTTGCGCTTTGCGGTTTCTGGCGGCGAGCCGCTTGCGCAGTCAGTGTTCGACGGATTCAAGGAGCGCTTCGGGATTGAGATCAATGAGGGTTACGGACTCACAGAGACTTCGCCCGTGAGCCATTGGTGTCGGCCGCAGGAGCAGAAGCGCGGATGGGTTGGGCGTGCAGTTCCGCAAGTTGAAGTTCGCATCGTCGGGGCCGACGGGAAGGACCGGGGACCAGATGAAGATGGCGAGGTTCGCCTGCGCGGACCCAACATCATGCAGGGGTATCTCCACCTTCCCCAAGAGAGCGCCGCCGCATTCGACGAGCAGGGGTTCTTCCGCACGGGAGACATGGGTCGACAAGACAAAGATGGCCGCTTGGCGATCACCGGTCGCTTGAAGGAGATGCTCATCGTCGCGGGCGAAAATGTTTTCCCGCGCGAGATTGAAGAGGTGATCAACCGACATCCGAGCGTCAAGGATTCCGCCGTGATCGGCAGCAGCGATCCTTCGCGGGGCGAAGTGCCGATCGCATTCGTCGAGTTGAAGGAGGGCGCGATCTTGGACGAACAATCCATCAAGGCGCACTGCAGAAGTGAACTCGCAGGATTCAAAGTACCGCGTGAAGTTCGGTGCGTCGAGGCGTTACCCCGCAATCCCACCGGAAAGATCCTGCGACGAAAACTCGCGCCACTGCTGCAAACACCTGCAACGCGGCAAATCTAGCTCAGCCGCAACTTCCAAAGCTTCCGAGGAGGATCGTCAAGTCAGGCGCATCGACGATTCCGTCGCCATCGATGTCCGCCGTACCTCCCTTGCTTCCCCACGCGTTGAGCAGCATCGACAGGTCCGCCGCATCAACGATGCCATCGCTGTTGAGGTCTGCTTCGCACGGAGCGCAGGAACCACCATCGCAGTTGATAGCGAACTGTCCATCGCCGCCGTAGCCTTGGTTCGTGCCGATCTGGATGAGATACGCCTGACCGCTGACGGCGGTGAACTCGAGTTCGCTGGTTCCAAGGGGAATGCAGAATGGCCCGTTGTCATTACAGGCGAGGAGGGTCCGCTTCGCGCAATTGCCTGAATACACGGCGATGCGCGAATCGAAGTGGCCGAAGTCGCAAGTCGAAACGGTTGTTGCGCCGGAGTGCGTCGCGACATAGCGGAACCACACGTCGTGGAGGCAGGTCGTGCTTCCGTTGGTAGTGCAGGTCGCGGGTAGCGTTCCATGCGTGATCGCCCGCTCCGTCGTGAGAGCGTTCAGGCCATCGAATGCTTCAGTCGCGCCTTGGCATTCATCGTTCGTCGCTGGCCCAAGCCCACAGACCATCACTGCGGCATCCACGCAGAGTCCATCCCACGCGGCATCACAACATGCCGGATCAACCGCGCAGACGCTCGTGCAGCAGGTCGCGTCGGAGCAACCGGGTACTCCGCGCGGGAAGTAACAGGAGGCGTTCCCTGAACCGCATGGCGGGGCGCACTTCTGGTTTGTCTCGATGAAGAGCGTGTAGAGCGACTCTGGTCCGCACTGCGGAATGCCGTTGACATTGGGAAACTCGCCCGCGGCAACGAGCACGCGATACGCACCAGGCGCAACGCAGAGCGCATCGCTCTCTCGTTGAATACAGAGGTTTGAGTTCGCACTCAAGGATGCACTGGCAATCGGCGCGCAGCCAGTGAGAGGGAGCAGCGCAACGAATGCCTTCGATGCGCTTGTCAATTGAAGTCGAACGGAGACCAATCCGTCGCCGTCGGGATCCGTGAGCGTCACAGTGAACGCATCGACATCCGATCCGGTCCCGGTGCCTGCCATGAATCCGAGCGAACCACAAAGGTACCGGTCGGGTAGAAGCGGTGTTGGCGCGCCTCCGCTTGCGCTGTAGCAATCGTCGTTGCTGCGAGCTCCACACGACTCAGGCTCGAGGTTGGAGCCACTTGGGCAGGCGGGCTGACAATTCCCCTGGCAGATGTCAGCGGCAAGCGAGACACAGATCGCATCCCACGGTCCAGCGCAGCATCCAGGATCCACCGAGCACACGGCCTCGCAACAGGCTCCGTCGCTACAGCCACCGTTGGCGTGCGTCGAATTGCAGTTTCCATCGCCCGGGCAAACGCTCGGCGTCCCCTCGCACGCGAATCCTGCCTGCAATGAGCAGGTGAAGTCCCATGAAGCGGTGCAGCAGAAATCATCGAACGCGCAGACTGCTAAGCAGCAGGTCTCGTCATCACAACTCGGATTTGGATGCACTGCAAAGCAACTACCATTGACCGTGGCGCCGCAGAGACCGATGCAGTTGGTCTCCGCAGTGAAAACGCAACTCGCGTCCCAATCTCCGCTGCAGCATGCTGGGTCGAGCGAGCAAACCGTCAAACAGCAATCCGGATCGCTGCAACCACCCGACGCATGCGCACTCAAACAGGAGCTGGTTGAGTTGCAGACTTGCGCACGCGCCATGCTCGGTGAGACGGCATAAACCACGAGCGGTATGGCGAGAGAAACGAGGCGTTGGGGGCGCATGAGGTCGTGGAGGGACGTGGGCATCATCGTTCGTGCGTACAACTTACGCATGAACGAGTTCAGCCTGCCCACAAAGTGACAGGTTTGCAAGAGAAAGCGGAGTTTGCGCGGCAGAAAACTCGCTCGCGGGTCGGTGCGATCGCGGCAATCACAGCGAACACCAGATGGGATGTGTCGCAAAACGAAAGCCCCCCGACCATCGAATGGTCGGGGGGCGAAGTGAACAATTGACTCGACCTTTAACACGGACTGACTTGCGTCAGACCGTCCACGAGTTCAGGAGGATCGAAAGATCCGCAGCATCCGTGCCGCCGTCGCCGTTGAGGTCGGCGCATGCCTGGCCCCAGCAGTTCAGGAGGATTGAGAGGTCAGCGGCATCCACGACGCCGTCGCCGTTGAGATCTGCTGGGTCGCCTGGAGGCGAGCAGGCACTGCCGTCCTGGAGGAGGGCAATCACGCCTGTTCCAAAGCCGGTGGCGCCGTAGGCACCGAGGGTGATGTAGTAGGTCGTGCCGCATTCCACATCCCAACTGACTTCTGAGGACAAACCGCAGGTGTCGTCATCGCAGGTGATGTAGGCAAGTGCGGAACAGTTGCCAGAGAAGATCGCAACCTTAGAGTCATACGCCGCCGAGCCACCGTTTGCGGGGCAGAGCGAGAATTTCGCGATGCCGTCGTACTCCGGTGAGTAGGTGTACCAGATGTCGTTGTAGATGTTCCCGCCGAACTCAGCACACGCGGTCACGCTCGTGCCGGATGCGCCGATTGTCGAGAAATTGGTGAAACCAACGGCAAGCGCCTGTGCATTGACGCACAGATCGTTTGCCGGGCCACCGCCACCACCACCTCCGTAGGAGAGGTTGACGGTACCGGTACCGCGGCTCGCTGCGCTGTAACCACCGAGGAGGAGGTAGTAGCTCTGGCCCTGCGTCACGGAAACACTCATGCTCGAAGTCAGGTTTGCACAGCCTGGACCGTCGTCATCGCACGCGAGGTAGACGAGCGCCGAACAATCGCCGCTGAAGAACGCAATCTTGGTGTCGTAGGTCGCGGTGTTGCAGGTCGAAACCGTGAGGGTTCCGTTCTGGGTCGCGACATAGGTGTACCAGAGGTTGTTGTGGATGTTGCCACCGAACTCCGCGCATGCCGTGAGTTCAACGCCGGTTGCGGTCGTCGTATCGAAGGCGGTATCGCCGTTCAGGATTTCGATCGCTCCAACGCACTCGTCATTGGCTGGTGGCGGTCCTGCACCGCAGACTTCGCATGTCGCGAGCGCTGCATCGGCGCAGATCTGATCCCACTCGGTGTCGCAGCAATAGGCGTCTGCCGCGCAAACCGCGCTGCAGCAAGTTGCGTCCGAGCAGTAGGGGGTAACCTGAGCAACGCAGCAATCATTCGTGCCTTCACCGCAGGATGGCGCATCGCAAGGAGCAAGCTCCGAGAGAATTGCCTGGTAGTTGTTGAGGTCACCGGAACCGCATGGAGTTCCCGTAAAGCTTCCGAGAGCGACGAACGCCACGCAGTTTCCTGCTGGGAGGCATCCCTCAAGGAAGGCGCCGCACGACTGCGCGCCATCGATCGCGAAGATCGCTGGTGGGCAGTTTCCATCGAGCAGGCCGATGGTGACGGTGAGCGATGCATTGACCGTGAGGTTCACGGTTGCGTCGGCAGCGAGGTTGAACGAGTACCAATCGGTATCGCGGGTTCCGCCATCGGCCCAGAAGGTGCCGCAGACCGAACCGTTGAGCGCGATGGATTCCGTCGCGTTTGCACCGCTTGGATCGTTGCAACCACCATTGGTGTCTGAACCGCAGGCTTCCAACTCGGTCGCTGAACTCGAGCAATCCATCGGGCATGACACGAACGGAGCGATCGAGATCGTGCCCGTTCCACCACCGTCAAAGCCGCCGATGGCGAGGCGGTAAGGAATGCCTGCCTCGAG
>SXUJ01000116.1 GCA_005790565.1 Planctomycetia bacterium
CGCCACGCGTTGCCGCTCGCCGCCAGAGAGTTCACTTGAGCGATGCTTGAGTCGGTGGGAGAGTCCAAAGTCCTCTAGGAGCGTCGACGCGCGTTCGACGATGTCCTTTCGCGCTTTCGCGTATCGCCACCGTCCGAGGCCGACGAGGGCCGGAATCATGGCGTTTTCAAGCACGGTGAGTTCAGGGAGGAGGTGGTAGAACTGAAAAACAAATCCGACATCACGATTGCGATACAGATTTTCGCGCGCGGGATTGAAGCGGCGGAGATCCTCGCCGAGGAATTCAATCGGACCGCTCTTGGCATCGACGCGATCAAGCCCGCCGAGCAGATGCAACAGGGTGCTCTTGCCGCTTCCGGAACTTCCCACAATCGCGAGCCACTCGCCCTCGGTGACTTCAAGATTGACACCCGCGAGGACTGGGACATCAATCCGACCGAGTCGGTAAGTCTTGTGTACATCGCGCGCGAGAAGCATGGGTGGGTTGCTCGTCACTCGTACCTCAAACTTCGCACAGGATCAGTGTCGGCTGCTTTCGCCGCGGGGACCGCCGCGCCAATCACGCTAAACACCACGCCACCGAGCGCCGTGGTGACCGCGGTAAACAAATCGAGGTCACTGGGAATCTTGGTGAAGTAGTAGACACTCGGATCCCAAATCTGAAAGCCCTGATGGAACCAGAGCAAGACTGCAATGCCGATGAGCCCGACGGCGCTGAATCCAGAGAGCACGGTCGCGAGCGCGCGATTACGCCACCAACTCCTTGCGCAAGTCATAACGGCGAAGGCGGCCGCGATGATCGTGAAGATTTTCAGCCACATGGGCGCGGGCACGCCGAGCGCGGCGTGAATGTCATTGATGCGACTCACGACGAGCGTGGCGATGCCAATACCCACGGCGCTGCCGACGACGCCAATGCACAAACCGTATCGAAGAAAGATCCAAAGGATCCCTGCGCGGGAAGCACCGATGGCGCGAAGAATGCCGATATCGCGCGTCTTTTCCGCGACGATCGCCCAAAAGATCGAAAGCACGAGGCCAGCGCACACAAGGTAGATGATGGAGAAGAGGGTGCGCATGAGTTCGCGCTCCTTCTCCACCGGCCCGATCAAGTCTTGTAGGCGTTCTTCCCAAGTGCGAATGTCTACAAAGGCGGGGAGCCGTTCGGCGATCGCGCGATTCGGTCCGACCGCTTCGCCGAACTTGGCATATTCCTCTGCAACAATCTCCTTCAGTTCGCGCGGGGTCGTTCCTTCGCTCGCTTTGATGAGAATCGTGGTTGCGCGCGGCGATGACTTCCCGAGTACGAGCGGATTGCCGTCCGCGTCAACCTCCGTGCGCGAGACGATGGGTGCGCTGTCGAGGAGGAGAAGGCGCTGCGCGGCCTTGAGTCCGATGAGCACACGTTGCGCGTCAATCTGATAGACGCCCGATTCAAACTCATTGACAACGCGAAACTTGCTCTTGCGTTCACCCAGCATCGAGCCGCGATCGGAAACTGGAACCAGCGTCAGCGTGACACCTTCGGTCGCGGGCATCCAGTGGGCGCGCGACTGCTCGCCCGTCATGGGATCTTCGGTGCGATAAGAGCCGTCGCGCTGGCGTTGATTGAATGGAGATATCTCGATGCCGAGCACGATGCCGTCTTCGGATGTCGAAAGTTTTTGCATCGACATCGCATCCGCAAGTCCATCGAAGAGTGGACTTCGCCGCGGATCCTCCTCATGCAATGCAGGCATTTGCTCAGGTGAGGGGGTCTTCCAGTAGAGGGTCCTTTGGTAACCCGTTGTTTCGTCGAACGAAACTGGATCAATGCCCCAAACCTGGACGGTCTCAAGTCGGCGCCCACCCGCAACGCCGTAGGGCATCTGAAGGAGTCCGAAGGTCTCAATCACTGGACTCGCGCTGTGTACTTCTGGTCGCCGTTTCAGGTGGGCGATGAACTCCTCATAAAACGGGATGCCCACCACATCGTGCGTGACCACGACATCGCCAATCTGACTCCGGCCCGTCTCGCGCACCATATTGAGGAAACCAGACATCACGCTCACGACGATGATGACAAGCGCAACGCACAGCGAGACCGCGCCGACGGCGATGAAGGGGATGACCCGGGAGGTGAGGTAACGATTGGCGAGGAGTGGCGCGTACACGAGTGCAGGTATTGTGGAAAGGGTAGCAATCCGCACGACTGCGTGTGGGGTACGCTGCCGCTGCGTAGAAGGCGGTCTTCTCGTGCACTATGACCGAACTGAGTTGGTTCATCTTCGCCCTTGCCTCCACCGGCGCGTGCTACTGGATGATGCTCTTTGTGCGCATCGCGCGGGCGCTTCCTGTGAGTCCTCGCGTGGAAGATGCCGACGCGATGTCGGAGGTTGCGGGTAAGGTTTCCATCGTCATCCCTGCGCACAATGAGAGTCGTGTGATCGAAGCAAGTGTGCGAGGGTTGCGCGCGCAATTGGGAGTTGATTTCGAGGCGATCTATGTGCTTGATCGCTGTACGGATGACACCCGCGCCTTGCTCGTGGCCGCGGCCGATGGTGATGCGCGCATTCGCTTCCTCGAAAATGCACATTGTCCCGCGGACTGGGCGGGAAAGTGCTACGCAGCGAGTTTGGGTGCGCAAGAGGCAACGGGCGATTGGATTCTCTTCACTGATGCGGATTGTCGGTTCGGGGAAACGCTTGTACGCAGCATGCTTCGGATCGCACAGTCAAGGCAAACTGCTTTGCTTTCGGCGATCGGGCGGCTGACCTTTGGTCGAAGTTTCGAGCGGCAACTGCAACCGGTCGCGTCCATGGTGCTCCTCCGTATCTTTCCGCTTGACAAGGCGAACCGCGAGGATCGATGCTGGCCGTTTGCGAACGGGCAGTTTCTCCTCTTCAAGCGCGATGCGTACCGAGGGATCGGCGGCCACTCGAGCGTGCGGGATGATCTCCTCGAAGATCTCGCGTTTGCGAAGCGGCTCCACGAAGCGGGGCATCGCATCGGTGTGGTGGATGCGGGCGGACGCATGGAGGTATCGATGTACGACAGTCAGGCGGCGATGCGTCGGGGATGGACGCGTATCTTCATTGAGAGTTGCGGTCGTCGGCCGCGCCTCTTGCGCCTTCGCGCCATGGAGTTTTTCGGCACAGGGGTTGTGCTTCCTGCGGCCGCATGCGCCGCCATTATCTCAAGCGGCTTCTACGAACAGGATGTCGCGGCATTTCTCCTACTTTTTCTCGCGGGTGCGCTTTCGCTTGGCTGCATGGCCGTGAGTTTGACTTGGATGCACCGGCTCTCCTACGCGCCGTATCGCGGTATCTGTTTCCACCCTTACGCGGCGTTCACTATTGCACGCTGGCTCCTCGATGGGGCGCGCATTCTTGAGAGGCGCGAGCGCGTGCGATGGGGTGGACGCGAGTATGTCCTCGAACCGCGGTAGCATCCGAGGATGCGGATTCTGCTGACGAACGATGATGGTATCCACGCCCCCGGCATCGCTGCGCTGCATGAGGCGATGCAAGGCATGGGCGAGATTCTCGTTGTCGCGCCGTCGGATGTGCAGAGCGCAACGAGTCACGGCATCACTTTTCACGCGCCGCTCTTGGTGCGAGAAACTCGGGTTTCCGATCGGATGACGGGATATGCCGTCGATGGTCGCCCCGCCGATTGCGTGAAGCTTGGTGTTCGGCGCATTTGGGTCGATCTTTTTGGGGAAGGGACACGACCCGACCTTGTCGTGAGTGGCATGAATTCCGGTGCCAACGCAGGCATCAACGTGATTTACTCCGGCACGGTTGCCGCGGCGGTGGAGGCTGCGTTTCTCGGGGTCCCGGCGATTGCTGTGAGTTTGCACCTCGGGAAGAGCAATCCGCATTGGCAACGCGCCGCGGAGATCGCGCGCTTCGCGCTCGACCGCATCGTCGAGCACACGATTGATCCGCACACGGTTATCAATGTGAATGTGCCGCGCACGACGGACGCAAACGCCGTCATGCCGCCGACTCGGGTGGTGGCGATGAACACTGCTGCGGGTATCGACAATTACGAAAGGCGCACCGCGCCACACGGGCAGGTGTACTACTGGCCTAGTGGTAATGGCATGGAGTTCTTCCACACGCGCGAAGGGTCGGATGTTGAAGCGCTCAACGCGGGGTTCCTGACGATCACGCCGCTCCAGTATGACCTCACCGATCATGCGCGCACGCAGGTGTGGCGCGAACGATTGGAGTCGTGAGCCTGCTCGCGCAAGCCTTAGTCGGTCAGCAGGATCAAGCGAATGCGAATCGTCAGCGTGTCGCCAGGTTTGAGTCGCTCCACTTGCTTCCCACTTGCACTCCACCCATAGAGTGAGTTGACGAGCGCTTCATCGGCACTCGAGTTTCGCGTCGAGCGAACGAGGCGCGCGCGAAGAGTCTTCCCATCTCGGCCGAGCACGAGTTCGGCAATCGGATTGCGACCGATGCCATCGATCATATTGAGTGCGGTGAACGTCGGTCGTTTCGTTTTCAGCGTGATGCCTTGCGCGGCGAGGGGGCGTCCACTGCGCCACACATTCGGGGGCACATCAATCACGCTCGTCGCATCGCTCTCTCGGTCACTCAAAGCGCCCTCGCGCGAGATCACCTCACTGGGCTTTCCCGCAGGAGTGGGGGGTGTTGGTTGCGTCCCCGTCGCCTCGGTTGGAGTCACTGCGGGGGTTGCGCCACCGTTTGCCTCGAGTGGTGACGCGTTGCGATCGGGAGTTCCGCTTGTACTCGCGGACGAATGGACGACCGACTCCGGGGTTGTCGCCTTGGGAACGACCGCCACCTGTTCAAGCGCGATCGGATCGGTGGTTGGCGGTGACGGCTCGATTTTTTCGGCAGGCGACTCTTCCTCGGTCGCGTGGGCGTTTGGATCGAGAAGTGGTGGAAGCGGGACGGTGTGCGCGCCTTCGCTCGGGAGTGTTGGCGGCGTGTCGATGGAGTTGATGGGCGAAGTGACTTCTGAGCGCGATGCTTCGCTTGCCCTCTGCTCCTCGCGCGGCTCCGGCGCGGCTGCACTGACGGCATCCATTGGGATCGGTGCCGTCGTATCCGCCGGAGTGTCGGGAGTTTCCAGTGAGGCCTCGGAAACCGCAGCGGCGAGCGCAGTGCTCTTCGGAACACCCTCGACATTCGCAGCTGCCGCCGGAGAGCTGTTTCCGGCAAGGGTGCTGGCCGGAGTCGATTCGCTCGCTTGGGCACTCGTGAGGCTTGGAAGCGCGGGAGGAAGCCCTGTTGGCGCGGTGCCACTCGCACCGGACGCAACCTGCATTCGGAACGCGGCCTGCTCGACTTCCGCGAGTTCCGCGAGATGCTCCTGGTACTCGTCGTAGCCGATCCAATTCATCGTCTGCGCGGTCGAATCGTCAATGCCAAGGCGCACGGGCTCTTGATGATCCACGCGAAGCGGTGGCGGCAACTCCGCGAGTCTCCGCCGACGCTCTTTGGCATGCTCGATCATCTTGCGCGCCCGATCGCTGTCCAAGCGACCGCGGTCGGGCTCCATGAACTCCCGTCGTTCCTTTCCTTCTTCAAGCGTCGCATTTTCATGGCCGCCTTCAGAACTTCCGGCGAGCGCATCACTCGGCGCGAGGTGAATGGCGAGAAGAAACGAGTGCGCAGCGAGCGAAAGCCCGACTGCTCCAACGAGAGGCGCATTGTTCCGCCAGAAAGTCGGCACAGCGCAATCGTAGCCTCACCGAGAGCGGGGTGCCTTTGGAACCCTCAATCGTCACTCCGCTCTTCTGCATCGTCAGCGCCACTCTTGCATCCGACGGCGTAGCGCGAGCCTGCATCCTGGATCGAACGGCGATGAGTCATGATTTCCGTCCAATGTCGCTCGGGAATCGCATGAAGCCCGCTGCACGCGGAACGGGCGATCACGCTGCGCAGAGTGGCACCGCCTAGGCGTTAGCGCAGGCGAACAGTCATGCTTTCCACGAGGCGAGTTGTTCGTCCGATGCGCTTCGCGACGTCAAGGTTGGAACTTCCGGCGCCGAGGAGCCGGAACACTTCAAGTTCTCGTCGCGTAAGCCCGGCGAGGTCCGCAAAATTCGATTGCACAAGCGGCTGCGCCTGTGCGATCGCGTGCTCGGGGATTTCCTGGAGCGCACTGAGCGGGAAGAATCGGATCGCGTAGAGTGCGATCGGAGAAGTCTCCGCCTTGTGCCGTTTGATGCTCGTGAAACACGCGCGACCCCACGCGACCTCGAAAAGCCACCGGCGGCCTCGCGGGAGAACCTGCTGCAATTGCGCCTTGCGTTCATCGAGCCAATCGCGCGACTGGAGGCGCGTCATGCTCTCCTTCTCGCGAGTGCGGCGTGATGGCGCTTCGCGTACGACCCAATCGCCGTCCACGATCCAAGGTTGGCTTATCTCCTCAAAGAGCACATCTTGTTCCAAGCCGAATTCCTCACGGCAGTGCGTATTCGGGTGCCGAATGAAAACATCCGAAATCGAAACGCAAATCCAACGAATCACAGGCTAAATGCTGCGCACCGATCGCCGAGATTGCTGCGCACCCCCGCCTTGATGGGAGCCGCTCACCGAACCGGAGCAGTTTGCCAGAACCCGAGCGTAAGTGCAAGCGAGGTACCGCGTGAAAGCACCCAAATCGTTGAGTATCGAGACGAACCGCGGCCAGCGGTCTCGTGCGGAACTGGAGAGGCACCGTGCGTGCATCGATCGGCGGATCGTGTGCCTATCGGTCTGCCTTGTTGGATTCCACTCTAGCCTTGCGCTCTCGCCGAGGGTGGTGATTGGCGAGGATCTGCGCGAAGTGTTCATCGTTGAGGCAGTAGAGCCCCGATTGCGCGGAGTGGGCGATGACCCTTCGGAGCGAGTCGCCCCCGAGGCTGCGGCGGAGCCGAAGAGTGACGCTCTCCACGAGACGGGTGGTGCGAACCACACTCTTGGCCACTTCGGTATTGCTCGCCCCACGGCCGAGCAATCGATAGACCTCGAGTTCTCTTCGGGTGAGATGCGCGAGTTCGCCAAGGTGTGCATGCGTGCATGGGACGGCCTGTGCGAGTGACTCGGGGGCGATTCCGCTGAGTGATACGAGAGGAAAGAACTGGACATGGAACAAGGCGCGACCATCCGCCGCGACCGGCGCGCGCGCAACGCTTGTCAAGCAAACTCTTCCGAATGCGACTTCAAGAAGCCAGCGACGGCTCTGCGGCTCCACTCCAGCTAGGTACCGAGCGCGCTCCGCGATCCACTCCTGTGAGAATCCCTGCGCGGCCGCGATTCCGTTCCCGTTTGCGCTCTCGCGCATAGAAGTTGGAGTTTCCACGACGCCCCAACGCGAGTCAACGGTCCACGGTTTTCCAATCTCTTCAAACAATAAATCTCGTTCCATGCCTACTTCACTTCAAACCGTCCCACGGCGAAGCCGCACAAACGCTTCGTCGAATGACAGTCGCGAACCGATTGTCCTCAATGTGCAGGTGCGCCTCACCCGGATGAACAGCGCACGCTCCCGATGTGCATTGGAGCAGTCAACAGACAGGCAGAGTTTGGCGCAAGCGCCGCGAGAATGCAACCCATAGCGCGTGCTCTTCGGAACCATTTTACGAGGAGTGCGGATTGCCGCAGTATCTCGAACGCGGTAGAAAAGTTTCATCCATCGACAAGGTGCATGGTCAATCACGCGCACCTCAATCGGAGAGAATGTTCGAGAGTGCAGTCGAATCCATGGCGCCGTGTTGTGTGAGACCTGTCAAGCGATCGCAGGTTTGGGATTTCCCTTCAAGGTGACGCGGATCGTCGAAGGGGGCTCCTTGCCGTCTGCCCGAACGCGTTCTCGCGCTGTGGCTACGCGATTTCAATGATTCGTTAGACACTATCGAGCGCATCAACGATCGGAGCAGCGATCGCTCCACGGCGGCGAGGTGGGACTTGGCGACAGTTTCCGATTCGGACCCATACGAGGCGACCTTGTTTGCGTGGACGATTCGCCAGGAATACGGATCCTCCTCCTTGTTCACGAGGACGCGAGGCTCCCGCATCGCTGACGACCAAACTCAGTCGCATGCGCCCCAACTCGAAAGCATCGTGCTGAGGTCTACTGCATCGACGATGCCGTTGTGGTTGACATCTCCTGCGCCGCTGGGAAGTGTGAGCCCCCAAGCGTTCAGAAGAATGCCCAAGTCGGCGGCGTTCACGATGCCGTCATGCGTGAGATCCGCGAGGCAGTCGCAGGCCTGAGCATTGCCTTCAAGGTAGTACGGCCCGTCAATGTTGTACTCCGCATTGCCGCACACGCTCGTACTTCCACTCAGAATGCACGCTTGCATGCGGCCAATGTTGTAAATGCCGCCAGCGTCGTAACCGGACTGGTTGTTTGAGATATTGCAGTTGTGGATGCGAAGCACGCCCGCAACGCCTTCCGCATCTTCGTAGTGTTCAATCGCCGCACCGCCGACGATGCAAAGGCCATCCTGCATCGTGCAGCCGTCCAGCGTCAGAACTCCATTGACGGTCATCGCGCCTACCGTCTTGATCGCACTGCCGCCCGCTTGACTCTTCGTGCCGCTGCGGTTGCCGTCAAAGAGCGTGTTGGTGATAGTGCCAGCGCAACGGAAGGCTTCGATTCCTCCGGCATCCCCGAGGCTGGTGTTATCAATGAACGCGCAGTCGGCAATGTCGAGCGTGCAGTTGACGCAATACGCGGCGCCTCCGTATCGAGCGAGGTTGGATTCGAACCGACAATTGTGAATGAAGGCACTTGAGTTGAGTCCGTAGAGCGCGCCGCCTGCTGCAAATGGCGAGTTGGGATTGACAATCGTTCCCGCAATGCCGTTACGGAGCACAAGGTTTTCAAGCCCCGCCGTCGCGGGCTCGCCACCGGTGAACTTCGCGATGGAAGTTGTGAGGCCAGTGCCGTCAATGATCGTCGCGTGCGCGTCGCTGCCACGGACAACAACATCTTTGCCGTTGAGCGAGAACGATTGGTTGAAGGTGCCAGCGGCGACTTGCACGATACCTGCTGTGCCGAGAGGGAAAGCATTGATCGCCGCTTGAATGGTGGGGTATTCACTCGGGACGGAGTGGATGCCGTCTGGATCACACTCGGGGAATCCGCCTTCAATGTTCCCCAGCACGGGCGCGGTTGCAACCACTCCTGGGGCGACGGGCACTCCGGGCTCACAGACAAACTGATTTGGGCTCTCGTCAATAAGCAAGGGCGTCCCGGCGGGCTCGTTGAACTTCAGAAGCAATGTCGTTTGCGGATCAGCCATGATGTCGCATTCATACGGCGGGGAGAAAGCGGACTCGTAGCGTGCGCCGGCGCTGATGCGAATCCAATCGAGATCACCTTTGAACGATGGGAAGGGATCGCTAGGAAACCAGCCAGCGCCATTTCGGAACATGCCGATCGACATCCATGATCCCGGATGATCGGCGGTACAGGTCGGGAGGCTCTGCCATGACTGGGCGAGCACTCCATCGATGTAGAAGGCAACTTGGTCCGCTTGACGTACCCATGCGAG
>SXUJ01000117.1 GCA_005790565.1 Planctomycetia bacterium
ATGGGTGGAATGGGCGGTATGGGTGGCATGGGTGGCATGGGCGGAGGCATGGGCTTCTAGCCCCACGCTCAAGCACGCGTCTGAATTTTTCCACACACAAGTTTTCATTTACGAACACACTGACTCTCGGAGCAACACACCATGTCTTCTGTACGACCACTCGACGATCGGATTCTCATCAAGCCTCTCGAAGCTGCCACCAAGACGGCAAGCGGACTCTTTCTTCCCGAAAGCGCGAAGGAACGCCCCATGCAAGGCAAAGTCGTTGCGATCGGCCCAGGCCGCTTGCTTGACGACGGCACTCGCCAAGTCGTCAGCGTGAAGAAGGGCGACACCGTCGTCTATGGCAAGTACGCGGGTACGGAAGTCGAAATCAAGACGGTCTCGCATGTCATTCTTCGCGAGTCAGAACTCCTCGGCGTGCTCGACGCTTGAAGTTGCAACCTCGCCTTTCGCACACGGTCTCTCAAGCCTTTCTCTCCTTACCACTGAATTCGGAGCCTTCCTATGGCCACTAAGCAAATGAAGTTTGAATCCGCAGCGCACCTTGAACTCAAGCGCGGCGTCGACCAACTTGTCTCCGCCGTTGCAATCACGATGGGACCTGTGGGACACAATGTGCTCTTCCAGAAGAGCTTCGGATCCCCCACCATCACCAAGGACGGCGTGACGGTCGCGAAGGAAGTCGACCTTCCCGCGCCATTCGAGAACATCGGCGCCAAGATGGTGCAGCAGGTCGCCAAGAAGACAGCGGATATCGCTGGCGATGGCACGACCTGTGCCACCGTCCTCGCGGGCGCAATCTTTAATGGCGGTCTGAAGTACATCGCCGCCGGCAGCAACGCTGTTGCGATCCAACGCGGCATCCTCGCCGCCTCCCAGGCTGCATCGACCGCGATCGACGAGCTCGCGCAGAAGTGCAAGGGCAAGGGCGACCTTGAAAAGGTCGCGACGGTTTCGTCGAATCACGATACGACCATCGGTTCACTCATTGCCGAAGCAATTGACAAGGTCGGCGCGGATGGCGTGGTGGAAATCGAAGAAGGCAAGACTGCCGATACCACGCTCAACTATGTCGAGGGCATGGCCTTCGACAAGGGCTACCTCTCGCCGTACTTCATGACCGATCCCAAGCGCGCGGAGTGCGTGATTGAGAATCCGCTCATCCTCCTGCACGAGAAGAAGCTCTCGAATCTCGCGGATCTGCTCCCTCTCCTAAACAAGGTTGCGACCGCTTCGAAGCCACTCCTCATCATTGCGGAAGAAGTCGAAGCCGAAGCACTCGCGGCACTCGTCGTGAATCGCCTTCGCGGCGTGCTGAATGTGTGCGCGGTGAAGGCGCCTGGTTTCGGCGATCGCCGGAAGGCCATGATGGGTGACATCGCCACGCTCACCGGCGGGACCTTCTTCGCGGAGGACCTCGGTCGAAGCCTCGAAGATGTTGAACTCAAGGAACTCGGCTGTGCACGAAAGGTTGTCATCACCAAGGACGACACGACGATCGTCGAGGGTGCAGGCAAGAAGAAGGACCTCGATGCACGCTGCGACCAGATCAAGACGCAGATCGAGCGCGCGACCAGTGATTACGACAAGGAGAAGCTCCAAGAGCGTCTCGCGAAACTCACGGGCGGCGTGGCGATCATCAGTGTTGGCGGTGCCACGGAAACAGCGATGAAGGAAGCGAAGGACCGCGTCGACGACGCGCTCCACGCAACTCGCGCCGCTGCGAAGGAAGGCTACGTCGCCGGAGGCGGCGTCGCACTCGTACGCGTGCACGCAGCCGTGCTTGAAGGCAAGCGCAAGGCCAAGGGTGACGAGCGCTTCGGGTTTGACATCGTCGCCGAGGCGATCCTTCGACCGTGCGCGCAGATCGCTGCAAACGCGGGCTTTGACGGCGATCTCGTGGTCGCCAAGACGCTCGAAGCGAAGGGCAACACTGGCTTCAACGCCGCAAGCGGCGAGTATGTCGATCTCGTGAAGGCGGGCATCATTGATCCCGCACTCGTCGTGAAGACCGCGCTCCTCAACGCCGCAAGCGTTGCGGGGCTCATGCTCACCACGAATGTCGTCATTGCCGAACTCAAGGAAGAGACTGCACCGGTCGAAGGCGCGGTCAGCTAACCGAATGACAACGCAGGGTCTCTGCATACGGCGCCTCCACGCTGCTGCCGAGACCCTGCGTTTCTTCTCGAGCCTCGCACGCTCGATTCCACTCCCGCTTCGGAACTACCCTTGTCCACACAGCGCGATTACTACGAGATTCTGAGCGTCACTCGCGAATCGAGTGGTGACGAAGTGAAGCGCGCGTATCGCCGCATGGCGATGAAGTGGCACCCTGATCGCAATCCAGGTAACGCCGACGCGGTCGTCGAATTCAAGTCGTGCACCGAAGCCTACGAGGTGCTCTCGGATCCAGAGCGTCGACAACTCTACGATCGGCACGGCCATGCCGGACTTCGCCAGCAGCCTGGCCACGATTTCAGCACGATGCATGTCGAAGACATCTTCTCGATGTTCGGCGACATCTTCGGCGGTGGTGCGGGCGGTGGCGGTCGTCGCGCACGCGGCCCCGCGCGAGGGCTCGATCTTGAAACCGAGATTGAAGTGTCCTTGCGTGAATGCGTCACGGGCACCAAACGAGAGGTCGACTTCAAGCGCGTCGATGTTTGCAAGGGCTGCACTGGAAGCGGCGCCGCGAAGGGCGCGAAAGCGGAAAAATGCACGGTCTGCGATGGCGTTGGTCAGGTTGCGCAGGCGGGATTTGGCGGAATGTTCCGCATGGTCACCGCGTGCCCCGAATGTCGCGGTCGCCGCACGATCGTCAAGGACAAGTGCGCCGATTGTCGCGGAAAGGGTCGCGTGCCAACGCGACGCAAGGTTTCGGTCGCTATCCCGCCGGGCGTGGATGACGGCGTTGTTATTCGCGTAAGAGGTGAAGGAGAGCCGCCCGCGCCTGAGTCGAGTCCGGACGGGAGCGGAGCGAGGGGCGATCTTCATGTCGTCATTCGCATTTCAGACGACTCCGAAAGCAGCCGTTTCGAGCGACGCGGCGACGACCTCGTAACCGTTGCGCCTATGGCGTTCGCGCAAGCGGCACTCGGAGCGCAACTCAGCGTGCCCACCGTGGATGGTGGCGTCTGCATGGTGGATGTCCCTCCTGGCTCACAGCACGGAGATCCAATCCTCATCAGTGGGTTGGGCATGCCCAACCTGCGAACCAAAGATCGCGGCGACATGCATGTCGTCCTCCAACTCATTGTTCCCAAGAAGCTCTCTGCCGAACAGCGCACGCTGCTTGAGGAATACGCCAAGACCGAAAAGGTCGACATCCGTGAGCAAACAAGTTTCTGGAAGAAAATCAAGGATCAAATCGCTGGTGATTGATGCGCCCACAAGCGCACTGCGCCCGAAGCCGACACTTAGGAACGCAAGATGACTGAAGCTGACGACACAAACACCGACAAAGGCGAACCAAAGCTCGTTGACTGCGCGGAGGGAGCCGCCGAAGCCGACAGCATCGACTCGCTCATCGCTCGACTGGAGACGGAGCGCGATGATGCGATGGCGCTTCGCCAACGGGCGCTTGCGGACTACGCGAACTTCCAGCGCCGATCGGTTGAAAATGAAGCCCGCGCGCGGCACTTCGGCATTGCCTCCTTCGCGCGTGCGCTCATGCCTGCGCTCGATCATTTCGATCTCACGCTCTCGCAGGACCTCTCGAAACTCTCCGTCGAGCAGATTGCAAAGTCGGTGGAGATGACTCGCGCCGAACTCCAGCGAGCGCTTGAGCAGCAAGGACTCGTGAAGATTGATCCTGAGGTGGGCGCGGAGTTCAATCCAATGCAACACGAGGCGGTCACACAAATGCGCGTGGAGAGCCTCGCCCCTGGCGTGATCGCGATGCGTTTCCAGTGCGGTTGGCGCTTGGGTGATGCCGTCTTGCGTCCCGCCAAAGTCGCGGTGACACCGACGGAGTGATTGGTACTCCAGATCCACTGCGGCATGCCCACCTACGAATACATCTGCAACGCTTGTCAGCATGAGTTCGAGTCGTTTCACTCGATCAAAGCGCCCCCAATCAGCGTTTGTCCGAAGTGCAAGAAGCGAAAGGTTGCGCGTAAGCTCGGCATTGGTGGAGCAGTCATCTTCAAGGGTGGCGGCTTCTATGAGACGGATTACCGCAGCGAGAGTTACAAAAAGGGGGAAAGCGCGTCGCGCGAAAGCACAGAAGGAAGTGCGACGGCATCAACCCCTTCCAACGCGCCAGCCTCGACAGCGCCGGCCAAGGACGCGAAGCCCGACTCCGCGTCATCGAAGGCCACGCCCGCAGCCGCGGCACCAATGACACCCGTAGCGGGGGCAACCCCCGCCAGCGCGGCGCCGCCAACCAAGCCAGAGGCATCCGCGGCCAAACTCGCATCGGCGCGCGAGGCCACCCATCCTTCGCGCATCGGACGAGGGCACGGAAACATTGTGCAAAGCGCCGCCAAGGCAAACTCCGGCAAAAAACCTGCGCCACGCTGCAAGCGACCGAAGTAAACGGTTGCGCCAGACGCCTCGCCTACACTTGCTCCCCACATGCCCCTTCGATTCCGCGGCCGCATCCTCGACCACCTCTCTCACGAAACCTACAAGCCTTGCGAGTCGGCAGAGATCGCTCGGCAATTGCGCATCACGATTGAAGAGCGAGCGATCTTCGAGACCGCGATAAAGGAACTCGTCGCCGAGTCACTGCTTGAGATCGCGAAGGACGATCGCATTCGTCTGCCACAGCTTCCCGATGAAGTCGAAGGAACCATTCGCATCACCCAACGAGGGTTCGGATTTCTTCGCACGGGCCGGCAGTTCCGCGGCGGCGACTTGTATGTTCCTGCCGGCGAGACGAAGGATGCCGTCAACGGAGATCGCGTGCGTTGCAGGGTCGTCCGCCGAGGTCAGCGCACCGGCCGCGCCACGAGTGTGAGCGGCGCCAAGGATTACGGTCGCATCGGTGTCGTCGTCGAAGTGCTCGAACGAAAGCAATTGCGATTTGCAGGCAAGCTGACCAAGCAAGGTCGCGAGTGGATCGTCATCGCAGACGGGCGCGCGATCCGCGAGCCCATCGTCATTCGGGATCCACACGCGAAAAACGCCAAGGCGGATGACAAGGTCATCGTCGAAGTGGTGCGATGGCCCGCGGACGGTTGTCTCGCGGAGGGCGTGATCACCGAGGTCCTTGGCGAAGCCGGGCGACCGGATGTCGAGACGCGCGCGTGCATCGCCGCATTCGATCTTCCGGGTCCCTTCGAGGAGGATGTCGTCGATGCCGCACGGCTGGCTGCGAGCAAGTTCGATCAGTGTTCGACGACGCACGACTGGGGCGACCGCGTCGACCTCACCTCCGACTTCATCTTCACGATCGATCCACCAGACGCGAAGGATTACGACGACGCGATTTCGATCACTCGAGATCACACCGCCGCCACCTGGACGCTCGGAGTGCACATCGCCGATGTCGCATTCTTCGTTGAGCCAGGGTCCCCACTCGATATCGAAGCGCAGGAACGCGCCACGAGCGTGTATCTCCCGCGGCTCGTCATTCCGATGTTGCCCGAGCAACTCAGCAACGGCGTGTGCTCACTCCAAGAACGCGTCGAGCGATTCACGCTGAGTGTCTTCATCGATTTCGATGATCGCGGTCGGCCGACCTCGCATCGATTGCGCCGCACCGTCATCAAGAGCGCGAAACGCCTGACCTACCTCGAGGCGCAGGCGCTGATCGATGGAAAGATCGACGAGGCCCGCGCGCACGCGAAGACCGAGCCGGTGTACACCGAGCAATTGACGGAGTCCCTCCTCCTCGCCGATCAACTCGCGAAGCTCCTGCGCAAGCGCCGACAGAAGGACGGGCTCATTCACCTCGACCTTCCCGAAGTGGATCTTGTGTACGACGAGAACGGCAGTGTGATCGACGCGGTCAAAGAGGACGATGCGTTCACGCATACGCTCATCGAAATGTTCATGGTGGAAGCCAACGAGGCGCTCGCACGCACCTTCGCGGACCTCACGATTCCCCTCCTCCGGCGCATCCATCCGGAGCCCGGGTTTGCGGACATCGAGGAGTTGCGTGTGTATGCGCGGCTCGCGCAATGGCGCCTTCCGGATGAACCCGCGCGCGCAGACTTACAGTCGTTGCTTGAGGCTGCCCGCAACTCACCCGCCGCTCGCGCGATTCACTTTGCGGTACTCCGCACGATGTCGAAAGCCACCTATTCGCCGGCGCTTGTTGGGCATTACGCACTCGCGAGTGAACACTACGCGCACTTCACGAGTCCGATTCGACGATACCCAGATCTCACCGTCCACCGTGTCGTGCACGCGTATCTTGATCTCACAGAGAACGGACAAGCGTCGCTAGGCGGACGGAAGCGCGCACAAATGATCGAGGATTTGCGTCTCGATCCACGCGTGCCTGACGAAGGTGGACTGATCGAACTCGGCGCGCATTGCTCCGATCGCGAAGTCACTGCGGAAGAGGCGGAGCGAGACCTCCGCTCCTTCCTCGTGCTGAAGCTGCTGCAAGAGAAACACCTCGGCGAAGAGTGTGTTGGGCTCGTCACCGGCACGCTGCCCAACATGGGCGTGTTTGTCTCGGTAGAACCGTGGCTCGTGGACGGTGTCGTGAAGACTCGAGACATGCCCGGCGGAGACCGTCGTGCGGATCGCTGGGGGACCGATGGAAGATCTGGTCGACTCGTTGCGCAGCGATCGGGTGCGTCCATCGGACTTGGTGATCGCATCAAGGTCAAGATCACACGAGTCGATCTCGCGAGTCGCACACTCGATCTCGACATCACTGCATTCGCGCGAGTGTCGATGAAGGACGATGGGTCGCTCGAAGAAAAGGCCGCATGGAGTGCGAAGTCAACGCAGCCAGCTGCTGGGAAACCGCGCCATCGCTGGATGCCCAGTACCACCGAGAGTGAAAGCGCATCCGGCGCACCCTCGACAGACGCGCCAACTCCATTGGGCGGTCGAGAGAACATTCCACGGGGCCGCATGAAAGACGGCAAGCGAGCGGGCTTCAAGAAGGGCCGCCGAGGCAAGAAGAGTTTCTGAGGCGCAGGATCGAGTCACGCTTGCAATCGACTTCGAATCGGCAAGTTGAGGTGAGGAAACAGATTGCTTCGGCGCGGTGATCTGCGTGACTGCGGCGCAAGTCTCGGATTCGATTTCCAACCGATGCCGACACTCGCCTCTTCGTCGCCGAACCACGAACTTGCGAGATTGATTCCACCCAAAACCGCCTCAAGCTCCGTCGCGTACCGAACCCCGCATCGTGAGGTAACATCCCAGTGTGGTTGAAGAGTTGGGGCTTTCCTTGAGGAGAAATCGCCGTGTCTACTTACTACCTCCGACGCAATGGAACCGACATCAGCGGCCCGTACTCCTCAGCGCAGTTACGAAACCTCGCGATGAACGATGGAATGACGCGGTGGGACTCGATTTCGGAAGATGCGGGATCAAAGTGGGTTCCGGTGATGAAGGTGCGCGGCCTACGTGAGATCTTCACTGCGTCGGCTCGCCCAATCCCGCCGAACGCACCCACGGAAACGACCGGGCTCACACAAGTCACCGTTGACCTCCCGCCCGACGAAGCGCACTCCGTCTTCGCACCGCTGCCATTCTCCTCGACACCACCACCGCCGCCGCTCGAAGATGCGCCGCGGTCGCGCTCGCCATCACCACCGGTTGGATTGGTTGATCGAGTTCTTCGCACGGCGTTTCGATTCGCTCGTTCCATCTCCGTCCTCGTCATCCTCGTCTGCGGCCTTGTGCTCGTCGGAAGTGGCATCGGTGCGCTCTACGCCATCGCCCCGTACCAAGATCCCGATCAGACATTTCCAGTGCCGACTCCGGAGGCAGAGATTGCGCCTGCCGATCCATACGATGTGAAGTTGCCCTCCGCCGACGCATTCATCGCGCTCTGCTCGGCGCCGAAGCGACCGACGCCGGCGCCAAGCCGCTCCCCCTCCAAACCTCAACTCGGCGAGAACGAGGACGAGCCGGATCTCTGCGCCCAGTATTGGGACTCGATCAGCATTGTGATGCGGGAACTCCAACTCTCTGAGGAGTCACGACAACCCCTCTGCAATACAACACTCAAGTTCGCGCCGAGATTCCGTGAACCGTTCACTCGTGCATTCGCCGACTTCGCACAAGAGTTTGTGCGCAACCGCCCAACTGAAGTTGAATGCAATCCCGTCGACGCCGCGAATTACTTCATTCAAGAATTCAAGTTGAAGGTCGACGGCCTCGAGAGGGAACAGGCGGAGCAGGAACGAGATCGGCTTGCCCGAATGGAAGCGGCGATAGAAGAACGCAACGCACGCATCGCGGCCGCGCAACTCGACCTCGCGAAACGACAGGGGTTGCTCTTCCCATCGATCCTCGCGGCGGGCGCTTCGATCGCCGCGCTCTTGATCTTCCTTGTCCTTCCGCTCCTCATTCAGATCGAACGGAATACAAGAGATCAGCCGGACGCGGTCTGATCAAGGATGCCCTGCACGACATGGCCGTGCACATCCGTGAGTCGCATATCCCGTCCGCCGAAGCGCCAAGTGAGCCGTCGATGATCGACGCCAAGAAGGTGCAAGATTGTCGCGTGGAGGTCATGCATGGACACGGGGTTTTCCACGGCCTTGTAGCCATACTCATCCGTCTCGCCATAGACGAACCCGCGCTTCACGCCTCCGCCGGCGAGCCAGATGGAGTACCCAAACGGATTGTGATCTCGCCCATTACTTCCCTGTGCAAAGGGCGTGCGCCCAAACTCCCCTGCCCACACGACCAGCGTTGACTCAAGCAAGCCGAGTCGCTTGAGGTCGTAGAGAAGCGCTGCGGTTGGCTGGTCGACTGCGCGCGCATTGTCCTCGTGTCCCTTGCGAAGATCAGAGTGTTGATCCCAGCGATCGTTCGCGGTGCGGGGAATGGTGAGCTCCACGAATCGCACGCCACGCTCGACGAGTCGCCTCGCGAGCAGGCATTCGTGCGCATAAATGCGCGTCGCTTCATCCTTCGCCTCAAACCCATACATGCGGCGGACCGCCTCGCTCTCGCCATCGACATTCGCAAGTGCCGGCACACTCGCCTGCATGCGAAACGCGAGTTCTTGATTCGCAATCGCGCTCTCGACTGCATCACTCGACCCGCGC
Source organism: Planctomycetia bacterium (assembly GCA_005790565.1). Taxonomy (GTDB): domain Bacteria; phylum Planctomycetota; class Phycisphaerae; order Phycisphaerales; family SM1A02; genus F1-140-MAGs142. The sequence continues at coordinate 9,195 of SXUJ01000117.1, forward strand.
GATTGAAACCGTTCATCCAATCGTTCGAGCAGCGTTCGCTTGCACAGCGCCTCGCTCGCATCCTGATCACGCGATACGAGGTTCGCGATCGGCTGCGCGCGTGGCTTCATCCGCGACGCCTGATGGGTCGCAGGCAGGAACCCGTTCGAAAAGCAATCGAGGCCGCCAGGCGGCGTGAGCCCCCCGTCGAGAACCACGAATCCTGGCAGATTCGAACTCTCGCAGCCAAGTCCGTAGGAACACCACGCACCCATCGAGGGACGACCCGCGAGTCCCGCACCCGTATGCAAGAAGTAGTTCGCGTTCGTGTGCTCACTGAACTCGCTCGTCATGGAGCGAATGACGCAGAGTTCGTCGACCATCGTCGCGAGGTGCGGAAAGAGCTCTGATACCTCGATGCCGCTCTGCCCATGTCGGGCGAACTTCCATGGCGACGCGAGCAGATTCCCGTCATCGTTGAATTGTGTCTGGGCTTTCGAGAACGGCACCGGTTGGCCGTTCTCTCGTGTCAGCCTTGGCTTCGGATCGAACGAATCCACCTGCGATGGCCCGCCATCCTGGTAGAGGAAAATGACACTCCGCACACTTGCCCCAAGGTGCACCGCCGGCAGACTTCCGCCGGTTGCGATCCGCGTGAGCATCTCCGCGTTCGCTCGCGATGCATAGAGGCCGCCGAGCGCGAGGGCGCCAAATCCGCACGACAGTTGCGACAGCATCGCTCGACGAGAGACAGGCGGCGGCTGAAAATTTCCGCAATGGCTACTCATCGCAGATGCGTGAACTCCTTCGCATTGAACAGCACGTGGCACAGCGCGACCCAAGCACCCGCGCGGGATCGACCGGCTCGCGTCTCCTCAGCGAGGAAATCGGATATGTCCGCGCGATCGGCCTCCGTGGCCGCACGCCCGTACGCCGCGAGAAAAGCCGCGTCGACGGCGGCTGCATCGGAGTCTTTCGATTCGAGCAGCACTCGATCCGCGAAGCGCTTCGCGAGTTCGTGCACGAGGGGATCGTTGAGCATCGCAAGCGATTGCGCGGGCACATTCGATCGATTTCGACAACCGACAGTGGTCGATGGCACAGGAGCGTCGAAGACTTGCATGAACGGGTCGAGAAAGTTCCTGCGCACTTCGAGGTAGATACTCCGACGATTCGCGCCGTCGAGCGGACCACTCGTACTCGGTCGACCGCGGCCCGTCATGAATTCATCGAGGTAGACGGGCACACTCGGTCCCCCCATGTGCGCATCGAGAGACCCCGCAGCAACCAGCATCGAATCGCGAATCGCCTCCCCGTCGAGGCGGCGCACCATCGCACGGGAAAAGAACTCATTGTCGGAGTCCTTGTCGAGTGCATCCACGGATGGGTCACTTGACTGCCGATAGGTTCGACTCAGGACGACTTCGCGAATGAGTGCCTTGAGCGACTGATGGTCGCGCAGCCGCAATGCAAGTGCATCGAGCAATTCCGGATGCGTCGGCGGGCGACCAAGCTGACCGAAATCATCCGGTGTGCGAACGATTCCACGCCCGAGCAAGTGGTGAACGACGCGATTGGCGAGCGTTCGCCAGACGAAGGGCGAGGACGGCGCCAACATCGCCGTTGCGAGCTCGCGACGGCCAGAACCGCTCGCGACCTGCGCGCCTCGCGACGGGGCAAGAAAGGAGAGCGCGGCTCGCGGTGTGCCCTCACCGTACTGGGCAGCTTTCCCTCGCACATGCACAGGCTCATCGAATCCAACCACCGCATCACGAGCTTCAAGCGTCCGACCGATGCTTGCCGCGGAATCAATCGTCGCAGCGAGCGCTGCTGCGGCCTCTCGGACACTCGACACTGCCGAGGACGAAAGCGGCGCGTCGCAGGTCGGTGCGTCGTCATCGAGCGGAGCCTCTCCATTTCCGCACGCAATCCAATCCACCTCGATCGCGCCATCGCCATCGTCGAGAATCTCGATGTAGGCGCGTTCACCAAGAAACCGCCCGAGGTCAATCTTGGCCGTGCGCCATTCCGCCGACGGATGCTGACTACAAGACTCAAACAGCAGCGCGTTGGCTTCGTTCAGCCAATAGTTGTCGACGATCACGCGCAGCGAGCCGACATTGCCACGCATTCGCGCGTAGGCGAATCGATTGGTGATCGTGAAGGGATTTGAAAGGAGACTCCCCTGCAACTTCGGGTGCATTCGTCCACTGTCGAGCGTGTCCGCATCAAGCGATCCATCCGTCCGGCTGACCGGCTGCGGAAGCGAAAACGCCCAGCCGATGGAATGCCAGCGATCCGAAAACCCCGGCGAAAAGTCCTCGAGGAACGCACTCGCCTCTGCTGACGATTCCGGAATCACGCTGTGCACGCCACTGGTCAAAGCAAGGATTGCGCGATGCGCCGCCTCAACCGCAGTGGTGATGGTCGCGTCAGCCTCGGAAAAGCCAACGACTCGCTGCGTCGAACGGAGGACACCCAAGAGCGAGTAAAAGTCAGTGGTTGGAATCGGATCAAACTTGTGGTCATGACAACGCGCGCAACTGACAGTCAGGCCAAGGAACGCTTTCCCAAAGACTTCAATCGAGTTCGCATGGCGGTCCGCTTCATCCTGCCGCACATCGGTGGGGGCATGCGTTGCTTGGCCCATCCACCAGAAGCTCGTCGCGATGGGCGCGACATTGTTGGCCACCCCCGCAACCGCTCGCGGCGTCGCCGAGTCACCCGCAACCTGTTCGGTCACAAACTGCGAGACGGGCAAATCGCGATTGAACGCATCGATGACCCAATCGCGATAACGCCACGCATGCGGAATCGCATAGTCAAACTCATGCCCAAGCGTCTCGGAATAGCGGACACAATCGAGCCAATGACGCGCCCACCGTTCGCCAAATGCGCGACTCGCGAGCAATTCGTCGACGATCTCCCCCAGCATCGCCTCGCTCCCATCATGCAGATACTTCTCTCGCAGCGCTGCACTCGGGGGAAGCCCGGTCAAATCAAAGGCGATGCGCCGTAAGAGGACTTCTGCTTGTGCGTCCAGCGCCGGCGCGATCGCATGCGCTTCGAGCTTTGCGAGCACGAACCGATCAAGTTCGCCAAGCGGCCACGACTCATTCCGCACGCTCGGCACGGTTGCCCGAACAAGAGGCGTGAACGCCCACGGCGGCGTGTAGTGCGCACCTTCCGAGACCCACCTTTCAAGCGTCTCCATCTCACTCGCGGTGAGTGCGTCGTGACCCTCCGGAGGCATTCGCTCATCGAGGTCCGAGTGATGAATGCGCCACAAGAGGGCGCTCGCTTGCGGATCCGATGGCACAATCGCTCGCGCGCCACTGGCGAGTTGGGTCGTTGCGAACTCCGCGAGATCAAGTCGGAGTCCCGCCCGTCTGCTCGATGGATCAGGACCATGGCAGCGGTAGCACCGCGCGGCAAGCACCGGCCGCACTTCGCGATCAAAGTCCACTGCTTGAGGCAACGCCGCCTGCGCAACCGCACACAGCGCAATCGACAGCGGAAGCAATGACACCGCGAGAGGAGACATCGATGGAAGTATGACGCAAGAGACGGGCGTGGGAAATCCGGCGCTGGCAGTTTGCGCGCAGAGTTTGCAATCTCCGAGAAGTTCTCGCCGCAAGTGCAAGATTCAGCCCGCGCGTGCGGATGGCCTGTGTAGGAACTGAAAGGGCATCGTCCGCCAATTCAGGAAGACCAGAAAAAATCAATCTACAGAGGAACGAACCATGAAGTTCAGCCGTACCACCCAATTGACTCTCAACGCCGCTGCTGCCGCAAGCGCAAGTTTGCTCATCGTCACCACCACACTTGCCGCTGGACTCGGCGCGATCGCAGCAATCCCCGGTACTCCGTTCGGCGTGACCGGAACCGCTCAAGCAACTGCGGTCGCGCAAGTTGTCGGCAGTCGAGTCGAAGTGATTTACTCCGCCGCGCCCGCGTTCATCGGATACTTCCCAGCTGCCGCGGGAACGATGACCACGCTCAACGGTCCTGGATTCCGGCTTTCCTGTGACCACGCTGGCGCGCGACCCATCTTCACGCTCGCACACACAGGCGCCGTTGGATTCGACATTGTCGAGATCCGACTGATCGGCAGGAACAATCTTGGCGGAAAGAAGTACTGTTTCGATCGCACCCTTCCCAACCCTGGAACCGCAGGCGGATTGGCGGGCGCCGACATCGCGTACCTAGGCGGTGCGGGCGGGTGGCTCGCGGGACCGGAGTACAGCGATCGCGTGAATGTCGTGGGGACCCTGGCGCAGAATGACACCTACATGAGACTCCGCGTGAAGTTCTCGACGCCGTTCGTCTCCAACAACTACCTCAGCTTCGGCCTTGACATTGACCGAATCTTCTAAGGGCAAGAATGAAAGAACTTGGCACTTCAGACGAACCTCGACTCCGTCAGGTTCGTCTGAAGTGCAGGCGTTCCTATCCAACGCCAAGAGCACGCTCCTCACCTGCAGCCCATTCGTCTCTGTTCGCGAATGGGCTGTTTTTTCTTCGACAAGAGATAGAGTTAGCACGGTCCCCACGCGCTCAGGACGATCGCGAGATCCGACGCGCCCACAATTCCATCCCCATCAAGATCGGCAATACTCGACGCGCTTCCCCAATAGGCAAGGATGAGCGAAATGTCTTGCGCGCTCACCACGCCATCCTGGTTGACGTCCGCTTCGCACGCGGACTCGGCAATGCCGAGGTAGAGGATTTCCGTGTCGCTCCCTGCCGCATTCGTTGCGCGAACAAAGAGCATGTACTGGAATTGGCTCGGGATCGGATTCGGCCAAGAAATGACACCGGTCTGTGGATGAATTGAAACACCCGCCGGCGGAGACGCGACCAGCGACCAAGTCGTGGGGCTCATGTTGATCGGCCGAGTCAAGTGGGGAACTGGACTCGACCACGCGGCCCCCGCCGTTCCGAAGAACTGGCCAAGCGGCGAAACAATCTCTGGCGCAAACTGCAGAACATGCGCGGGCACACAGTACGCAGCGTCGTTGTTGTCTTCGAATTGCTCTGGGAAAATGTGCTGCGGGTCAACCACCGAAAGGACATGCCAGTCGCGTGACGCGATGTCGTTCGGAAGATCTGTGACAAGGTCAAAGTCGATCAACTCACCCCCTGGGAGATCCCACACGAGATCCGCGAGGAGCAAGTCTGAGGGATCAATCACTTCATCCGCAGAGAACCAAATGCGCTGCGTCACGCCGAGCGCGTCCATCGAGCCGCGATTCTCAATCGCGCTTCGCACGGTAAGTTCCGCTCCCGGCAGCAGTGCACTTGGCGACGAGTGCACGGTGAATGCGCTCCCCACATGTTCGCCACTCCATGAAAAGTTAAGCGTCGCAAGGTCAATGACAGCGGGTGAGGTTCCGGGGTAAAGCAGCCGCGCACCAACGCGGTCGTCTGCATGGGTCTCGAAAACTCGCTCGACACCATTGGAACCACCATGCGCGTAGCCAGGATTCATCGAGCAGACGATCCATGGCGCGCCGGGAGTCTCCGAGCCCGTCGGTTCATGCGCGAGACCAATCGAGTGACCACACTCATGCATTGCCACAAGCTTGAAGCAGAACCCCTCAAGCCCGGGCACTGCCTCCTCAATACAAGTTGGCTGCGCGACAAAGTTCCAACCAACTACGAGTGGTTCGTTGTTGAACTCCATGTCCATGTCGTACCACTCCGCGCCATCATTGACCGCGTATGTCACCGCGAGAACACCCGGATCAAGAACATCCGAGCCCACGGCGGTCGTGTCGCTATACCCATCAAAGTGATCGGTCGGAAAATCCTGCGGAAGGACCGCGTACAAGAAGCGAAACGCGCATCCGTCAATAGACGACCAATCTCCCATGGCACCGACAAGTTGTTGGGTCTGCACCGCGCCTGTGGGAAATGAACTCGGCATGAGGTACCGAACGCATTGCTTCTGCGGCCACACGACGACTTGTCCGGCGTAGGTCCACGCGTTCCAACCTCCGGCAACCGCGAACAGGACGATCAAGACGAAAAACGCAAGCACACGAATTCGGATCGAGGATGGGCTTGCAGTCATCGCGATGCTCCCTTCGGCGATGCGGGAAGCAACTTCCACTTTGGGCGAGTCGCACCGGTGCGCGCAACTTTCGCTGGCGCGTTCAGAGGCCGACCGCTCGATGTCTGAAATGGCACGGCGCGCGAATCGATCCAAATGCGAGGCGCGACGACCAATCCCTCTGGCAGTGGTCGTGGAGTACTCGCGCCAAGAATCGGCTGGAGCGCAGCGTTCCACGCTTCGCTGGTCATCGCAGGATCCACCGCTCGCGTGGAGAGGTCTGCGCGATGCGGTTGCGCGCACGCGGCACTCGAGCACGTGTGTGTCCGTTGCGACCTTGCGTAGCGAACACTTGAATCGGGGTTCAATCCAGTCACCAATCCACCCGCACCCCGCACGACCGCTCCGTCCTTCCCTTGCTCAAGTCGAAAGGCTCCTTGCCATATTCCCGCACAGGGATGGGTCTTCCAAGATGGGAGTAGACACAACATCCAGCGCTCACCGGCAACGAATGAGGGCGCGCCTGCGAGTTGCATGGTCATGCCGTTCATCGTCCCGCCTGGCACGATCCACTCGAACGCGGAAGGACCAGAGCCCTTCAAGTACGCAACCTCGCAAAGCTGCACAACCGTCTCGATCTCGTGTCGATCGCTCGCCCAACGCGATGATGTGGATGCAACCGTCGCCCAGCACACTTGCGCCGAGAGGTCGGCGATCTCACGCATCGACATCGGTTTTACACTCGTCGCCTCGACCCGCACGGAGAAGCAGAGCACAAGCGCCGCGATGGCGATGAGCGCGCACGCGCGGCTGCCGACTCCGAAGCTTGCGCGTCTCACTCCCATACATGCAACATAACCGCGACTGAGCGCGAGGCAAACGAGAGCCTCATGCAAACTCTCTTTGATGCCCGCACAGACCGCGCGACCTACCGCTTCGCACTCACCGAGGCGCCGAAGATCTCACGGAAGAACGAGCCGGAGCCCTCATACGCTCGTGCTGCCGCAATCGCGCGATACTTCACCCCAAAGCTCGGATCGTTCGCGGCGGGGTTCGTGAACGCATGCAGCGTTCCTCCAAATGCGTGCAGTTGCCAGTCGGCCTTGGCGCCTGACATTTCCGCTGCGAAACCGAGCGCTGCGTCGGGTGGGCACATTGGGTCATCCCAACCGTGATAGGCAACGACTTTGCACGCAATCGGCGGCTGTGCGCCGAGGTTGGGCGCTGCAAACAACGCGTGGTAGGCAATGACACCCAGCAGTCCGGGCGCGTTGGCCCGGGCGAGATCAAGTGCACACAATCCACCAAAGCAGAATCCAATCGCGGCGATGCGCGTGGAGTCTGCGCCAGCGATGCGAGATCCATGCGTCACGCTCGCGAGGAGTCGGCGGCGCAGCAGCGCACGATCTTCCATGAATGGAGTCATAAGCTTGGAACATGAGGCGTGATCTCCGCCCCGTCGTCCTTTACCGTAGACATCGATCGCGAATCCGATGTACCCAAGGCTCGCGATCCATTCCGCTCGTTCACGATCGAACGCTTCGGAGCCGCCCCATGCATGGCAGATGAGGACGATGGGTCTTGGAAGATCGGAGCAAGGGGCCGCAACAAATCCCTCCAGCTCAGTGTCGCCGTCAAAGTACTGCACCACTTCTCGTCGTTCGTTCGTTGACATCGTTCGGAGTGTAACGAGCGAGGTCCCGTTGCGACGACGCGCGCGGCGACGCGCCGCGGGATGGAGATTTCGATGGTTGAAAATTCCAAGAAGAAAAATGGAGGTGAATTGCGGAGCGTGCTTCGAGTCGGAGTAGAACTCTCAGGTCGTCCTGTGCGCTGATCGGATGCGCAGAGAGCGAGACTAGGGGAAAGAATTGGTTGGGCGTAGGACGTGCGCGTGATCGCTGGGCGACTCACGAACGCGCGGAGGTTGTTTCGCAGCAGTCCGCGAACGGAGGTTTTCTCATGGCTGGAAAGATGGGTCAGTCGCAGTTGGTCGCAACGCGTGAGCTCGAAGCTCGCTCGAGGGAGCAAGGCGAAAGGCGTGCGTCATTCGAGCATGCGCGAGGTGGGCCGCACGAACGGAGCGCCGCGCCGTGGCGTAAGGATGTGGGAGTGCATGGCACGCGCGAACCAGGTTCGAGTCGCGCTCGACGATCGGCGTGGATCGTGGCTGGCTGCACGCTCTCCTGTTTGGCGCTCGTCCTCCACAACACGAGCGCGGCGGAATCGAGCCTCGCGCTCGCACACGAGCAACCTTCCACCGTCAATCGAGCGGAACCACAACGCGAGTTCGTGCTCTCTCCGAAAAAGGGGGCGTATGAGCCTCGGTTTGGGGCCACGCTCGCCGCGTCCGCTCGATGGCTCGCGGTCGGTGCGCCCATGGATCACGATGATGGCAATACGCCGGGATCAGTCCACCTCTACGCCGTCAACCGCACACCGCAGTTGGGCATCGATGCTCACGAGGTCGCTCGCGCAGATTCCCCCATCGCGGGTGATCGATTCGGCATTGCGGTTGCGATCCGGTTCGGAGAGACACCGGAACCCGAGATACTTGTGGGATGCGATGAGTCGGATGAAATCTTGCCCGATGCGGGATGCGTCCGCGTGCTTCATCTCGACGAGGGGCGACTCGAATCTGGCGCCATCCTGTTTTCTCCCCGACCGGAGCCTGGGGAGGCCTTTGGCCACGCGATCGCGGTCAGCGCCGGATGCATCGTCATCGGCGCTCCTCGCGGGGACTCCGTCGAAGTGCACTCCGACCCTGACGGGTCGATCCGATCGACACCCATCTATGACGCTGGGCATGCGTACATCTTTTCGAGAAACTCGCAGAGTGGTGCGTGGCACGCGACTGCCACGCTCGAACGCGAAACTCCCGAATCGAGTGCGTGGTTCGGCCGCGCTTTGGCGGCGAGCGGTGATTGGATTGCGGTTGGTGCGCCTGGCGTCGACGCGCTTGAAGATGGAGCGAGTTCCCAGACTGCGATGAGCGTTGGCGAGGTGAGCGTCTACCATCGCGACGCGAGCGGAGACTGGAACGCACACGCCACGCTTCGGCCACCCCGAGTCGCGGCGTTCGCCGCCTTCGGCAGTTCGATTGCTCTTGAGGGTGACACGCTCATCGTCGGCGCACCCGGGTACACGACGCCTGCTGTTGACGGAGAGAGCAACCACACGACTGGCGCGGTATTCGTGTTCACGCTCACGGATGCTTCTCTGCAGTCCCCAGCAGTACTCACTGCACCCGACGGTGCTGCGAGCGCGTCGTTTGGCGTGTCGGTCGCGCTCGCGCGCGGTCAACTCCTCATCGGCGCTCCAGGGGCGAATGACGCTGGGCAGTCAAGCGGCGCGGCGTGGAGATTCGGTCGCGATGATTCAGAATCGCCGTTCTTTCCAACCGCGCGACTTCGAGCGGCGAGCGCGGGCGAGATGTTCCTCTTCGGGAGCGCGACGGCACTTCTCGATCGCTGCGCAGTGGTTGGGCGTTTCCACGACGAAGAGAGCGGCCATCCCCAGGGGTCGACGCACCTCTTCCCAAGTGACGCACCGCTCATCGCGCATCGAAGTGAACCCGATGCATCCACTTCAGGCTGGAAAGCGGCGAGCGATGCCGCGCCGTGACTGGATGGAGTTGGGTTCTCTGCACACCGGAACCGTGCGAATGAAAGGAGTCTGCATCGCTCCGAAGAATCGCAGCGAATCGATCGATCACAACGCGAGGGGCGCAACCCGCGAACACGGCGCGACGCGAGAGTGTTGCGTCGGCTGTGCCAACGGTGTCGCGTGCGTCGGTCGCGGCGCGTCATTTGTGCACGACTCGCCCGCGTATCTCGCCGATTCGTCGGCAAGGATCAGGCGTAGAACTCACGCAGCACGAGTTCCCAATCACGCGTGGTCTCGCAGCGGACGAATGCCGACTTCACCGCATCGCTCTGCACATGGTGTCGGGCGAACTTGATGCCGAACTTTCGCATTCTGCGGCCAGCGACGGTCTCCCCATGCAGTTTGTGCGCAAGCTCGAAGTGGTCGAGCAGAGCCGCGCGCTGGTCTGTGAGCGTTGGGGGCGTTGCACTCTCGCCCGCCATCAACTGCCGTGCCTGCCGAAAAATCCACGGATTCCCAATGCAGCCTCGCGCAACGGAAACACCATGCACGCCGGTGTACGCATGCATTCGAAAGATGTCGTCAACCGTCCAAATGTCACCCGAACCGAAGATCACGCGATCGGCGCGGCGAGCGACAAGGTCGCGCAAGAACTCCCACTTCGCTGGGCCAAGGTACTTCTGCTGCACGGTTCGACAATGCACAACCGCCCATGCGTAACCGAGTTCGTAAGTCGCGTCGAAAATCGTCTCGAAGGCGCGTTCCATCTCAGGCGTGTCATCGAAGCTCCGCCGCAGTTTGACGGTGCATGGAACACTCGTGGGAACCGCTTCACGGACGGCGCGAAGCACGGCGATCGCGTCGTCTGGCACCGCAAGAAAGTGTCCCCCTCGATTACTTTTCTTCACCTTCTTCACTGGGCACGCGAGGTTCACATCAACGACATCGTATCTCATCGAGACGATCAACTCCGCCGCGCGCGCCATCTCCGCAGGCAGCGTTCCCATGATCTGACCGGCAATCGGATGATCGTCGAGTCCCGCAGCAATGTTGTCCTCAATCTCACCCATTCCGCACTCTGTGGCGAGAAGATCAGGATCCTCCCTCCGCCTCCCCTTCCCACCATTGATCAGTGTGCGGTCAAGCAGCGCTTCCGTCACGCAGAAGGGCGCCCCGTGTCGACGGGCAACGAGTCGCATCGCGCCATCGGAGTAACCCGCGAGCCCCGCTTGGAAGAATGGCGCATCAAAGCCAGCAATCGTCGAGGGAATCCGAGGATCCACCCTCCATGAACGAGCGATTTCCGAGACCTCTCGGGAAATCTCGTAACTCGAAGTTCCATTCGCATCAAGCTCAACGGACATGGAGCACAGCGTATTCGGATTCTCCCGCCGGAACCTCGGTTCTCTCGGTGTAAAGACTGATTTCGTCGCTTCGCTCCGAAGGATAAAGGCCTCCGCGAGCGAACGCGTCCGAGGAACCAAACGACCTATGCGCGCCCTGCAGTCAACCTTGATCCGCGAGCGCAAGCAGGGCGCGAACTCTCGCGTGCGCTCATCGCGGCATCCACGACTCGTGCATCTTCGCCTCGCACGGCTCCATCCGGCAATCAATATGCAGCGCGAAGAAGCCACCTCGATGCTTCTGAACGGCCGGCCAAAGAATCCGCTTGTCGGTGTCGGGTATCGACAAGCGCTCAACATCCGCAATCGCGTGCCACTCCAACCGACCCTCCTCAAACTCCGCGTGGGCAAGCTCACGCGTTTCGATCGCGCGAGTAACTTCAAACAAGAAGATCAGCCAGTGCTCCTCGCCCTGATACGCAGCTTCGCTCACCATCCCGATGAGACGCACCTCATCATCGTGGAGGCGAATGCCGGCCTCCTCCCACACTTCGCGCCGGGCGCAATCATGAGGCGCTTCGCCTTCGGACACTTCAAGCTTGCCGCCGATCGGCGAGTAAAGGTCAGCGTTTGGCGGCTTCTTTCGGTGGAGCAGCAAGAGCCGGCCCTCGGTGTCGTAGAGGTAGCACAACACCGCGACCTTGTACGGGAATGCCCGCACATCATGCGAGGACACCGCGCTCACGCTCCCGCCACACGAGCAATCTGACCGAGTCCAAACTCGGCCATGAGCGTCGAAATCTTCGAGACCGCGTCCTTCGACGCCTCCGCGAGTGGCAGCCGAACCGTTCCTCGATCTCGGCCGAGCAGTTTCATTGCCGCCTTCAATGGCACGGGATTCACATCAATCGAAAGCAATCCCTTCGAGATTGGGAACAACTCCATATGAATCGACTTCGCGCCCTCAAAGTCGCCCTCAAGAAATGCGTTGCAAAGCGCTTGCACTCTCGCGGGAAGTAGATTCGACACAACGCTCACGACGCCTGAACTTCCGCACGCCGCGAAGGGAAGCGTGAGCGAGTCATCACCGGAGAGAATCGTGAGGTCCAACCCGCAGCGTTGATGAATCTCGGTCGCAGAGTCCATCGAACCCGTCGCTTCCTTGATCGCGATGATGTTGGTGTGTCGCGCGAGCCTGGCAACCGTCTCAGGAAAGATCGGCACTCCGCAACGGCCCGGAATGTTGTAGAGCACGATCGGCAATGCACAGGAATCCGCCACGGTCATGAAATGTCGATAGATGCCCTCCTGCGAGGGCTTGTTGTAGTACGGCGTGACTTGCAACCCCGCGTCGGCGCCGAGTTCGTGCGCAAGCTTCTGGTACTTCACGGCGTGCGCCGTGCAATTCGAGCCCGCGCCTGCAATGACGGTGAGGCCGTGACGGTGCCCTGCATCGACTGCTCGTGCAACGACCTCCCGATGCTCCTCAAACTCGAGGGTGGGCGCCTCGCCTGTCGTTCCACATGGCACGATGCCAGAAACTCCGCCCGCAGCCTGAAAGGCGATCTGCGTCTCGAGCAATTCGAAGTCGACCTTCGCGGCATTGGCCGTGAATGGCGTGACGATGGCGGTGTAGCATCCTCGCAAAGTAAGCATGGCGTGATCGTATCCGGTGGAAGTGAAAACTCCGATGAGCCACCACTCATTTCGCCGAAATACCACTCGCTTCGTCGGTGGTGTTGCTCGCTACACAGTTTCGGTCATTGCCCACTTCATCTGCGCGACCGCCTCCCGCAGCCCGACAAACACCGCTCGGCTCACGATGGCGTGTCCGATGTGTAACTCCTGCAATCCTTGGATCGCCGCGATCGACCGCACATTGCGGTAGTGCAGCGCATGCCCAGCGTTGGCGCGCATTTCGAATTGTTGAATACGCGCAGCCGCTTGGTTCACCCGTTCCAACTCCCTGCTGACTCCTTCAATCGTCGCGAAGGTCTTTGATGTTGCCGCGAGCGTGTGTGCAGCATGCGCGTAGGGACCGGTGTGAATCTCGCAGAATGCAAATCCGGCGCTGGCCGCCGCTTCGATCTGTCGTTCATCCGCGTCAATGAACGCGCTCACGGGAATGCCCGCGTCGGTCAGCGCGCAGACGCAGTCGCGGATGTGTGACGCTTGCGCCGCAATGTCGAGTCCTCCCTCCGTTGTAATCTCAAGGCGATTCTCCGGAACAAACATCGCCATATGCGGCTTGAGGGCGAGTGCGATCTGCACCATCTCATCGGTCGCGGCCATCTCAAGATTGAGCCGAGTTCGGACGGCATCCTTCAGCCTTGGAAGATCCGCGTCCTGAATGTGCCGGCGATCCTCCCGCAGGTGCACCGTGATCCCGTCCGCGCCGCCCGCCTCGGCCGCGAGGGCTGCTTCCACTGGATCCGGTTCATGCGTCTTGCGCGCCTGACGAATCGTCGCGACATGGTCAATGTTCACGCAAAGGCGCACCTTCGTAGTCGGGCTTTCCGGCGTCAAACTCATTCCGCAAGTTTAGCGAGCATCGACCACTCAACTCGTTCCTCGCTCCAAGCATCGCGGCGTGCAGTGAGCGCTCGCGACTCCGAGTCTGCTCCGAGCAGGAGGTTTCTCGCTCGCGGACTCGCCGAAGCGGAGTCCAAGGCGAATGCAAGCCTCGATCACGCAGGCGTATACTCACACCCCCCAGAGGAGCGCCACTTGCCGACCTTCGACGAAAGCCTCAAAGCCCTGCGCCAATCCATCAATGAACAGGGCGAACGCGTCCTTGCGCTCACACTCTGTGCAGTCGAGAGTTACTTCGACGGCGATCGCGAAAAGGCCCTCGCCGTCATCGCTGGCGATGAGGAAGTTGACCGCGTTGATGTGGAAATCGAGCGGAAGTCGGTGCCGCTCTTGGGAATCGGGATGAACGATGAGTTCCGCATTCGCTCGGTACTCACGATCGTCAAAGTGAACAATGAGCTCGAACGGATCGCCGATTGCGCGGTCGAGATAGCCGAGCATGTCCTCAAGGACCAACCCGCTTCGGTGCGCGTGCCCGCGGTCTTTCGCGTGATGGCGAACAGCGTCATCGGCATGCTCCGCGACGCAAACCGCGCGCTCGCAACCGGAAACGCGAACCTCGCGCAACAGGTACTCCTCTTCGATGACACCGTTGCGAAGTTCAAGAGTGAATTGCTCAAGACCGCGCAAGCGGATGTGGAAGATCAAACGATTACCATTGCATTCGCGTTTCGACTTCTCGGGATCACCAAGTCGATTGAGCGAATCGCCGATCATGCGACCAACATCTGCGAGCAGGTCATCTATCTGCAGGCAGGCCTCATCGTTCGGCATCGACCCGAGGGTTGGTCGGCACCCCTCCCACCAACTTCCTGATCCATCGCCTGCGTGGTCTCATCCACGCGCCGCCCCGAGTTCCGCATGCAAGAACGCTTTGAATCCATCCGTCAGTCACTCGACGCAGTCGGGCAATCACATGTGCTCCGTCATTGGGGTTCCTTGCAAGCCAAGCAGCGTGCAGCGCTCCTCGCACAGTTGCAGGAACTCGACCTCGCGTTGCTCGTCCGATTGACATCGGAGACAGACGAGGCTGCGCCGGTCGACTTTGCCATGACCGAACCCGCGCTGTTCCGCGCGATCGGCGACCCGTCGCTCCCGTCCTTTCGCGCCGCTGGTGAGGAAATGCTGCGCGCGGGGAGAGTCGCAGCGTTCACCGTTGCGGGTGGTCAAGGCACACGCCTCGGCTGGCGCGGACCCAAGGGGAGTTACCCCGCGACCGTTGTCACAGGAAAGCCCTTGTTTCGCGTGTTTGCCGAACAGATCGCGGCGGCCGAGAAGCGGTACGGTCGCGTCGTTCCTTGGTACATCATGACGAGCCCGATCAACGACGAAGAAACTCGCGCGTTCTTCCAAGACAACAACTGGTTCGGCCGCAGCCCTCGCGACACCCTCTTGTTCCCGCAGGGGACGATGCCCTCGATCACCCTTGATGGAAAACTCATCCTCGAATCCCCCTGCTCGCTCGCGCTGAATCCCGACGGCCACGGGGGATCACTCCGCGCGCTCGCCGCGAGTGGCGCAGTGGAAGACATGAAGGCACGCGGCATCGAACAGATCAGCTACTTTCAAGTCGACAACCCGCTCGTGAAGGTGATCGATCCCGCGTTCCTTGGTCTGCATGCAACGGCACCTGATTCTTCCGGCGAAATGTCGAGCAAGATGGTCCGCAAGCGCAACGCCGCAGAAAAGGTTGGAGTGTTCTGCCATCACGCTGGCAAGACGATCGTCGTGGAGTACAGCGATCTTCCGCGCGCACTTGCAGAAGCAACCGACCCAGATGGCATGCTGCGATTCGCGGCCGGAAGCGTTGCGATCCACGCAATCTCCGTCGCATTTGTCGACCGATTGACGCAGGGCGACTTCGCGCTTCCCTTTCACCGTGCGAAGAAGAAAGTGCCGTACTACTGCGAGAGGACCGCGGCAACAATCGAGCCAAGCGAGCCCAACGCCATCAAGTTTGAGACATTCATCTTTGACGCACTCGTCCTCACCAAGCAATCGCTCCTCCTTGAAACGAGTCGCGTGGAAGAGTTCGCGCCGATCAAGAACTCCAGTGGCGAAGACAGCCCAAGTTCGAGTCATCAAACGCAGTCCAACCGCAATGGCGCATGGCTCGAACGCTTCGGGACGCAAGTCCCCCGCCGCGCCAATGGCGATGTCGATGCTCGCATCGAGATTTCTGCCGCCACCGCGCTGTACGAGGATGATCTGATGCCGCTCGCCGCAGCGGAACAACTTCCGAAGCGGATCGTGTCTGATTCGGACGCTGTCCTCTAATCCTTTCAAGTATTCCGTGAATCGAAGTCGATGTACGCCGCGCCGACCCTGCGAGCGCGCGCCCTGTCGTGCGCATTCGATTCACCGCTCCCCTTTCGGAGGTCTCCATGAGCCGTTGCACGAATGTCTTCCTTGCCGCTCTTGTGGGGGCAGTCATCATGTTTGCGGCGGGTGCGGTCGCGCATATGTTCTTTCACCTCGGCGAGCGGAATTGGAGCGCGCTCCCGAACGAGAGCGCTGTGCTCAGCGAGTTCGCGGCCAACACTCGAACGCCCGGCGTCTACTTCTTCCCATTCGCCGATTGCGCCGAGACGGATGAAGCAGCGATGGCGGAGTACACGAAGAAGTATGAGACGAGCCCGACGGGCTTGCTGTTCTACAAACCGCTCGGTGGCGACATGGACATGGGCGCAATCCTCGTAAAGGAATTCCTCGGGGGATTCATCGCGTGCGCACTTGTCGCCTTCGTTGTCGGTTCACTTCCGGTTGGCATGCGCGGAACGGCCGTCATGTGCGGCTTGTTCGCGCTCGCGGTCTGGTGCAGCACGGAATGGTCGCATCATATTTGGTACGGCTTTCCGCTCGGATGGATCGTCGACGGCGCGATCGAATCAACCGTTGCGTGGATTCTCGCTGGTGCTGCGATAGGCAAGATCTCAGGCGGCAAGGCCATGGTGCAAGCCTGATCACCGCGCGGAGAGGGCGGCAGCGCTTCCTGACGCAACGACACGGAGGTCGACGACTTCCGCTTCGATTTCACTCCTGCCACGAAACTTATTGAGCTTCGGCGTGAGTAATAGGTCGACGCGCGAGACACACTTCAATGCGGCAAGGTGTCTCCCAGCTCGCCACCAAGTGGCGCGCAAGAACTTCCCGCCAGACTTCAGTTGCAGCACGATATGAAGCGCGTCCCTCCCAAGCAGTGCAGGCGGCCCTGAAAACTCGACACCGCGAACCAAGAACACCGGACTTGGATTCCCGCGACCGCACGGCTCAAGCGCGTGCATCGCATCAAGCATGCGAGTATCAAGCTCGTGTAGCTCGCATTCGACCTCGTAATCAATCACGCCCGCAGGCTGGACCTTGGCGATGCGCTCCGTCGCATACGAATTGATTGCGTCGCGAAATGCCCCGAGTTTCTCTCGCTCGCACTGCATCCCGACCGCCATCGAGTGTCCGCCATGAGTAAGGAGGTGTTCACTCGCAGCCTCAAGCGCCTTGTGCAACTCAAATCCCTCCAAGGACCGACCGGATCCCTTGAGGTTCTCTCCCCTGCCACCCAGCAGGACGCATGGCCGACCAAATGTTTCGACAACCTTGGAGCAGGTGATCCCGATGACCCCGGGATGCCAGTCGTTGTCTGCGAGAACGATCACCGCTGTTTGGTTCTTTGGGTCCTGAAGTTGTACGCACACCTGCGCAAAGACTGCTGCTTCAATCTCCTTGCGCTCCACATTCAGTTTTTCGAACGTTCGAACAATCTCCAGTGAGCGCTTCGCGTCGGCGGTCGTGAATAGTTCGATGGCCTCTTCCGCGTGGCCAAGCCGCCCACAAGCATTGAGGCGCGGCGCAATCCGAAAGGCGATCGCCTCAGCCGTAATCTCCTCGCCGGTTCGGTTCGGCGGCAGCAGCGCGTCAAGGCCAGCGATCTCGGTCGATCGGATCGCCTTCAACCCGACTGCGGTGATGACTCGATTCTCGCCCTTCAGAGGGACTATGTCTGCAATGGTGCCTAGCGCGGCAAGGGGGACAAGGCGCATGAGTCGCTCACGAAGTACTTCGGCGACAGTGTCACTTCCGCAGTGTTTCACGGCGATCATCCACGCGAACTTCCATGCAACGCTCGCGCCACAAAGTTCCTTGAATCGATGCGTTGAGCCGGGGATCTGCGGATGAACCACGGCTAGTGCGTCTGGCAGTTGACCGTCCAAACGGCAGGGGTGATGGTCAGTGATGATGAGATCGAGCGCGATGCTCTTCGCGTGCGCCGCAGGATCGATCGCGCTCACGCCGCAATCAACCGTCACGATGAGTTTCGCGCCACGATCCCGCAAACCCGTGAGTGCGTCTGCATTGAGCCCGTACCCCTCTTCAATTCGGTGCGGCACATAGGTCGTGATCTCCCCGCTCTTTTTCATCAAGTCTCGGAGCTCGCGCAACATGTGCCAGAGAATGGCCGTTGCGGTTATGCCATCCACATCGTAATCACCGTACACAACAATGTGCTCGTTGCGCTCGATTGCCGCGAGAATCCGCCCCGCTGCCTTCTCGGCGTCAATGAGATCACGCGGGTGCTGCAGGGCGGCCAGCGATGGTCTTAGGAACCCCTCCCGCTTTGCGGGATCGCTCGCGTCGATGACTCCTCGAACCTCAAGAAACGCTTCCAGCGGCTCTTTTCCACCGAGTGCGCTTACCTCGCGCCCGCCCCATGTTCGCCACTCCCGACCGGTGATGCTCAATCGCGAATCATGCATTAGCGGCGTGGAGCGGGTGGAGGAGCGAGTGGCGGTTCGAGCCATAACAGTTTCCGAACGGACGATCAAACATGAGAAGCGGCGAGTGTAGTGCCGTCTGCCGAAACGCCTCCCAATCGCCAAATCGGGGCGGACATTTTCGCGAGATTCCCCTCACGATTCTCTTCCCAAACCCTTGAACTTTCGTGATACTCCGCGCCATTCCCCCGAAGGACGATGCGGTGGGAAGTCCTGTGCTGCGCATTCTGCGCAATCTCAGTCTGCACTTCCTCTGGGATCGCGCGATCCCACTCCTCGCCACAAGGGACCACCCATGCCACGCCGCTTCAAGACCATCCTTCTCTTCGGCGCGCCTGGTGCCGGCAAAGGCACCCAAGGCAAGATCCTCGGGAAGGTGCCGGGATTCTTCCACCTCGCCTGCGGTGATGTCTTTCGCTCGCTTGATATGTCGAGCGACCTTGGCAAGCAGTTTCTCGCCTACTCCTCGCGCGGCGAGTTGGTTCCCGATGAACTGACAATCGAGATGTGGCGACAGAACATGCACGCGCAAACTGTGCTCAGTTTGTACAAGCCACATGTCGACATCCTCGTGCTCGACGGCATCCCTCGCAATGTGAACCAAGCCAAGCACCTCGAGAAACACCTCGATGTCCTCGAAGTGCTTCACCTTGTGTGCCCCGACATCGAAGCGATGGTCGAGCGCATGCGCCGGCGCGCGCTCAAAGAGAACCGAATCGACGACGCCGACGAGAAGGTCATTCGCAAACGGTTCGAGGTCTATGACCAAGAAACGAAGCCCGTCCTGGACTGCTACCCGAAGGAAATCATTCGCGAAGTCAACGCAATGGGCTCACCATCGGAAGTGCTCCAGCATGTGCTCGAACTCGTCGTGCCCGTCCAGAACAAGCACTTCCGCAATCCGCTCGCTTCCTGAGCTTCACTCAGGCTGCGAGTGAGGAATCTGCGGCTTGGCGCAGATTCTCCGTTGCAAGCGCTCAAACGACCGCGCTCAAGATTCGCCGCCTAGGGAAGTCGACTGATTTCGAGCACGATGCCGTCGACCCGCTCGGCGAGTGCGCGCAGGTGCGCCCGCGAAGCATCACTGAGCCCATCGCTCTCGGCCTGCTGACGCAGTTTTGTCGCCTCTATCAGGAGAAGCTTCATCGTCGCGTCGTCTGCGCCTCCGACCTTGCGCAGAAGCTCGAGACTCGCGAGCGCTTCACGCACGACTGGATGCGCATCAAGCGCTCGCGCCTTCTGCTCAGCCTCGACGCGCGCGGGCGCTTCGAGAACACGCGCCTTCTCCGCGAAACGCTCTGCGACCGCAGTGGCGAGTGCTTCGCGTTCGAGTGAAATCGGACTTGGCAACAGGTTGGCTGGCTCTGGTCCACCCTTCACTTCAAGCGTTTCCGTGCTTGCGAGCGCGATGTCGAACTCGTGCCGATCATGGATTGGCGCATCCTTCGCATCAAAGATCCCCTTCCCCTTCGCATCCCGCTGCTGCCGATAGAGCGAAACTGTCACCACCGTCCCAGGCTCTTTCGACTGCACAATGCGAATGAGGTCTTCACGCACTGCCACCGCCTCACCATCAATCGCATACACGATGTCGTCGAGTCGAAGCGCTTTTTCCCCAGGCATTCCAGGAACCAGTCCTGTGACTCGAACCCCAAGGTCGTCCCGCATGGACTCCATGCGCACGCCGAGTGCGCCGCGCGGCGCCCGCAGAATGCGTTGCTGCAATGCTGAAATCAGCCGTGCGCGCGCCTCTCGATCGAGGTTGGGCCGCGCGAGAAGCGCCATGAGTTGCCGCTGATCCGCGTGGCGCTTGAGGAGCTCCTCACTTGCCCGAGATCTCACTTCAAAGGACGACGACGCGAGTTGGTCCACCATCGCAAGAAGCCATGGATCGACGACCACCGCATTCAGTTCCACATCCGTCGGAAGGGGCGGAGTCGCAACTGGTCCGCCAATCACGATGCCGCCAGTCGCGCTGGGTTTTCTCGGAAGAGGTTGCCCGATGCCAGCACCCTGCCCTGGTCTGATGCTCGGAAGTCCTGCAGGCACTTGCGCACCGACCATCGGCGACACAAGCAAGACCGTGAGCGCGAAGAGTTGCCGCGAAGATGTCGCGAGGTCAGAACGCATACTCCAAGTGTACGATCGGAAAACGCCTGTCACCAATCGACCGCGATGCGAGAGTGCTAGAGCGTCGTAATCGCGCGCGATCGATCCCCGATCCAGTCAAGCATGTTCGCCACGGCCGTGAGCACGCGCTCCGCCGCGACACCCGCGAAACTTCCCTCGCGAGCAATCGGGACCGTCGCCTCCGCCGCGATCGCTTCGATCATCAGCCACGGAAGAATCGTTGCCTCCTCCGCGCTAATCTTGGTGTGCTCGTGGTAGCCGCGTATGAACGCCTGCATTCTTGCTGGATCGAGCCCCACCGGCCACTCGAGGGGATCGGCCGCTGCGCGACTCCGCAGCGAAAACTGCACGAGGCCATTCGCGATGTCAGCCGCGCGCGGCTCTTGCCGCGCGCTATCGAAGTCAATGACGGTGATGCCCCCGGTTTCCCGAAAGATCGTGTTCCCCGGATGCCAGTCTCCGTGGATCGGCTGCTGCGCCAATGCGTCGTACCCATACTTGGTCGCCTTCGACTCTGCCATCTCAAGTCGGGCTCGCACTCGTTCAAGTGCCTCTCCTAACATCGTACGATCGCACTCTGGATTCGCGTACAGCACCGCGTCGGGGATTCGCGCGATGGCCGCGTGCGCGTGCCGATTGTGATGCACTCGAGCATCGGGCATCTGCCCGACTGCACGGCAGGTGAGAAGCGCCGTGTGTAACTGCGCGAGCACCGTTCCTGCTTCGCGAGCATGACCCTCCGACCGCGAGAAACGAACCCCTTCAACGAAGCGAAACAGTTCATAGCGGCGACCGTCAAGTTCCAGGAGTGTTTGTCCGGTGTTCCGCGTTGGAATCAACTCCGCGATGCTGATCCCACATGAGCCAACATGCTGCTGAATCGACTGGCAGAATCGCACTCGCTCCACCGAATCACGTTCGGTCGATCTGCGCTTCAGGAGGAACTCGCCCTGATCAGATCGAATACGCAGCTTCGGCGCGCGTCGAGATCCACGGTGGTACTCGCGAATCGTCTCAATCACGCCGAGGTCGAAGTGCGAAAGCACTTTCGCAATCTCCTTTGATTGAAATCGATCCCATTGGGCGCCTCGATCACCATGTTCGTCGGCGGGTCCACCCATCACGAGCCTTTCATTCGGCGTTCTGACTCTGCTCTTTGATCCGGTCAATGGCCGTCTTCATTTCGACAACGCGCCGCGCGATCTCGACTTCCTGCGACTTGCTCGCGATCGTGTTCGCTTCGCGCAACATCTCCTGCGCGAGAAAGTCGAGCGTCCGACCCGCAGCCTCAATGTGCGAGGGAGCGATCACTTGCGTGTACTGCGCGAGGTGACCACTCAGTCTCGTGATCTCCTCTGCGATGTCACTTCTCTCCGCAAAGACCGCCACTTCGCGCAGGATCGCTCCCTCGTCGACCTTCGCGCCCGCCTCCGCGAGTAACGCAATCATGCGGGTGCGCAGACGATCCTCATACGCCTTGACCGACGCGGGCGACAGCGCGCGCACGGCATCAAGTGCGGTCGCGATCACTTCGCCGTAACGAACAAGTTCCTTCGAGAGTTCCGCACCCTCACGCGCTTTCGCCACAAGCGCAGCAGCGACCGCTTCATCAACGAGGCCGAGCAACACTGGACGCGCCAGTGCGAGTAACGCTTCGCCGCCCTGTGAGTGCGCGATGCCCGGCGCGGCGAGGAGGGATGCGAGATCGACCGTCGCGCGGTCTCGAAGTTCGACCGGCAACGCATCCATGAGTTGTGAAAGCAATGCACGAACGGCTTCGGGATTGATCTCCACTCCTGCCACTCGCCCACCGGGCACAAACCGCACGACGACGGAGACGCTTCCGCGCGAGAGTCGTTTGGCAACCAGTGCTTCGATCTCTGCCTCGAGCGCCGAGAGTTCTTCCGGAAGGCGAACGCCGCACTTAAAGAAACGGTTGTTGACAGACTTCACTTCCACGGAGAAACGACAACCTTCGGCTTCGGCCGCTGCTGCTCCGAAACCGGTCATCGATCGAATCATCGTGAAGCCCTTGCAATCCTTTGCAGAGTGCGGTCTCTTCCATCAAGGCGCGGCTGGCGCGTCAACCGGTGCCGGAGTTTCGATTGGTGGGATCGCTACTGGCGCGTCCGTCACTGGAGTAGGTGTCGCTGGCGCGTCCGTCACTGGCGCGACCGGCACCGCTGTGTCAGTCGCCGGAGTCACCGGGACCGAGTCCGTTGCGGTTGCCGCGTCGGGAGTAGGCGCGGGCGTGTTGCGCATCACATTGCTCGTGATGTTCAGACCGATGGCGAGCAGAAGGTAAACCACGAACGCGGCAATCGTTGCAACCGTGAGTGCGTCGCCCGTTCGTCCACCGAATGCAGTGTCTGTTCCACCACCGCCTGCGCCGCCGAACGCACCCGCGAGGCCGCCACCTTGAGGGCGCTGCACCAGAATGATGAGCACCAGCGCGGCAGACACGAGGATGAAGAGGACGGTGAAAACGGAATACAGGGCGTTCATGAAAACCTCAAATGACACTCGGACTAGTTCGCTGCCGCTGACGCTAGGAGCACAGGGCGTTCACAATCGCGAGGAAGTCGTCGCTCTTGAGCGACGCCCCACCGATGAGCCCACCGTCGACCTCTTCGCACGCGAAGAGTTCGGCTGCGTTGTTCGCATTCACCGAGCCGCCGTAAATCACACGGATCGATTGAGCGAACGGAGCACTATACAGGTCAGCGAGCACTTCCCGAATGCTCCGATGCGCTTGGATGACATCCTGGACTGTCGCGGCGTCGCCGGTTCCAATCGCCCAAACTGGCTCATAAGCGACCACCAATGCACGCGCTTGCTCTGCGGAAATGCCGGACAGGCAGCCTTGCACCTGCTCCCTTAGCACTTCGCACGCACGGCCCTCCCGCCGTTGCGCGCGAGACTCCCCGACGCAGAGGACTGGAATCAAGCCGTTTTCAATGGCGCGAGTCAACTTTGCGTTGAGGAGTCCATCGAGTTCACCCAGCCCATGCCGCCGTTCTGAATGCCCGATAAGCACGGTCCGGCAGCCGAGATCAACAAGCATCGCCCCACTCGTTTGACCGGTGTACGCCCCTTGCGCATGCGCACTCAGATCCTGCCCGCCGACAAGGATTGCACGGTGGCCGACCGCGTGGACTGTCGCGTGCAAGTAGGGAAACGGCGGAAAGATGGCGACATCCACGGTTGGCGCATGTCTGGAACCTCCGTTCGCCACATCGTCAGCCAACTCGGCGGCTCGCGCGCAGTCGGTGTTCATCTTCCAGTTTCCCCCGACAAACGGCCGACGCACAAGACGCGTGGTATCGGATTGCGAGGGGTGGTGCATACCGCAAGCGTACACCGAGGATGCGAGGGCGTACTCTTGCCTCCCCATGCGCCCGTCCACCGCCGTCGCCATTCGCCAAGCGTTCATTGATTTCTTTGTCGCCAAAGCCGCACACACCTTCGCGCCCTCAAGCGCCGTGGTGCCGCACGATGACCCGACACTGCTGTTCACCAACGCGGGAATGA
>SXUJ01000118.1 GCA_005790565.1 Planctomycetia bacterium
CACCGGCGGTCGCGAATGACTGCCTCGCAGTGGTGCGTGGCGGCTAGTGCTTAGCCCTTCACGCCCTTCTTACCAGCGACGGTCTTCTTGCGACCCTTACGGGTGCGCGAGTTCGAACGCGTGCGCTGACCGTGAACGGGGAGACTGCGACGATGACGATCACCGCGCCAGCACTTGATGTCCTTGAGTCGTTGAATGTCCTGCGCCATTTGACGACGCAGCGCACCCTCGACGATGAATTCGGTATCAATGACCGCGGTGATCGCCGCGACCTCAGCTTCCTTGAGATCGTTCGTGCGTCGATCGGGATCGATGCCCACCTTGTTGAGAATGTCGAGCGCCGTCTTGCGCCCGATCCCGTGGATGTATGGGAGCGAGAATGCAATCTTCTTCTTCTCGGGGATGTCGATGCCGGCGATACGAGGCATAGTTGTGAGTCCTTCTTCTTAGCAAGCCCGCGCGAACTGGATTGCGGGCGTTTGAATCTAGTGTGCAGAAGCGTGTTCGGGCTTGCACCAACCTGATGCAGTCCCGTCTAGCTGGGGGTTCAACCTTGTCGTTGCTTCAGTCGTGGATTCTTCTTGTTGATGACAAACCGCTTGCCCTTGCGGACAACGATCTGGCAGTCTTGGGTGCGGCGCTTGATGCTCGAGCGAACCTTCATAGTGGGCCTCTTGCTGTGCAAACTGGGGACTTCGGAAACTTCAGGATCAAGACAGTAGGAGCGAAAACAGTCACAGGCGCTGATGTTAGAACCGGTAAATGATCCGGCCCTTGGTCATGTCGTATGGGCTCATTTCAATCGTGACACGGTCGCCAGGCAGGATTCGGATAAAGAACTTTCTCATCTTGCCGCTGACATACGCCAAGATTTCTTGGTCATTCTGAAGGCGCACCCGAAACTTCGCGTCAGGAAGCGCTTCGGTGACTTCAGCGTCAAGGGTGATCTTGTCTTCTTTGGCCATTGAGCCTTCTTCAACGAGTGCGCACAGTGCGCTCAAACCACATACAGCATGCAAACTTGACGGGAACGGTCACCCCTTAGCACTGCGGACGCGCGGCGCGCGATCCCCAATGCCCTTGGAAAGGAAACCGGAATAGTTACGCATAAGGAGGTTCGCCTCAATCCGTTGAATCAGATCGAGTCCAACACTCACCACGATGAGCAGCCCAGTCCCGCCGAGGAACTGACTGACATTGAACGGAATACCCATCTGCGACGAAACGACGGTCGGGATGATGGCGATCGCGGCCAAGAATCCACCCCCGACATAGGTGATGCGTTCCATCACTTGTTCGAGATACTCGGCGGTGTAGGGTCCCGGGCGGATGCCGGGAATGAAACTGCCGTGCTGCTTCAACTGCTTGGCCATCTCATCCGGCGAAAACTGAACGGTCGTCCAGAAGTAGCTGAAGAAGAAGATCATGCCGATCTCGCACAGCACATAGAGATATCCGCTGTTCTCGAAGTTCGATGAAAGGAAGCTCGTCGTCGAGCTCCACCAGTTCATTTCGCCTGAGCTTCGCGCGGAATCCGCGAGGAGACCGAAGACCCACGACGGGAACACCATCAATGAACTCGCGAACACAATCGGCATCACGCCCGCGTGATTGAGGCGCAACGGAAGGTAGTGCCGTTGACCGCCGAACACCTTGCGACCGCGCGTGTGCTTCGCTTGTTGGATCAGAATTCGGCGTTGCGCCACCGTAATCACCACGGCACCCGCGACGACGAAGAGGAACCCACCAATGAGGAGAAGCAAGCCGATGGGACCGAGCTTGCCAGCTTCACTACTTTGAATCGATGGATCAAAGCTCGTCACCACCCATTCGATCGCGCTGGGCATGCGAGCGAGAATGCCCGCGGTCAGAATCAAGGACACACCATTGCCGATGCCATGCTTGTCGATCTGCTCGCCAAGCCACATCAAGAACAAACTACCCGCCGTCAGCGCCACAACACCTGCGAGGTAGAAGTTGAACAGTCCTGCAGTCGTCTCTAGGTACTGAGGCTGCACAAGATTTGACGTCACGAGATACTGCAGCCACATGTATCCCTGCAGGATGCAGAGACCCACGGTCGCATACCTCGTCCACTCCATGATCTTCTGCTGGCCACTCGCGCCTTCCTTGCGAAGCTCTTGGAACATCGGCAAGACGGTTGTGAGTAGCTGGAAGATGATGCCAGCCGTGATGTACGGCATGATGCCGAGGCCGAAGATCGTGGACTGCTGCAGACTTCCGCCGGAAAAGATCGACGCGTACTCGAGGATGCGGCCGAATCCGCTCGTCTCCCCTTGCGTCGCCTTCTGTGCGGCGTCGTGCAGTTGTTGCTGATCAACGCCCAGAAGTGGAATCCAAAAACCCACGCGATAAATCGCGAGCATCGCCAGCGTGAAGAAGACGCGACGACGCAAGTCTGGAATCTTGAAGATGTTCGCGAAGGCTTGAATCATGCTTGTCGAGATCTCAGAGACGGAGGCTCAGGCATTAGCTCACATGCGCGTCAGCAAACAGTCGGCAGTCAACGGCCAGGATCACTTCGCAGCGACGAGCGTGGCCGCGCCACCTGCTGCTTCAATCTTGGACTTGGCGGAGTCACTGAATTTCGCCGCGACGAAGTTCAACTTCTTCGCGATGTCCCCATGACCGAGCACCTTCAGAGGGAGCCGAGAATTCTTGACGAGGCCGAGCTTGACGCAGAGGGCGAGGTCGACGGTCGTGCCCGCCTCCACAACTTCTGCGACCTGGCTGACATTGACAACGTGATAATCCGTACGGAAGCCCGTGTTCTTGAAGCCACGCTTCGGAAAGCGACGCGCAAACGGCGTCTGACCGCCTTCGTAAGAAGGGCGGCTCGTCCAACCAGCGCGGCTCTTTGCACCGTTGTGTCCGCGCGTTGAGGTGCCGCCGATACCGGAGCCCTCACCGCGACCAACGCGCTTGCGCTTCTTGTTTGCTCCCGCCTTGGCGGTGATGTCATGGATCATCATGGCTGTTCTGCTCCGTCTTTCACTCCGGAAGAACTCCGGAGAACTGGCTTGCAAATAGGACTTACGAGAAACACTCAACTCTCAACACTGCATCCGCGCGGCAGTCGCGCCTCATCACGCGGCGGGCGCGCCGGTCCCCGCAGGCGCGTCATCACGTCCACGGCGTCCTCCGCCACCACTGCCACCACGTCCGCCACCGCCACCACGAGGCCCACGCCCCTTGCTACGACCGTCATCAACAGTGTTCTGTGGAGCGGCCATCTTCTCTGCGGATCGAGAAGAAACCATGAACGCCGCGCCGCGACGAATCGCAGTTTCAACGGCGGTCGCTTGAATCGAGTGCCCGCGCAGAAGTTCGACTGTCTCGCGTGAACGAAGTTTTTCGAGCGCGTCAAAGGTCGCCTTCACTGCGTTCTTTCCGTTCGAGGAGCCGTACACCTTCGAAAGGCAATCTTGAATTCCAAACATTTCTAGGACTGCGCGAACGGATGCGCCAGCCTTGACGCCCGTACCAGGCGCGGCGGGAATCAAGCGAACGGTGGTTGCGCCGAATCGTCCTTCCGCTGTGTGCGGAATGGTCTTGCCCTGCATTGGGAACGCGCGCATCTTGCGACGGCCTTCCTTCTGCGCCTTCTCGATGCTCTGTGGGACTTGCGTACTCTTCGCGTAGCCAATGCCCACACGGCCACTACGATTGCCGACCACAACGAGCGCGGCAAAGCTAAAGCGACGACCGCCAGCCACCGTGGCGCTGGTGCGATAGACGCCAACCGTGGTCGATTCGATGTTACTTGTTTCGTCGATGATCTCAGCCATGTTTGAATCGCCTGTCTGCGGGAAGTTGCTTGCGAGAAGCTCGAAGGAAAAGGTCTAGAAACTCAATGAATCAGAACTGCAATCCACTTGCGCGTGCGCCCTCGGCCACCGCTTTCACGCGACCGTGAAATCGGAAACCGTTGCGGTCAAAGACGATGGCGGTGACGCCCTTCGCCATGGCTCGCTCGGCAATCGCCTTGCCGACCGATGTCGCTTCGCTCGACTTGTTGCCGGTGGACACGAAACCCTTATCGCGAGTCGATGCCGACGCGATGGTGTGACCAGACAAGTCGTCAATGACTTGCACATAGATGTGGCTGAGCGAACGGAAGACCGTGAGGCGCGGGCGGCTTGGGGAGCCGAGGAGCGTCTTTCGGATGCCGGACTTGCGGCGGCTTCGCTTCAATCGCTTGGATGCTGTCGGATTCATGTTCGTTCCTGTGAATTAGTGAAATGCCTTGGGTACTCGTTCACCGCGTGAGCGGAGGATTACGCGCCGAAGGCCTTTCCTTGCTTACGGGTAATGGTTTCTTCTTGGTACTTCACACCCTTGCCGTTGTAGGGCTCGGGCTTGCGCTGCATACGAACCTGCGCCGCGAATCCACCGACGGCCTGCTTGTCAGAGCCGGTGATGGTCACAAGGTTTGCCTCAATGACGACGGTCACGCCGGCGGGAATCGCCATGATGATCGGGTGGCAGAAGCCCACATTGAGCACAAGGTTTTTCCCTTGCAGCTTGGCTGTGTAGCCCACGCCGTTCACTTCGAGCTTTCGCTCGTAGCCCTTCGTCACGCCTTCGATCATGTTGTTGATCGTGGAGCGCGTGGTGCCCCAGAAGGCGCGCCGACCGCCGATGTCGACCTTGCTGAAGTCATCGACGCCACACACGACTTCTTTCTTGGCATCGTCGTAGGCGACCGTGATCTCAGGACGAGCGACGAATTTCAGCGTGCCCTTCGGACCGGTGACAGAGACCTCGCGAGTCGCGGCTGCGATGGCAACCTTGACGCCGGAGGGAACTGGGATGGACTGCTTTCCAATGCGGGACATGGGGTATTCCTGCTGGGGATCAAACGGGAGAGAAACTTGCAAACCAACACTTCAGAAAAACTGCTTAGAACACAAGCGCGACGACTTCGCCGCCAACCTTCATTTCGCGTGCCTTGCGATCGCTCATCACGCCTTGGCTCGTCGAAACGATGGACATACCAAGGCCTTCGTGTGGCCGAGGCAGAGCGCCGAATGCGGAGTACACGCGGCGACCGGACTTCGAGACGCGCTCGATGCCGCTGATGAGTTGCTCGCCGCGCGAGCCATACTTCAGATGAATTCGAATGATGCCCTGGTGGCCATCGGCGACGAGTTCGAAGTCGGAGATGAACCCCTCCTCCTTCAACACAGAGGCGACGCCGCGGTTCAGCTTGTTGGAAAGCGTGACGACAGACTTCTCGCGATTCCGCAGTGCGTTGCGAATCCGGGTGAGCATGTCAGAGGTCAGGTCTTGGATGGACATGGATCGTTCCTTCGTGGTCTAGAGTGATTGGCACTTGCCAGCCACACTCAACTGCAGTCTCAACAACATTCTTCAGCATTCAAACTTCAATTTTCAGACTCGCTGCAACTCTCAGACTGGCCGTGGACGCTGCACGATCGAGTGGATCGCGCGCCGCCCCTCCGCTTACGCGGACGGCCTTCAATCACCAACTGGCCTTCCGCATTCCGGGAATCATTCCCTTGAGCGCGAGCTCGCGGAGCATGATTCGGCTCATGCGGAATTTTCGGTACACGCCACGCTTTCGGCCGGTCAGCTCGCAGCGGACCTCCTTGCGTGTCGAGAATTTCGGCGTTCGCTTCATGCGGTTGAAGGTTCGCTTGCTTGCCATGAGTGGGTGCTTCCTATTCGTTCGTTGCAGTCGTGGGCTTCGCGAGTTGTTCGTCGCGAGGTTGGTTGGTTTACTTCTTGCTCTTCTTCTCTTCGGGAAGGACGAATGGCATGCCCATTTCGCCAAGCACGAAGCGGCTCATCTTCGGATTCGAATTCTCAAAGACCATGGTGATGTGCATGCCGTGCGTGATCGTCGAGTTCACCATGCTGATTTCTGGCCACACCGCTTGCTCGGTCAAGCCGAGGGAGTAGGAGCCACCTGCATCGAACGCCGTCTCTTTCACGCCTCGGAAATCCTTGATACGAGGAATCGCGAGATTGATAAGGCGATCGAGGAAGTTCCACATTCGCTCGCGGCGCATGGTCACCATCACGGCACTCGGATTGCCCTCACGAACCTTGAAGTTCGCAACGGCCTTGCGGGCCTTGATGAGAATGGCGCGCTGGCCGGTGATGGTGGCAAAGTTCGAGAGGAACTGATCGCGCACTTCCGGCTTGAGCTTCTGATTGTCGAGATACTTGCCGAGACCGGCGTTCACGACGATCTTCTTCAGCACCGGCACTTGGTGCGCGTTCTCGAGCTTGAACTCAGCCATCGTCTTCGCGATGATTGCGTCCTTGTAGAGTTGCTTGAGGCGGGGGTTGGTCTTTGTTGTAGCGGACATGGTCTGGATTCCTTAGTGCACCTTGCGCGAGCGAGCTTGCTTGCGTCGCGCCTGCGCTCAGGCTGACTTTGCGGACTTCACAGTCTTGCGGGGGCCATGAAGCACGGACAATTGCTTGCCCCCCTTCACAGCAACTCGAACCTTCGAACCGTCTGCCTTCGTTGGAAAGCGAACGCGCGATGCCTTGCCGTCCACCGCGGGTGAAACATTGCTGCGATGCAGCGGTGCTTCCTGCTTGAGGATGGTGCCTTGCGGACGAGTTTGCGTGCGCTTGAGGTGGAAGGTGCGGATGTTCGCGCCCTTCACGACAACTCGATCGCTGTCCGCTTCAATGCGGAGGACTTCGCCGACGACGCCCTTGGAAGCGCCCTTGGTGACGATGACAACATCGCCCTTTTTCACATGGTTTGGCATATCAGATGACCTCCGTCGCGAGCGACACAATTTTCATGAAGTTCCGCTCGCGCAACTCGCGGGCGACGGCACCGAAAATGCGCGTGCCCTTCGGGTTGCCTTCCTCGTCGACGAGGACGCATGCGTTCGAGTCGAATCGAACATACGAACCGTCTTCGCGGCGAGTAGGAGACTTGCAACGAACGATGATGGCCTGCGCTTTATCGCCAGCCTTGACTTCACCGTTGGGTAGCGCCTTCTTGATGCTCACGACGATCCGGTCGCCGATGCCCATGGTGAGGCGGCTGAACTTGCCCGACGCCGTTGAAGAACCGAGGACGCCGATCACCATCGCTTCTTTCGCGCCGGAGTTGTCTGCGACTTCGAGTCTGGATTCCTTCTGGATCATGATTAGTCCTACCTATCGAACACTGTCTTGCGCATCAAACGAATCGATGCATGTCGGGAGTAACTTCGGACGCGTGAATCAGCGAGCAGCGGCTTCCTTGAGCAAGAGATGCGCGCCTTCTGGCGCCTTCTCCACGATGCGGACCAAGACCCAGTGCTTCGTGCGCGAAAGCGGGCGGCACTCCGCCACTTCCACGCGATCACCGAGGTGCGACTCGTTGTGCTCGTCATGGACATGGAGCACTGTCTTCTTCTTGATGTACTTGCCGTACTTGATATGCCGCGACACATACGGAATCACAACCGTGCGGGTCTTGTTGCGTGCATCGCTCTCGACAACGCCAATGCGGCGCGGCGAATTCTCGTTCGTGACAATCTCAGCGGTATGGCTCACTTGCTCGTCTCCTTCGACGCTGCGGTTGCGCGTGCTTTGGTCTCGGTCAAGACTCGTGCGATGTCCTTGCGCGTCTTCTTGAATTGGGAGTTGTCAGCGACTTTCTCGCTCACGCTTTGACGACGAAGGTCGAAGAGTCGCCGACGGAGGCTTGTCGCCTCAATCGCGAGGTCTTCGTTGTTCATCGAATGGATTGCCTTAGCTTTCATAGGTATCAGTGCTCCTAACATCGACACTCAGACGGAATCACACGGCGAGGCGGCGCCCAACGAACCGGCAGCGAATGGGCATCTTGTAGGCGATGCGCGCGAGTGCCTGCTTGGCGAGATCCTCGGGAACGCCCGCGACCTCAAACAACATCGTGCCTGGCTTGATGCGTGCCGCCCAGTAATCCACATCCGCCTTTCCCTTACCCATGCGGGTTTCGAGCGGCTTCTTGGAGATTGGCTTGTCTGGGAAGACGCGAATGTAAATCTTGCCCTGACGACGGAGGAAGTGCTGCGCCGCGATACGACCGGCTTCGATCTGTCGCGCAGTGAGCCAGTGCGGCTCGAGCGTTTGCAGACCATAGTCGCCGTACGCAACATAGTTGCCTCGCGTTGCACAGCCGTTGAGCTTGCCGCGTTGCTGCTTTCGAAACTTGACGCGTTTTGGCATCAGGCCTGACATCGGTCGTCTCCGGGAAACTGGGGTTCAGAACTGTGGACTGGACTACTAAGACTTGCAAACATTCCAACGCTTGGATCAGCGACGACCGCGTGCACGGGCGCGACCGCCCGCTGCGCTCGAGGCGGTCTGATCCTCGTCGTGCTCGGTGAAGAGTCCCTTGAAGACCCAGACCTTCACGCCGATGGCGCCGTAAGTGGTGTGACTGACGGACAGCGCAAAGTCGACATTCGCTTGGAGTGTCGAAAGCGGAATCGATCCGAGGCGGGTGTTGAGCGTGCGGCTCATTTCCGCGCCACCGAGGCGACCCGACAGCAGAATGCGAATGCCCTTTGCGCCGTTCTGCATCGCGACTTCCGCGCGCTGCTTGAGGACGCGGCGGAAGTTTGCGCGCTTCTTCAGCTGCTCTGCAATCACCTCGCCAATGAGCTTGGCATCGGCATCGGGGTTCTTGATCTCGATAATCTTGATCGCGACCTTGCGGCCCGTGAGCAACTGGAGATCCTGCGTGAGTTTTTCAACCTCGCCGCCCTTCACACCCACGACCTGACCAGGTCGCGAGGTCTTGAGAATGACGGTAAGTTCATCGCGCGTGCGCTCGATGAGGATGTCCGAAACCGCTGCGTACGGTGGCGTCTTGTTGAGGCGCTTGTCCACATACTTGCGGAGCTTGTAGTCCTCAACAAGGAGCGAACCGAAGAGAGCCTTCGGGGCAAACCAACGAGAGCGGTGAGCCTCAGTGACTCCGACGCGGAAACCAAAGGGTTGGACTTTTTGTCCCATAGTAATTACTCAGCGTTCGGCGACAGCGACATGAATGTGGCAGGTGCGCTTGAAGATGTTGAATGCTCGACCGCGATCCTTCGGTTGGAACCGCTTGATCGTCGGACCCTCGTCGATGCGCGACTCGCTCACGACGAGCTTGCTCGCGTCTGCGTTCTTTTCCTCAGCGTTCGCAATCGCGCTCTTGAGGACATAGATGATGAACGCCGCGCCGCGCTTCTTCTCGAACTGAAGCGTGGTGAGTGCTTCGTCGACTCGCATGCCGCGAATCAGATCCGCGACAAGGCGAATCTTCCGCGGCGCGATGCGCGCGAAGCGATGACAGGCGTTGAAGCCCTTCTCGGCGACTGGCTTTCCAGCGTTGATGTTTTCTTTGATCGTGCGTGCCATAGGGGGTTTGTGTTGTCCTACTGCTTAGGAA
Organism: Planctomycetia bacterium; assembly: GCA_005790565.1. Lineage (GTDB taxonomy): Bacteria > Planctomycetota > Phycisphaerae > Phycisphaerales > SM1A02 > F1-140-MAGs142. The sequence goes on from SXUJ01000118.1 coordinate 9,425, forward strand.
GCAACATCCTCCTTCTTGTTGGTGTGACCACGGAAAGTGGTCGAGAACGAGAATTCACCGAGCTTGTGGCCAACCATGTCTTCTGTGCAGAACACATCGACGAAGGTCTTCCCGTTATGCACTTGGAAGGTAAGGCCAACGAACTCGGGAACGATCGTGCAGGTGCGTGAATAGGTCTTGATCGGAACCCGTCGTGGCAATGCGAGCACCTTCTCTGCCTTGCGGAAGAGCTTCTCGTCGACGAAGGGACCTTTTTTGGTGGAACGGCTCATGTATGCGGCCTTTCTTCAAATCAATCAGAGAACGAGTTGTCCGTAGCGCGTGCTGCGACGACGACGAATGATGCGCTCATCACTCGACTTGCCGTATCGACGGGTACGACCACCCTTTGCCTGCGTACCAGAGGAGTTCGATGGTTCTTGACCGCCCTTTGAGCGGCCTTCACCACCACCGTGGGGGTGTTGATGGTGGCACATCGCAACACCACGAGTGGTGGGACGACGACCAAGCCAACGATTTCGACCGGCCTTCCCAAGCACAACATTCGCGTGATCGGCGTTGCCGACTTCGCCAATGGTGGCGCGGCAATCCATCGATACTTGCCGAATTTCACCTGATGGAAGCACGAGGGTTGCCCAACGACCTTCCTTGTTGGTGAGTCGTGCGGACATGCCCGCAGAGCGACACAAACGCCCGCCAGCCTTCGGCTCCATCTCCACATTGTGCACGGCGAGGCCGGTTGGAATGTGGCGGATGAGCATGCAATTGCCGACCTTCGGCTCGATCATTTCGTTCGAGCTCTCAATGACAACGCCCGCACTCATGCCCTTCGCGGCAAGGATGTAGCGCACTTCGCCGTCGGTGTACCTCACCAACGCGATGTGGCAGGAGCGATTGGGGTCGTACTCGATCGACATGACGGTCGCCGTCATGCCATCCTTGTTACGGCGGAAATCGATCTTGCGGTAACGGCGCTTGTGGCCACCGCCACGACCAAGAATCGTGATCTTGCCCTGCACATTGCGGCCGCCGTGCTTGGGCAACGGAACGAGCAGCGACTTCGCTGGCTTCGACCCGGTTGTTTCAGAGTGAAGATTCACGGACGCGTTGCGGCGTCCTGCGGTGACCTTCTTGTATACGCGAATTGCCATGGTGTGTACTCCGTTTCTCGAGGGCTCAGAAGAGCTCGAGCTTGTCCTCGGGGTGGATTTTCACGAGGGCCCGCTTCCAGGTTTTCCCCTCGATCTTGCCGTATGCGTACGCGCGAGTGCGAAGCCGACGCGTTTGCGTCGCGACGCCCAAGACACGAACCTTGAAGAGCGTCTCGACGGCAAGGCGGATGTCCGACTTGCTCGCGATCTTGCTCACTTCAAAGGCGATGCGATTGCCATGCGCCGCCGCCCAGGTCGCCTTCTCCGTCACGATCGGACGAATGAGTGTGTAGGTTGGATCGTGCATTAGGCGGTCTCCTTCGCGCTCTTCTTGGCGCAGTCCTTCGTGTTGTCCTGACGACCACACTCCGAGTGCGCGAAGCACGACTCATCGAGGAACGAGAGCAACGCGGCCTTGTCGAGCACCAAGAAGCGGTGATTCAACATTTCGAAGGCGTTGAGTTGATCGACGCGGCAGGTGTCGACACCTTCGATGTTGCGCGCCGACAATTGCGCGTTGCGGTTGGCGCGATCAAGCGCGATCAAGGTCGTGCGGTTCACGCCGACCTTTTCGAGCAGTGTCACGAACTCTGATGTCTTTGGAGCCGCAAAGTTGAGATCGACGAAGCACTTCACTTCGCTATCGACGAGCTTCGCGAGCAACGCGTTGCGGTTCGCAAGGCGACGCATCTTCTTAGGGAGCTCGCTTCGGAAGGCTTCGCGAGTGCGATCCTTCTTGAAAGCCACACCGCCGCCCTTGCGGTTCGGGACACGAGACGCGCCGACGCGCGCATTACCGGGTCCCTTTTGCTTGTAGAGCTTGCGAGTGGAACCGGCGATGTCGCCGCGCGACTTCGTGCGCGCGCTTCCTTGTCGCTGGTTGGTGTGCGTTGTGACATACGCCTGCTTGAGCAACGCGAACTTCACCTCGCCGCCGAGCGATTGCTCGTCGATCGAGAGAGTCTCTACTTGCTTGCCGGCTTTGTCGAATATCGGCAGTTGAATCATTGCTTCGCCTTCCGCGGCTTGCGCCGCTTCCGCCTCCTCCTCCCCGCGCCTGTTGTTGAGTGGCGTGGGGCAGGATTTGACTCGGTGAGTCCGGAACTTCCGAACTTGGTTCGCACCGGATGTCTGTTCCGACTGGTTCCGTGCTGCAGGGTCTCGTTCCTGAATCAGTCTTCAGGAATCTGACCGTGCATTCCGGCCTCTTCGGTTCCGCAGGCAAACTTGGTTCGCCTGAGGATGGTTCTTGCAGATACTCAAGAAGCGCAGCACTCGCTGCGCTTCAAAATCTTGAGCATACTTAGGACAGTTTCTTCGCCTTGCGCTTGTAAAGGCGGGTTGCTGCGCGGACGACGATCACGCCGTTGTTCGCACCAGGAATCGCACCCTTGACAAGAATAATGTTGTTCTCTGCGTCAATCTTGATCACATCAAGACTGCGGACGGTGATTTGCGCATCACCCATTTGGCCAGCCATGCGCTTGCCCTTCTTGATCTTCGCACCGTGACCACGGTCCGTACCGTGCGATCCGATCGATCCGGGCGAACGATGCTTGCGCTCCGTACCGTGCGTCGCGGTAAGGCCCTTGAAGCCGTACTTCTTCATCACGCCTTGGAAGCCCTTACCCTTGCTCACGCCGATTACATCGACGTAGGCAACGCCATCAAGAATCGATGCATCGACGGTTGCGCCGACAGTAAACGCGCCAGCGGCAGCGTCGTCCGCACAACGAAGTTCTTTGTGAATGCGCTTCGGAGCAGCGCCGGCTTTGACATCGTGACCGATGACGGCCATCGTCGAGTTCCGTGCCTTGATATCTTCGAATCCCAACTGCACCGCCGCGTACCCGTCGTTCGCGATCGTCTTGATCTGCGTCACGACGCACGGACCGGCTTGGATGACGGTGACTGGAATGTTCTTGCCGCCTTCGAGGAAGTAACGGGTCATTCCAACCTTGCGTCCGATGATTGCTTTGGGAGAGGTCGCGGTCATGAAGATCTACTCGTACTCGATGCGAATTGCGATTTGCAACGCGCGCGGACTGTTTCAGACAGAGGTCAGGTGCCTCGCGCAGCGCGAGGCCAAGACTTGTCTCTCGTGTGTGCCGCGGCTCCATTGACTGCCGCGGCGATGCCCTTGCGGGCCTGGCATTTTTTCAACCTAATGCAAACCAGACTCGAACCTCCACCAAGGCTTACGCCTTGATGCGAAGGAACACACCGGCGGGAACGACCAAGCGCTGAAGCGCATCGGTCGTGCGGTGATTCCATTCCGTAATATCAATGACGCGCTTGTGCGTTCGGATCTCGAACTGCTCGCGCGACTTCTTATCAATGAAGGGGCTGCGATTGACGGTGTAAATCTCGCGACGGGTCGGAAGCGGAATCGGACCAGCGACTCGTGCTCCCGTGCGCTTGGCATGGTCAACGATCTCGCGTGCCGCCACATCGAGTGCTTGATGGTCGTAGGCTTCCATTCGGATTCGAAACTTGCCGCCTGTCATCATCATGCTCCGTTCGAGTCAGTTCGAACTGCTAGGGAAACCTTCAACAAACCGCCGTTGCGATTCACACGACCATCGTGCAAATTCAGCTGCAAAAGAAGCTGTTTTCTGCACTTCGGCGCGCGCGCCAGGATGCAGAGAACAGACCCTCCGGCGTGCTTGCGCATGTCGGGGGGAATCGAGAAGGATAGTGAATCTGCCGTTGATGTCAAGCCGACTCGTTCATAGATTGTGGAGGAGACAACACTTCGGAGCCCTCGGACAGGATCGCGACCGCATGGCGGCAATCGGAGAGAAGCAAAAAACCCGATTGCGACCGAGAACCAAAAGTTATCTGCCATCAGTTCCTCCATTCCTAGCTTGAACGCCCCTTACCATCACCAACCCATGCCGCCCTTCCCGAGACTGATTTGCGTCCTCGCTTCGATACTGTGCGCTTGGTCTTGGTTGGCCGAACCGAGCCTCGCCCAAGCTCCTGCGCAGACCGGCCCCGTCGTCGGTGCGCCCCCCGCTTTCGAAGCGCCGGAGTTGGGACTGCGCTTCACGCCGCCGCTCGGATCGGTGATGCGCGCTGAACCACTCGCGTCCGGCATGAGCTATTCGATCGCGGATTCGAGCACCGATCCATCGTGGCGACTACGGATTGCTGCACTCGAGGCGTCCCGCACCGGAACGACGCCCGCGTCCCAAGTTGCCGAGTACCTCGCGCTCGCAAAGCAATCGACCCCGCTCCTCACCGTCCTTCGTGATGAGCCGCTGACACTTGAGGGATTCGCTGGCGGAGGCGCTCCGCAGACCCGACTCCTCCTCCTCTCGATCCCGCTTGAGGGCGGAGGCAATGGGATCGCTGGACAGTTTGTCATCGCCCGCGGCGAAGAGCAGTTCCTCGTCTTCTCGCTTCTGGCGGACGGACCATCCTTCGCGAAACACGAGGCCGCGCTGCTTGCGAGTTTCAAGACGGCTGTGGTGCGCCCACTCAGTGATGTCGCCTTTGAGAAACTCGAACTCCTCGCCCGAGGCGCGCGCCTGATTGAGCGAATGGATGCGGTTGCCATGCGCGCGCTCGTGAGCGATGAGACGCGTTTCTACCGCGTTTTCAAGCCTCTCGCGAATGGAGAAGAACGCGAGATTGGGTACATGAGTACGCGCGTCCAAGAAGGGCCGCGCGGCGCGATTGATCCCTCGCGCGACGCGAAGCATTTCGCGGGCGAAGACGTCGAGGTCGGATTGCTCGTCATCGTGGACGCGCGCGCCATCGTCGATGGGAACGCAAAGCACACCGTGGATGTCCAAAGTCGTTACTGGCTCGCGTGGGACTCATCGAGCGAGTCGTGGAGCGTGCGATCCACTGAACGCCAAGGCGCCGCGAGTCGTTCCAAAGCGCAGACCGGCATTCGCAGCGCACAAAGCGCCGGCAATCCCGCACCCGAATTGCAAGTCATCAACGCGAGTTCCCAGGGCACGACGCGCGAACCGAGTGTGTGGCCAATTCCGCCTTCGTATCTCTCGCAGGCGCAGACCATGCTTCTGGGAAGACTGCTTCCGCGCGATGGGAGTTTCGAAGGCGAATTCGCAGACTATGCATTTGACCCGCGCGAGTCTCGTATTCCGCAGCGGAAAGAAACTTGGAAGCGCAGTGCGGAGGGCTGGACTTTGGAATCGCGCATCGCGGGAACCAACTCCGTACTCACGCAAGTGTTCGACCCGCAAGGACACCGTCTCAAGCGGGTCGACCTTGATGGCACGGTCACCATCGCGATCGCGCCCGATGCGCTGAAATCGCTCTGGAGATCGAAGGGACTTCCGGTCAAGTGACTCGGATCTTGATCGCGGTTCCCGTGTTCAATGAGGCTCGCACAGTGGTTGCTGTTCTGCGCGAGGTTCTTCGGCACGCTGCTGCGATTCCCGAGGCCTTGCGCCGCCCTGACCTTTCCTTCGCGGTGCTCGCGCTCGACGATCACTCAACTGATGCAACGAGCGAACTCCTCAAACAGTTACCGATCGAGACGATTCGTCAGCCGCGCAATCGCGGCTACGGCTTCGCGATGCAGGAGACCTTCCGCCTCGCACGGGAGCGAGATGCCGATTGGTGCATTTCAATCGACTGCGATGAGCAACATGAGCCTTCGCGACTCGTTGCGTTCGTCCGCGCCGCGCTCGCCGACAAGGCTGATGTCATCAGCGGAACCCGATACTTCGACGACTCGCACGCACACGATGATGCGCCGGCCGAACGCCAGGCAATCAACGCGACACTCACGCGGGAACTCAACGCGGCGCTCGACCTTCGCCTCACCGACGCGTTCTGCGGATTCAAGGCGTACCGCACGCGAGCGGTCGCGAATCTCGCCCTCGACGCATGTGGGTACGAGTTCCCTATGCAATTCTGGGTGCTCGCAGCGTCGGCACGCCTTCGCATTCAAGAACTTCCCATCCGACGCATTTATCCCGACTTCGCAAGGCGCTTTGGCAATGGCCTCGATGATGGTGCGAGACGACTCGCGCACTACCGCCTGACGATGCAACGGGCCTTGCAATCCTCCAGCCTGCGCCATGGAGCGCCTTGACGAAGTTGTCGATGAACAAGTGCACGCACCTTCCTGACATCGACAGCGCCGCACGACTCGCCGCGCACGCCTTTGCGCGGCGAGATGCTCATGCAATCCTGTTCGCGCGACCACTGGTGCAGTGGCAACGCGAGATGCGTACGCACCTCGACCTGCCAACCGATGCTCCCATCATCGTCACGGGCCACCAAGCAGGCATCTGGCACGCAGGCATCGCGGAGAAGTTCTCCTATGGCGCGGCTCTCGCGCGCAAGCTCGGGGGCGTCCTCGTCCATGTCGTCGTCGACCATGACCGAAACGATGCCTCGGAAATCAGTTTTCCTGCAGAGATAGAGGGAAAGCTCGCGCGCTTGCGCCTTGAGCGCACACCACGAGGCCGAGGCGTGAATGCGTTGCGCGCCCCGATTCGAGTGCGTATGCCAGACGCCGTACTCGAACACAACGCTCGTGTACTTCCGCAAGTCATGGACGCCCTCTCGCGGATCGAGTCCGCGGTCAATGCATGCGCCACGCAACCAAATCTCGCGCTCCAAATGGCACACGCCGCAAATGAACTCCTTCCCGCTCCCTACCGACCGTTCCGAACCATCAGCGCAACAAGCATCGCCAGAACCCCCTTCGCGCGCGCGATGCGAACTCACTTCGATCAGCGAGCACGCGCCTGCTACAACGCTTCGTTGGAACACACGCGAATCCATCGCCTGACGAGTACCGAACTCCCCTTCTGGCGACTCCTTCAAAACTCACCTGACCGCGCACCACTGGGGACCGGAGAGGACGACGCACTCGCGGCACCTCGCGCAATGACACTCACAGCGCTCGTGCGCCTCACCCTGTGCGACCTCTTCGTTCACGGCAACGGCGGCGCCGTGTATGAGCGCGCGACCGATGATTGGTTAGATGCGTGGTTGGGCGGCCATGTCCCACGGGCACCCATCGCAGTCGCCACGGCCACGAGACTCATCGATGGGCTTCAGGCCAACCTCGCCATCGAGTCACCCCGCATCACGAAAGCACAATTGCGTCGGTTCCGATTCGACCCATTCGGCGCGCCGCTCTCCGCACAGAAACAGGCGCTTCTTGCAGAGATTGCAGCGATTCCGCGCGAACAAAGATCCGCCCGACGCGATGCCTACCTCCGTATGCAATCGGCAGTCGACGCAGCACTGCGCGCACACGCCTCACACCTCACGCAACTCGAATCGTTATCCCTCCAACGCCTCGCGGACGAAGAAGAGCGAGCATTCGCGCACGATCGCACATGGCCATTCCCAATGACCATGTGCAACGCCATGCCGCTCTCGGATCACGCAAGCGGATCAGGTCGATAGACCTTCGTGTCAATCGCCCACACGCGCTCGGTCCATGTGTTGCCTCCGGTGCCTTGCACGACATCGCGTCGTGCTGCTTGCAGCACGATGCCCATGCGTGCATCAAGGTTGTCAAGTTGCGACACGAACACGGCCTCGGGTGTTGCGGGAAGTTTGGCCGCGCCGTGCTCCAATTGTCCGTGATGCGACAAGAGAATGTGTTGCAGGACGCGCAATGTGTCGCCCGGAAGTCGCTCGTTGGTCCGCTGCGCGGCATGCGCGGCCTTCACCTGAACCCAGATTGCCCCGCGCACGATGTGCCCGACGAGCTGTCCCTCATCGGTGGATGAAAATCCGCGAGCCCACTCCATTTCCACAGTCTTCGCAAGATCATGCAGGAACAAGCCCATGAGCACAAGATCGCGGTTGAGGCCTGGGTACAGCGGCAACGCGCGCTCAGCGAGTTCGAGCAGATTCAGCGTATGTTCAAGCAGTCCGCCGATCCATGCATGATGGACTTGAACCGCCGCGGGTGCTTGGCGGAAGTCGGCCATCAAGCGCTCGTCCATCAGATACTGCTCAGCAAGCGCTCGCATCGCCGGATGCGTGAGCGATCGCATGAGCTCCGTCACGCGTGCAAACATCTCGTCGATGTCACGCTTGGTGCACGGAAGGAGCGCGCGAATGTCATCCGGAGTGACTTCCGCTCGCTCGATGGTTTCGAGAATGAGCTGCGCAACGCCCTGATAGATCTGCACATTTCCGCGCACGCTGACGAAGCCGCAATCCGCAAGTTCCTGATACTGCGCTTCTTCAAAGGTCCACATGCGACTCGGCATTTCGCCGGTTGCGTCGCGAAGGATGCACTTCAAGAAGGGTTTGTTGGTGCGCGTCGTTCCGAGTTGTGGATTCAGGAGCGAATACACCCCCTCGACATAGGTGCGATCCGTCAAACTCGAAATGTTTTGGTGGCTTCCGGCGGCTGCGGTCATGGGAACGAGTGTACGGCACTGACTCGACGCGCTCGGATAGACGCCGACAAGGTGCGGCGCCTAGCTTGCAGCGCGCATCTCGCGCAGTACAGCGGGAATCAGGTCTGCGATCTCGTGCGCGAGCAGCCCCGCATCCCCGTGCTGCGCGCTCCATCGATCCCCTGCCCGCGCATGCGCCTCCACCGCGAGGGCTGTTGCCTCACCAAGCGTACATGGCGATGCAGTTCGTCTACAAAACTGCGCGATGAAACTGGCGATGATTCCTGCAAGCACATCACCGCTGCCTCCGGTCGCGAGCGCGGCATTTCCTCTTGTGCTCGTCCACATCGAAAGTCCGTCGCAAGTGACCGTGCCCGCGCCCTTCAAACAGACGATCGCGCCGAGGCGCTGCGCAAGCCGCGCCGCAAGCGTTCGCCGCGCGACGGGCTCTCCTGCAACAAAACCCGCGTCCACTTCGAGGTCAAGCCCCTGCGCGAGTCGCGCTGCTTCGCCGGGATGCGGCGTGAAGATGGCACTCGTGCGAAGGTCGCGCGCGGCATCGGTCGTTTGCGCAAAGAGCGTGATCGCATCTGCATCGATGACGACGGGGACGTCGGTCGACGAGATCAGACGCATGAGCACCTGCGCCGCAGTGTGCCCAACGCCTAACCCAGGCCCGATGACAAAAGCATCAGGACGCGCGCTCGCAGCGTCGAGCGCAGCCGCAACGGCGGAGGCATGCAACTCCCCATCCGCATGTGTTTCGAGCGGAATGACAGTTGCTTCCGGCACGATCTCGATCGCGTGCGCAGCCAAGGGCGCGGGCACCGCGATCACCACAAGTCCACATCCCGCGCGCAGCGCTGCCCGCGCGGCGAGGCACGGACCGCCAAGCATCATCCGTGGCGCATCGCTTCGTCCGCCAACACAACCGCCGACGACAAGCACCGTGCCAAAGGTTCCTTTGTGTCCGTGCGGCGCACGCGCGGGCAAGGATGGCGTGATCGCGTCAACGACCATGGGTTGCGCTCTCAGGAACGAACTCAATCTTCACCTGACCGATGAGCGCGAGCGCACCGAGAAAGACAGGATCCCCGCTGCCTGCGGAAAGATCACTCACCGCCACTGCGATGTGCGCGGCATGAAAGCGGGTTGGAAGCGTTGCGTCGAGATCCACCCACATCAGCGCGTCGTCGCCATTCCCGCTCCGTCCATTCGACACGAGGGCTTGCGTCCACATGTGCCATCCCCACGAGCACCCTTCGCCGCCCGCCGCATCCACGAAGACCACCCCGCTCACCACTCGCGATGGAAGACCGTCGGCGCGACAGAGCGCAGCGAGCAGCACCGCGTGCTCCGTGCAGTCTCCGGATCGCGAAATCGCCGCCTCGCTCGCCGTGCCAAAGGCTGTCTTGAAATTCTTTGACTTCAAGTGCTTGGCGACGAGTTTCCGAAGTTGCTCCGCTCGCGCGAGTGGACGCTGACCCGCCACTGGCTTTGCTTGATCGAGCAGTGCGACAACCGCCTTGTGCTCGGCATCGAGGAATGTGTTCGACTTCAACCAACGGCCAACTTCCTGTTCACCCGCGGATACGGCGCTCGCGCTGTCACAATCGACTTCAACGATCGCCACTTGCGGCGTGCTTGGATCGAGTCGCACGACCTGGGATGCGCAGGAAGGAAGTACGATCAAGGGCGCTGTGGTGGTGACACGGAAGGTCGCGCGCGCGAGCCGCGCCGCGTTGGGAATAGGTGCCGAGGGAATCAAAGTGCCGCGCAGCAGATCGAAGTTTCCCGAAGCAAGCGCAGCGCGCGCGTCGCCCTCCTTCGCAAGCTTGGAGACGAGCGCGCCGATGCCGAGCGGCATCGCGCTCTCAAGCAGCACGCCATCGGCGGCGTATTGCTCCCGAGCGACGATTGGCACAAGCGAGCTCTTGACCTCAAAGACTCGGGCGCGTCGTTCATCCTTCGCGAGCGTCATGGTCGTGTGCGCCGCGACACAGCCTGACTGGAGGTCAATCGCGGTGAACGCGATTTCCGTCGCGCCCGCGGCAAGCCGAGCGGCGATGTACTTCTCGACGGCACGGGGCGTGAGGAAGGAGTCCGCCGGCCACGCCGATGGCTCCGGCGCGTTGCTGCCCTGCTGCCTCGTTACGCGCTTGTGTTCAGCATCAAACCGCCACCGCACGCGCGAGGACTCGCCCTGCGAACAACTCGCCTCGATCGGCTCCCCGCGCGCGCTCTCCGTGAACTCTGACTGCATCGATATCTGTGTGACTTCGCCGAGGCGCCGAAATCGCATCTCAATCTCACCGGTCGTCCGCAACTCCACGCTCCCATCGGCGACCGTGCGGTGATACACCGACTCGTGGCTGAATCCACACGGCATCTCGCCCAGCGTAAGCACATACCACCGTTCGCTCCGCGGTTCCCACGCTTGACCGTGGGCGAGCGCGACACAAACGAGCGCAAGGAACGGCGCGAGCAACGGAGCGAAGCGCGTACTCATGCGCCTCGCGCGTCCTCAGAGGAGCCTTGCGCATCCTCCCCCGACCCCTTCGAGGCGCCCATCGACTTCAGCAGTGGAAAGAGAATGACATCGCGAATCGACGCGCTATCCGTCAACAACATCACGATGCGATCGATCCCAAGGCCGAGTCCGCCCGCCGGCGGCATCCCGACACGAAGGGACTCGACGAAGTCCTCGTCGAGCGAGCGAAATGTCGAGACTTCTTCATCTTCGCCCCGCAATTGCTCGGTGAACTTCGCGAGTTGAATGTCGGGATCGTTCAACTCGGTGTACGCCGGCCCGATCTCCATGCCGCCAATGAAGAGGTCCCAACGACCACAGATGTCCGGATCATGTCGGTGCGGGCGCGTCAAAGGAGAAATCGCGCTCGGCCAGTCCGTCACGAAAGTCGGACGCGCTGGGTCAATCCTCGGCTCCGCGATGGCTTCGAAGACTTCATTCACGACGAGCCAATCGTCAAGTTTCGCCTCATGGTGGAGGCCAATCTCTCGCGCCTTGGCGCGTACCTTTGCAAAGTCGCGCACCCCACAGCCGACATGCTGCTCGAAGAGTTCCGCGAAACTCACCCGCACGAATGGCGTGGAGTAATCAATGTCGAGTTCGCCAAACGGCAGCACCGGCCCGTGTCCGTCGCTTCGTGCACTCGCGCGGAGTCCCGCGTCCACTCGGTCAGCCACCGCGTCACACGCGAGCGTGTGCATGAGCGACTCCGTCAGCGACATCATGGTGCCGGAATCACCGAATGCCTCGTAGGCTTCCATCGCGGTGAACTCAGGGTTGTGGCTACGATCGATGCCTTCGTTCCGGAAGTTTCGATTGATCTCGAATACCTTTCGCATGCCGCCCACGAGGCACCGCTTGAGATACAGCTCCGGTGCAATGCGCAGATACAGCGGCATGCCGAGCGCATTGTGCTGGGTCAAGAAGGGACGGGCCGCCGCCCCACCCGCGATCGGCTGGAGCATCGGGGTTTCGACCTCGAGAAATCCTTCCGCTTCCATGAAGCGCCGGACACGCGAAATGATCTTCGAACGCATCGCGAATGTCTTCGCCGTCTGCGGATTCGCGTACATGTCGACATACCGACGTCGGTAGCGAAGTTCCGGATCGCTCAGCCCGTGCCACTTCTCCGGCGGCGGAGCGAGGCTCTTCGCACCCAAATCAACGCCCGCAGCCCAAATGCAAACTTCGCCCTTTTGCGTACGACCGATGGGACCCTCGGCAATCAGGATGTCGCCGTAATCGACCGCCTTGGCGAGTTCAAACTCGTTTGGTTTCACCCCCGACTTGGAAATGCTCACTTGGATTTCGCCCGTCGCATCGCGCAAGAAGAGAAACACGAGTTTGCCCATGTCGCGATGTTGCACGACCCGTCCCGCGATCTTTGCTCGCCGCCTCGGATCGACAATCTCGACGACCTCCGGCAACGCGCCTTTCGCCGTCTTTGCCGCAAGTTCGTATTGCGAGTGCGCTTCTTCCGAAAACTGCTCGCGCGCTTCTTGGCAAGACAACAGCCCCGACTCGCTTGACCCATAGGGCTCGAATCCGAGCACTTCCTTGAAGTGCCGCATCTTTTCTCGCCGGGCAGCCACCATGACGTGTGGCGGCACGACCGGTTCAGGTGCGCCTGGGGTCGTCGATGCGCTGGCTTTGGGCTCTTGTTCGTGCGTCAACTGCGTGCGTCCTCTGAAAACAGAAAGTGCGGAATGTGTGCGCGCACGATGGTACTCTTCAACATTCTCCTTGGCACACCTCACTTTCACAGAACCCTCCATGAGTCCGGTCCCTCACATTCGAAAGATTGGCATTCTGACCGGTGGAGGCGACTGCCCCGGCCTCAACGCCGTGCTCCGCGCTGTTGCGAAGACGGCGTACCTCCAGCACGGTATTGAAATCTGCGGGATCGAAGATGGATTTCAAGGATTGATCGAAAATCGCGTGCGGCCGCTGTCGATGAAGGATGTCTCAGGCATCCTGACTCGCGGGGGAACGATTCTCGGTTCGAATAATCGCTGCAATCCGACGAAGTACGCGATCAGCCGAAACGCGGACGGAACTCCCGTTTTCGGGAATGTCGTCGATCGATGCCTGCGCACGATCGAGAGCAACCAGATGGACGCGCTCGTCGTGATCGGTGGTGATGGCACGATGGCTTGCGCCGCGCCGTTCGCTGCGGCGGGCGTCAATGTGATCGGCATTCCCAAGACGATCGACAACGATCTCGTGGGTTCGGAGATCACCTTCGGTTTCTTGACCGCGGTCGACACGGCAACGGAAGCACTCGACCGATTGCACTCCACGGCCGACAGCCATCATCGCGTGATGGTGTGTGAAGTGATGGGGCGCAACGCGGGGTGGATCGCCCTCACGGCTGGGGTCGCGAGCGGCTCTGATGTCATTCTGATTCCGGAGCTTCCGTTTGACATTCGCACCATTGCCGCGGACATCGATCGCCGCATGACGCGGGGACCCGGTTTCGCCATCGTGGTTGTTGCGGAAGGCGCTCGCCCCCGCACAGGGACGCAAGTCGTCGCGCGCGTCGATCCCACAAGCCCTGACCCGATTCGACTCGGCGGGATCGGCAATCATGTGGCGCAAGAAATCGAAGATCTCTGCAATGTGGAGACGCGGACGACGGTGCTTGGGCACACCCAGCGCGGCGGATCTCCTTCTCCGGCAGATCGAATCTTGGCGACAAACTTCGGTTTTCACGCAGCGGCGGCACTCGCCGCTGGCCGAAGAAACCGCATGATCGTTCGGGTCAACAACATCTACTCCGATGTCGACCTTTTCACCGCCGTTGGCAAGCAGCGGCTCATTCCGGTCGAGCATCCCCTCATCGCAGCAGCCCGCGCGCTCGGCACAAGCTTTGGCGATGGCACCGCGTATTCTGCCCCGGCGCCGATGGCTGCCGCCAGTATGTGACGCACGAACTCTCCTTGATCACGCATGAGTGTGCAACCCGCAGTCTTTCTTGACCGTGACAACACGCTCATCGCCAACGACGGCGATCTCGGCGACGCATCGCTCGTGCGACTCCTTGACGGAGTCCCTGCGGGACTCAAGGCTCTGCGAGCGGCTGGTTTTCGACTCGTCGTCGTCACAAACCAAGGCGGCGTTGCGCGCGGCCGTTACGACGAGGCGGCGGTGGACGCGGTGCATCGGCGTATCGCGGAACTCGTCGACGCGGCGACCGGCATGGAGCGAACGATCGAACGCTTTTACTACTGCCCCTTTCATCCGGAAGGATCCGTTCTCGAATACACCCGCGAGCATCCGTGGCGAAAACCGCAGCCTGGCATGATTCTTCAGGCGGCGGCGGACATGGAGTTGCATCTCGCGAGGAGCTTCCTCATCGGTGATGCCCCGCGTGACACCGAATCAGGTCGACGCGCCGGCGTTCGCACGATTCTCGTGAGTCGTGACTCGGATCGCATCGCGAAGGCGCACGCAGACTTTGTCGCCGCTGATTTCACCGCAGCGGCGTCGATCGTCTTGCAACGGCGCGACGAGCCGTTCGTGCCGAGCGAAGTCACGCATACACAGGCTCGCCACACGGCACCAACGCGACGGCTCCGACTTCGGACACGCGACGAAGCTGCGGAACGCATTCGAAAAGCCGTACTCGAACTCACGGATGAATTGCGTTCGGAGCGGAATCGTCGACGCGAGAGTTCCCCGCTCCGTTTCGTGGCCACCGCGCTCGTCCTCGTCTCTCTGCTCACGGCCACCTTCTCGTTTCTCCACCTCGCGGATCTGCAGTCCTTCGCACGATGGGGTTCGGCCGCTGTCCTCGCGTTGTTGCTCGCAATTGTCGCGCTGCTGATTGATCGTCGCTAGATTTCCCTTCGCGATGCACCCTTCACATCACTCCCCAGATGGAAACGCCGCGCACTGCGACCTCATCGCGCGAGATCCAACAGCACTCGAACACGAGCGAACGCGAGCAACCATTCGCGCTACTGCAGAAGCGCTCGCGGAGCGCACCGGAGTGGAGGTTCCACAACTTGAGTTCCTCGACGGCATCGTGCGATTTCGCGGCCCACCCAATCACCTCACACTGGTCGCTCTCGTCGCCGAGGTCCGAGCGATCTCGCAGCGCTGGCACATGAAACATTTCGCCGTTCTCTTGTGGCGGGGAGAAGACGAGTGACTACCCAACGCGTCATGGTCGTCCTTCCCACTTGGGTCGGCGATAGCGTGATGGCCACTCCAGTCTTGCGCGCACTACGCGGCGCATTTCCAGACGCGCACATCACTGCGGCAGTCCGCGCAGGCGTCGACGCATTGCTCGATGGAAGTTCGTGGTGCGATGAGATCTTTCCCTGCTCCTTTCGCGGTTGGCTTGGACCTTGCTCCAACTCAGCGACGATTCGCGCGAAGCGCCCCGACGACATCGTCCTGCTTCCCAATAGTTTTCGAAGTGCGCTCGGAGTTCGCTGGTGCGGCGCGCGTCGCCGCATTGGCTATGCACGGGATGGTCGTGGATTTCTCCTGACTGACGCCATCGTTCCACCCGCCTCCAAACCCATTTCCGCCGTCGATTACTACGCGAATCTCGTCGAGCAAGCTCTTCACATCAAGATCGAAGATCGTCGCCTCTCGCTCTGCGCCACAAGCGTGGACAATGCCAAGGCGGATGTGTTGCTGGCTGGCGCGAGGGCGTTTCCATTGGTCCTCAATCCTGGCGCAAACAATCCGGCGAAGCGGTGGAGCGCCGAGAGCTTCGCCGCGGTTGCGCGCAAGTTTCTGCAAGCAGGATCGAGCGTTGTCATCACAGGTGGTCCGTCTGAGCGAGAACTCGTGCGCAAGGTGATTGAACTCGCACCTGGGTCGATTGATCTCCTCGCACGCGGCATCGATCTTGGCGGACTAAAGGGTGTTCTCTCGCGCGCGGGGTGCCTCCTCACGAATGACACTGGGCCTCGACACATTGCGGCAGCCCTCGGAGCTCCCGTGGTCACGCTCTTCGGCCCCACGGATCATCGTTGGACGACGCTCGTCGATGCACGAGAGCGACTCCTCCTCGCCGAGCCATTCCTCACCCCCGACACATTCGCGGATCAACATCCGCAAGCATGCGTGATGGATCGCATTGCGGTGCGTGACGCGATTGAAGCGATTCGCAGCATCCAACGCACAAGTTAGACTGCTTCGCATGGATCCTGCGGCACCACTTCCATCCGCGCCATACTGCTGGTTCTGCTGGCTCGTCCTCGCGACGATTGGCTACTTCGCGGGCAGCGTGCCCTTTGCGTTCATGCTTGCACGGAGCCGAGGTGTCGATCTTTTTACCGTTGGAAGTGGAAACATCGGTGCGACGAACCTCGGCCGCGCGCTCGGCAAGCCTTGGGGTTTTCTCTGTTTCTTCCTCGACGCGACCAAGGGCGCACTACCGGTGTTACTCGCGGGATGGTGGATGGGATCGCTCGGCAGGACCGCGATTGAAATCCAACCGAGCACGGCATGGAGTTGGCTCGGCGTTGCGATCCTTGCCATCCTCGGACACACGCTTTCACCCTGGATCGGATTCAAGGGAGGCAAGGGTGTCGCGACCGCGTTCGGCGCGCTCGCGGCACTTTGGCCTTCGGTGACGATTCCCGCTCTGGCCGCGCTCGCGTTGTGGATTCTCATTCTGCTTGTGTTCCGTTTCATCTCACTCGCCTCCATCGTGGCCGCACTCTCGATTCCTTGTGGCATCGTCGTCGGCGCAGCCCTCACGCCGAGCGGACTCGACCTGGCAACGCGTGCGCAGCGCGTACTTCCATTCTTGGCCGTGACGGGATTCATCGCGGCCTTCGTGACTTGGAAGCACCGCACGAATATTGCTCGGATCAAGTCAGGGACGGAGCCGAGGGTCTTTGGCCGTCACGCCACCGCCTCCTCTGCGGCAACTTCGACAAGTTCGCCGCCTCCCGAAGCCTGACACCGCTACGCTGCCACTTCGCATCACTTCCCCTCATGGCATCTACGAACATCGACCGCACCGGATACCGATCTCCTCTCGAGTCGCGCAACGCGAGTAAAGAGATGCGTGCGGTCTGGAGCGAGCAACGAAAGTTCTCGACTTGGCGTCGTATCTGGCTCGCGCTTGCGCAGAGCCAGCGCGAACTTGGACTGCCCGTGAGCCAAGCGCAGGTGGACGCGATCGCCGCACACCTCGATGACATTGACTTCGATGCCGCCGCGGAACACGAGGCGCGCTTGCGACATGATGTGATGGCGCATGTTCATGCGCTCGGCGATGTTGCACCGGAGGCACGCCCGATCATTCACTTTGGTGCGACGAGTCAGGATGTCGTCTGCAACGCGGACACCCTTCTCTTGCGTGACGCGCTTGCGCTGACGCAACGCAAACTTGCGCGCGTCGTCGACCGCTTCGCGACCTTCGCGACGAAGTATCGAGCACTCCCAACCCTCGGTTTTACGCACTTTCAGCCGGCGCAACCGACGACGGTGGGGAAGCGTGCCACGCTCTGGGCTCAAGACTTCGCCCTCGCGCTCGAACACTGTGCGTTTGTCGCGAACACGCTTCGGTTGCGCGGACTGCGCGGCGCGACGGGAACCCAAGCGTCGTACCTCGGTCTCTTCGATGGTGACGCGGCAAAGGTTGAGCAATTGGAGATGCTCTTTGCGGACAAGCTCGGTTGGCCGCGGAGTCACATGCTCTCGGTGTGCGGGCAGACCTACCCACGACTCGTGGATGCCCAAATCGTCGCTTCGCTCGCGGTTGCGGCGTCCGCGGTCCACAAATGCGCAACCGATATCCGCCTCCTCGCCAATCGCAAGGAAGTCGAGGAACCGTTCGAAACTGAGCAGATCGGATCAAGCGCAATGGCGTACAAGCGCAACCCGATGCGTTGCGAGCGAGCGTGTGGATTGGCGCGCTTCGTCATGGGACTTGTGCAAGATCCGCTGCATACCCATGCGACGCAGTGGCTTGAGCGGACGCTCGATGACAGTTCGAATCGACGACTCGTGCTCCCAGAGGCATTCCTCGCGCTTGATGGCGCGCTCGACATTCTGGCCAATGTCGCCGAGGGACTTGTGGTGTGGGAAGCAATGATTGCAGCAAATCTCGCGGCCGAGCTCCCCTTCATGGCGAGCGAGAACATCCTCCTTGCGGCGACAAGGGCAGGTGCAGACCGACAGGAGGCGCACGAGCGCATTCGCACGCATTCGATGGCAGCGGCGCTCGAGGTGAAGCAGCATGGTCGTCCCAACGATCTCATGCAGCGATTGAAGGGGGATTCGTTTTTCGCGCGCGTCAACCTCGACGCGGCACTTGATCCAGTAAGTTTCATCGGGCGCGCACCTGAGCAGGTGGACCGTTTCGTCAGCACCGTCGCAGATCCGATTCGGGTGACACACGCCGCGACGCTCGGCTCGACTGCCACTCTTCGCGTGTAGGAATGCAGAGTAGAAGGTATGGCGCACTGCCACCTGATAGGCTGAGCAACATGCCCGTTCCACGACTTGCGCCCTCGCGATGCGCGCTCTTGGTGATCGATCTTCAAGAGCGCATGATGCCCACCATCCATGATGCCGATGCGACCATCACGAACACTGTCGCCATGATCGAAATCGCAAGGCTGCTCTCGATTCCCATTCTTGCGACTGAGCAATACACCAAAGGCCTAGGGAGATCTGTCCCCGCGATTGCGAACGCGCTACCGAGCGATGCGACCGTTTTTGAGAAGACCCAATTCAGCGCGATCGTGCCTGAGGTCGATGCGGCACTCCGCCGTCTTGACCGCCCAGACATCCTTCTCTGCGGTGTGGAAACGCACATCTGCATCCTGCAAACGACGCTGGACCTGCTCGCTTCGGGTCGACAACCAATTCTCATCTCCGATGCTGTTTCCTCAAGCGAACCAACGCAGGCCAACCATGCGATTCGTCGGGCTGAGCGCTGCGGCGCGCTGACTTCCGGCGTACTCAGCGCCAGTTACGAACTCATGCAAGATGCTTCTCATCAAGCATTTAGATCGATTTTGACCGTGGTAAAAGCCCGAAAACTCCCCGCTTCCGACCTAGCCTAGTTCGGCCATGCGCCTAGGGATTGTGTTAGGCTTACCCCCGTAGGATCACCCAAAGGGGAGTACCTGCACCCGTTCCAATTCTGCGCCCGTCCAAGAGCGCCGACCGATAGCCCTGCTCGACAACCATCGCGTACGCGCAGCAACCCAACTCAGGAGACCAACTGATGGACCTCTACGATCGCCTCGTTCAAATGGTTCGTGAAGCTGAAGACGACATTCGCAAGGCCGCTGGCGGAAACAAGGCCGCTGGAACGCGCGCTCGCAAGGCCATGCAGGAAATCCGTGAAACCGCGCAGGCGATTCGCGTTGAGATCCTGTCAAAGCGCGGCCCTGGCGAGCCCGAAGGCGCCTAACCCGACGAATCGCACACCGCGCAGCACCCGACGCGAAGACTGAAGCGCGCGCTTCGGATTTGGGGCGGCGCTCCCCGTTTCGCCCCTCACCGCATGAGAAATGAGTTTTGGCAAGTCCCCTCCTCTTCGACATCGCCGACATCGACCTAGCGCAAGATCTCGGCTCCGGTGCAGGACTCGACAGCACCCTTCCCCAAGTAGGGGACTTCCGCATGCTCGATCGAGCAATTTGGACGAGTGAAGACCGCCTTTCTGGACTCGGAGTGAAGCACTGCCGAGCCGATGAGTTTTGGGCGAAGTGCCATATTCCCGGCCGACCGCTCTTTCCGGGGGTGCTGCAAATCGAAGCGGCTGCGCAAATGGCGAGTTGGCTCTATCGCACGCGAAACCCGAACTTGGGGTTCATTGGATTCATGCGATGCGACAATGTCGTGTTCCGAGGACAGGTTGTCCCGGGCGATGATTTTTTCGTACTCGTCAGGGAAGTTTCGGCAACTGCAAAGCGCTTCGTGAGCGACGCGCAGGGGGTGGTCCGAGGGAAACTCGCCTTCGAAGCACGCGTGACCGGCTTTACTATGTAGCCGTTCAACGCTGTTTCGTTCGATGTGCCCCTCCCACCCGTGCTTCCATTTCTCCGACTACTCCCGATCCTGAAAACGCGCGCCTGGGGAGGGCGTGGACTTGCAACCCTCGGTAAGGCCCTCCCGCCCAACGAGAAGATCGGTGAGAGTTGGGAACTCGCGGATCTTCCCACATCCATCCCCGATGGAATCTCTCGCGTTGCAGCCGGACCGTATCTCGGCCGAACGCTCGCCGAATTGCGCACATCGCACGGGGATGCGCTCCTCGGAATGGCGATCCCGACCAAGGACGGGGCGTTCCCGCTACTCGTGAAATTCCTCGACGCCCACGAGGATCTCTCGGTGCAACTCCATCCGGACGCCGCCTATGCAAGAGCGCATCCGCAAGCACACCTGAAGAGCGAAGCCTGGATCGTGCTAGAAGCGCAGCCGGGTGCTCGCGTCTACCGTGGGCTCAAACACGCCGTCACGCGCGAACAGTTCTTCGCAGCCGTGCGAGGCGGTACCGCACTCGAACACCTCGAGTCGCGCGAAGTCCATGAGGGGGATTGCATCTACCTTCCGAGTGGCATCTGCCACGCCTTGGGAAAAGGCATTCTCGCCGCAGAGATCCAAACGCCAAGTGATACGACATTCCGTATCTTCGATTGGAACCGCAATGATCCAGCACGAGCGTTGCATCTGACAGAAGCATCCGAGTGCTTGCGCGTCGGCGCGGAACAAGAGGATCACGGCATCCCTGGCTTCGTGACTTCCGCGACTGCCCTTACCCTTGAAGCAGGTGGATTTCGCACCCAACGACTCTGCCGATCTCCGTTTTTCACCATTGAACGGGTAACGGCGCTGCGAGAGACGACGCTTCCGATCACGCCGAGCGGGATCCCCGAAGTCTGGATCGTGCTCGCGGGTGCGCTTGCGATTACGGGCGACGGTTTCCCAACACTCGACGCGGCCGTCGGCGACACCATGCTCCGTCCGGCCTCTGCGGCGCCGGGGATCGCTCGGTTTGCAACGGGGACTACGATCCTCCGCGCAACGCCAGCCAATGCACTCGACCGCGCGCTCGCCTAAACGCGATCGAGACTGAGAGAGACGCTACATTGAAACTCCCCATGAATCTACGCCGACTGCGCTTCCACGGCTCGCTTCTCGCCGCCTGCTTCGCCATCGCCTCGCCAGTTTTCGCGGAGGTAATCGCGGTGAAGCCAAGCGACGACCTCGCCAGGATCAGCGCGAGTGCAAAGCCAGGCGACGAGATTGTTCTCGCGCCTGGGGTGTATGGCGCGACGACTCTGACGAACATTCGTGGCGAGGCGGGCAAGCCGATCACGCTCCGAGGTCCCATGGGCCCAAACTTCGCCGAGTTTGACGCGAAGGATGGACCCTACGCGCTCCGCTTGAGCCAGTGCACCTTCGTCACCATCGAAAATCTGATCATGTGGGACGCGCGAGATGCAGCTCTCGATGTCGAAACGCTCGGACCGAAAGCCGAACAGATCATGCTGCGCAACATTGGCTTTGGATTCCGCAATTCAACGCGTGATTCCATCGGTATTCGCGTCTCCGGCGTGCGAGGCCTCACGATCGACAAGTGCCGCGTAAATGGCGTGGGCGGGTGCGGCGTGCACCTTCAACATGTCGAACAAGCGATCGTCTCCGCCCTTGACTGTCACCCACGCAACCGAATGCAACAGCAGACAGGCATCGTGGTGGGTGGTCCCTCGAAGGATGTGGTCATCACGCGATGCGTCTTCCGGTATGGCATCAAGTCGATCCTCTCTATCGGCGTCCGCTACGACGCCGCAGAGATTGAAGAATCAATTCCGCTCGTCGAGCGCTGCACGGTGACTGAAGTTCGCGCAGACGCGTCGCAGTGCTTCTTGGAACTCGGCTCCGTCCTCGGGCTCTCCGTGAAAAACTGCAGCACGCTCGACGCACAGGGAGAGATTTTCACAATCATCCTCCCGCCGCCAGGAAGGCCGGCACTCGAAGGCGAGATCGACCACATCCTTGCCACATGGAGCCCAGGGTTCCTGAGACGATTTGGATCAATCGAAGCCAAGGCCAGCGCTGAAAAACTCCGACTTGGCTCCAATCTCTTCTTCTCTGCGGAGCTTCCGGAGGCGGCGAAAGTTCTCGGGACGATCCCAGGCACCCCCACTTCGCCGCAGATCATGAACATTGACCCCAAGATCGACGCACGGGGCGTCGCGACCGAACCCTCTGCTCGCGGGTACGGGGTCAGCGACCTGGGACCGTCAAAGCCCAGCTGAACCGCGAGCTTGGTTCGTCCGCGAATGGAATCGGAGAGGATGGCCGAGCGTCATTTGTCGGAGTCCGAAGCCCCGCTGCTTCGGCCCACGATGAGTTTCATGAGCGACACGCCATCCAATCCGAACGCTCCGTCAACCCCGCGCGGGGTTGAGGCGGCGGCGTCGGCTCAGTCGGCGGCTCCAGTCACGGCACGCGAGTTGCATCGATGGATCGGCGTGCTTTCGCCCTCACTCCTTCGACTTTCTACCTCCATCGTGCACGATCAGCATCTCGCCGAAGAGATCGTTCAAGAGGCGTGGGTTCGCCTCTGGAAGCACCCGCCGGACGGTGGCGAGATTGCGTTCAAGAGTTGGATGCGATCCACGGTCACCAATCTCAGCATTAGTGCCACGCGCCGAAAGAAGCGGCCACAGTCACTCCCCGACGAGAGCCATGCCACGCGCGACACGCGCGCGCTCTTGCCGCAAGTTGATCTTGCCCGCCGAGAAGAAGTGCTCCGCGTGCAACGCGCGCTCGATCGCCTCGACCCAGACAAGCGCCAGATGATCATGCTCCGCGTGAACGAAGGGCTGTCTTATGATTCGATCGCGCAGCATTTGGGTGTCCCGATTGGAACCGTGATGAGTCGATTGAATCGCGCTCGGCTCGCGCTGCTGGGCGAACTCGAGGATAGTGAATCGAAGGAGCCCTCGACCCTTCCCCAAAGCTACGACATCAAGAAGTACCGTGAAGCCTGAGACTGTGAAGCCCACTGGAGATCGCAATGGAACATATCGACTGCACACAATTCAAGGCCTGCCTCTCGGGCTACATGGACGACGAACTCACGCGCGCGGAGCGGCTCGGCGTCGATGCGCACATTGTGGGTTGCGCACCTTGCCGAGGATTGCTCGCGCGCGCTGAGTCGCTCGACCAAGACCTCAAGAGCGTGTGGAATGAAGCAGAAACCTCTGCTGACTCCTTCCTTCCGGCAGACTTCGAGAAGCGCGTCTTTGCTGCGATTCGGCTCGATTCCGAACGCACCTGGCGACCGCGCATCGCGCTTGCTGCGGCGGCAATCGTGCTGCTCTCGGGTGTCACGGCGTGGTGGATCTTCCGTCCGGTTGCCGAGCCCAATCGTCCGTTCGCTCCTGGCGACTTCGGCAGTGGCGGCGTGGTTGCAACTCTTCCGGTCAATACGCAGCCGAGCGACGCCGCCATCGCCCTTGCATCGCTCACTGCCGATGACTCGCAGGCGATGTACGCAACTGCGATTCTCCTCGAGAGTGCGCGCCGGACGGCATTCGCAGAGCAGTCCAAGCGCAACCTCCTGCGCGAGACAGCGGACTACGACGAACTCGTAGCGCGGCTTGACAACATCCTGCCGAAGCTGAGTGGTGAAGATCGCGCATCGGTTGCGGCTGCGCGAGAACTCGCGCAAGAAATCGTTCGAGAGGATCTCGACGAGCGCGCGTGGACAGCGGTTCAATCTCGACTCGAGGAAACCGAACTGTCAGTCGCGATGGATCGACTCTCTTCACTCTGATGCAATGACTCGGCTCGGCAAAATCTGCGCGACACCCTCATAGGTGCCTCACACGAGGCCTCACAGCCGAACTTCCCCGCACAGATCAACCACAAGAGTTTCGCAACTCGCTCGAACGCTCCCGCACCTTGGGGTATATTCACGCAAGAGACTTCCATGGACGGAATCAGCGGACCAATTCCATTTCATATCGCGAAGGCGTACGGCGTGCGAGCGGCGGTTGAACCGACAAGGCTGGCGAGCGCGCCGTTGAAGTCGATTGCCGCAACCGGAAGTTTGGACGCCGGAGTCGTCAGACCAGCCTTCCCGCAGGATCGATTCGCCTCCAGACTCGACACGATGGTGAGCGGAAGTGTGGATTCACCCATTGGGCGCGGCGAGGGATTCGACGCCCCCTCCTCTGCAGTCGCGACGAACCCCAGAGCATCCGCGGGCGACCGATTCAGGATGTACTCCCGCGCCGCCGACGCGGTTGAAGTCTCGACAGCCGTGACGCTCGGCCGCCAAATCGACACGCTGGCGTAGCCGGTCCGTTCCATCCCGAATTTGGTCAGATTCCCATTGCCCTTCAGGGGCTTGTTTCGTTGCGGCGCGGAGGCGAAGTCGGTATAGTCCGACCCCCCTCGGAATCGTGAAACAGCGCACGATCCGCGGTTCGTCTCCCGCTGCACTTGATGCCCGCCACAGTTGGCGGGTCAAGCGACAGACCAACCCCGTTCGCGAAGCACACTATGGCCAGCACAGGCACCGTCATTCAGGTCATCGGCTCAACTTTCGATGCGCAATTCTCCGAGGGCGCACTCCCCGCGATCTACAACGCAGTCACCATCGACTTCGTCGTCCGCGGTCAGAAGATGCGCCTGTTCGGCGAGGTTGCAAAGCACCTCGGCGGCGGCCAAGTGCGTTGCGTCGCGCTCGCATCGACTGACGGACTTCGCCGCGGCGATGCATGCGTCGACACTGGGAAGCCCGTGCAGGTTCCGGTCGGCGAAGCGGTCCTTGGCCGCGTCTTCAATCTCCTCGGCGAGCCTGTCGACGAGGCTGGTCCCGTTGCGGCAACGAAGTTCAGTCCCATTCACCGCGAAGCACCCGAGTTCGTCGAACTCAATCCAAAGACGGAAATTCTCCAGACTGGCATCAAGGTCATCGATCTCCTCTGCCCCTTTGTGCGCGGCGGTAAGGTCGGTCTCTTCGGTGGAGCAGGCGTCGGCAAGACAGTCGTCATTCAAGAAATGATCGCGCGCGTCGCACGAAACTTCGGTGGTTACTCGGTGTTTGCCGGTGTTGGCGAGCGAACTCGCGAGGGCAACGATCTCTGGAATGAAATGCGCGAGGCGGAATACACCGACAGCGAAGGCAAGAAGTGCCATGTGCTCGACAAAGTCGCGATGGTGTTCGGTCAAATGAACGAGCCCCCGGGCGCACGCCTTCGCGTCGCGCTCTCCGCGCTCACCATGGCGGAAGAGTTCCGAGATGCCTCGGGTAAGGAAACACTGCTCTTCGTCGACAATGTCTTCCGTTTCACGCAGGCGGGCTCGGAAGTCTCCGCGCTCCTCGGGCGCATGCCCAGCGCCGTGGGATACCAGCCCAACCTCGCAACGGAAATGGGTGCACTCCAAGAGCGCATTACTTCCACCAGCCAAGGCGCCATCACCTCCGTGCAGGCCATCTATGTCCCGGCGGACGATCTCACCGATCCCGCGCCCGCCACGACCTTCAGCCACCTTGACGCGTTTATCGTGCTTGAGCGCAAGATCGCAGAGAAGGCGATCTATCCCGCCGTCGATCCGCTCTCTTCGAGTTCACGCATTCTTGATCCGCAGATCCTCGGCGAACGCCATTATGCCTGTGCACGCAAAGTCCAGCGCATCCTGCAGCGCTACAAGGATCTCCAAGACATCATCGCGATCCTCGGTGTCGATGAACTCTCCGAAGACGACAAGCTCGCCGTCTCCCGCGCGCGCAAGATGGAGCGATTCCTCTCGCAGCCGTTCTATGTCGCGGAAATCTTCACTGGATTCCCGGGGGTCGCTTGCACCCTCGAGGACACGATCGACAGCTTCGAGCGCCTCTGCAACGGCGAAGGCGACGACCTTCCCGAAGGCGCGTTCATGTATGTCGGAACCCTCGACGACGCCCGAAAGAAGGCCGAGCGCATGGCTGCGGCGGTCTAACCGCGATTCCTGACAATTCACACGCTCTTTGGCGGGACTCCGAACTTCGGAGTTCCGCTTTCTTTTCGAAGAACAATTGCACGTGTGCAGGCAGGGTGTATGGTTTCAAGAACCAAGCATGCTTTTCCGGCGTGCTATCCATCTCGCTAAGAGCTTCTCACATGCAAAGTTTCACGCGCCACGCACCCCACGCCATCGTCCCAACCCTTCTGACCGCCTTCGCGTTCGCTGGCGGAGGAAGGCCGATCGCGGAGTTGAGCGCGAACAGCCACGCGCTCAAGGATGTGCATTGGGAGATGCCGTCGCATGCATCGTTGAGCCGTCAGTTCGGCATTGATCACGTCATCGCGCCCACCGTGCAGTTTGGCGCTCCTGACATTGGCACATTCGTGATGGAAGACGAAGCGACTCCGCAACCAGCGCCTGTCCGCTTTGCGGTTCCGATCAACATTCCGCTCTCGCTCGGTGATGGTCAGTGGGTCGAGGTTGTCGGCGGCCGCGTTTGGCGCGTCGCGATTGCAGGCGACGATTCGCTCTGTTCACGCATCCATCTCTCCGGACTCGCGCTTGGCGCGGGCGAACGATTGACAATGCATACGCCATCTCGCGAAGGCACTGCGACGGACACCTATGAGGGATACGGAGAATTCGGCACCGGCGAAGCGTGGAGCATGTTCACGCCCGAGGCGCGTGCGCAAATCGATTGGTTCGTTCCATCAGGCGTGGCGGTGAAGTCGCTTCCGTTCTCTGGCGCCGAGTACTCCTACGGCTATCGCGATGTCTTCCCCGTGGAACGCGCGGGCGGCGGAGATGGCGGTATCGCAGGGAACTGCCACAACCAGCCGATTTGCTACACCGCGTGGAGCGTCGAGTCGGGCGCGACGGCGCGCTTGCTCTTTGGCGGCGGCTTTCTGTGCTCTGGTCAATTCAACGCAACCACGGCGCTCGATGAGACGCCGTATGTCTCGACGGCCAACCACTGCATCAGCACGCAAACCGATGCGAACAGTTGCCAATTCAATCTGTTCTACCGCGCCAATACTTGCGGCGGCGCTGCGGCGGCAGGCACAACCATCACAGGCGCCGACCTCACGCTCACTTGGCTTGCAAGCGACTGCTCACTCTTGATGGTTCGCCCAACGCTTCCTACCGGAACTGCGTGGGCTGGCTGGACCAACGCAAATCCCGCCCTGAACACCGCATCCACTGGCCTCCACCACCCTGGCGGTGCTCCCCAAGCGATTTCGTTCGGCGTGAAGAATGCTTCGAGTTTCAACTGCGGCAGCCCCACGGGCAATTGGAACAGTCTGAGTTGGAACAATGGCATCACGGAGGGTGGATCGAGTGGCTCCGCGATCTATCGCGACAGCGATCACAAGATGTACGGCGTCCTTACCTGCGGCGCGAGCTCATGCAGCAATCTCGCGGGTGATGATGGGTATGGTCGCTGGGACATCGCGGTAAACAGCGGTGGATTCGCAGCCAAACTTGCTGCCGGCCTCGACGACACACAGGAACAGAATGACACTTGCGCGACGGCGAAAGCGCTGACGGCAGGCACCTACACGGCGCTCGTTGTCAAGCGCCTCGACGAAGACTGGTACTCACTCCCCGTTCCAAACGGATCGACCGTGACGGTCAGCATGACCTTCACCCACGCCAACGGTGATGTGGATGCCCAGATTTTTGGAACCTGCGGCGGCGCGGTCTTGCTTGATCGCGCCGCAAACACGAACAATGAGAGCTTCACCTACACAAACACCTCCGGCTCCAGTTCACTACTGATGCGCGTCTATCTCGGCGCCGACACTCGCAATGACTACTCGTTGACCTTTAGCGTTTCCTCTCCAGCACCCAGTAACGACAACTGCGTCACCGCGACGAGTGTGGTCGCGGGCGCGTATGCGCTCTCGACGGTGGGCGCGACAACCAGCACCCCTGCGGTGAACAGTGCGTGCGACGGAAGCGCAATCTCCGCGATCTATAACGATGTGTGGTACGCCTTCACCGCCACTTGCAACGGGACCGCGACGGCGACGACCTGCGGAGCGAGCTTTGATTCCGCGCTCGTGGTCTATGCCGCCGGCGCCTGCCCGACCACCTCGAGCACGATCCTTGCCTGCAACAACAATGGCGCAGGCTGCGGATCCGCAAGCGCCGTCAGTTGGTCCGTCACCAATGGCTCGACTTACCTCGTGCGCGTAGGCGCTGCGGCTGCGACAACGGGGACGGGCAGCCTTGTCCTTGCATGCGCGGTGAATTGCCCCGCAGATAAGGACGGAACCGGCTATGTCGACGGCGCGGATCTCACGATCCTCCTCAACGGCTGGGGCTCGGCGAGCGGCGATGTCGATGGCAATGGATCCACCGATGCTTCGGATATCGCGGCCATGCTCAATGCATGGGGCGCGTGCCCTTGATCTGACCTCCGATCACAGTCGAACTCCACAAGCGAGCGAGGAGCATTCCTCGCTCGCTTTCTTTTTGCGTTTCACGCTTACTTCGGCTCTGCCCAAAGCGGGTAGGACTTGCTCACTACTTGGCCGTCTTTGTCGAAGGTGACGGAGTAGACGCGCTCGGGCGCGGCGTCCCGATACACGGCGCTTGAAGCAACGCTTGAGAGATTGTCGCCCCACTGATAGCGCACGCCATCCATGCCGTGCTCCGCGGAGTTCAACTGCCATGTCGAACTTGGCTCTCCGAGTTGTTCATGGACTTGATCCATGCTCATGCCTTCTGAGACCGCGTCAAAGTTGTCGACGGTCTGACTCGACGCACATGCTCCGAGGAACGCTCCGGCGGCCGCCAAACCGAGAACGGCGATATCTCGAACGACCGTGTGGTGTAGATGCATGAACCCATTGTGACCGAATCGCGGTCCGAGCGCCGTTGCGCGGAGTACGCTTCCCGGCATGACGACTGCCGCCTCACCCATCCACGCTTGCGACCTTGCACGTCCGTCCGCTCGTGCGAGTGCCGCACTCCGGTCGAGACCTGGCGAGAAGCACGCAACGGCGATTGAGGATGGCGTCGCCCGAGTTGCGGCGCGATGGGGGTTGGCCGACGGCGACGAGGACGCGTTCGAGGCTTTCTGCGTCGGGCACTTCGTCCCCGAATGCCGCGAGCGCACCCGCCTTCTCGTGCGTTTAGAGCGTGCGATGGAGCAAATCGGCGGACATCTCTACGAAATGCGACGCACGCTCCGCCGACATCACGACCTTCGCGGCGATGAGTTCCCGGGCGTCGATGACCTCCTCGCGCAGTTTGATCCGGCGCCAGACCTCTCCGAGCAACTCTATAAACAGAAGATCGCGCATCTGGCGCTTCTGAACTTCGAGCCGTCGACGCTTGATCAGATGCTCGCAATGGGATCGAAGTGGAGCGAGGAGGAGTGGGTCGCTGCGCGAGTGGCACAGGGGTTTGGTCCACGAATCCCCGCGGAGCTTTCTGATCGAGCGCGCAAGGTCTCCTTTGAAGCGGGTCGGTTCGTCAGCCACTTCCACATTCCAGTTGGATGCATGGTGGACGCCACTGGCAAGCGCTGGTTTGAAGCTGATCGCAAGCTCCTCGCGCACTGGCTCGTTCGCGAAGAAATCAAGGCTGGTTACGGAGATCCGGACGGACTCGCGAAACAACGCGCCTTGAGCTGGGTCATGGCCCGCCACATCGACGGTTCCATCCCGAAGTCGGTGATGCACCCAGCGCATGGGGAACCTCAACTGGGCAACTGGGATCCTCATTCCAACACACTCTCCGGTGAGATTGCGACCGACACGATCGGCTTGGAACGATACGAGCGATGGATCGCGAACTTTCACCTGGCGCAAGCATTTGACGCCCACTATCCGCTGTATCCAACCGCAATCGCACGCAAGTTTGGACTCGAGCGCGAGATGCCGGAAGCCGAGGTCGAAGCACTTCTGATTGGTCTGCTCGAGAGCCCTGTTCGGGTGCAACTCGCGCAGTTCCTCACGAAGAGACTTGGCCGCGCACTCGAGCCGTTCGACATTTATTTCGAAGACATCATCGAAGCAACGCCAGCGACGGAGATGAATGCCGCAGTACGGCGCATGTTCGCCAACGGCAATGCCTTCGAGGAGAAGTTGCCCGAAGTCTTGCGCGGGTTGGGATTCAGCGACGAAGACGCGCTTCAACTTGGGCGACGCATTCGCGTGGAAATCGCGAAGGGCTCGGGACACGCGATGCGACCGGCGCTCAGTGGTTACGACGCGTGGCTTCGCACCTCCAGCCTCGACACGGAACTTGGCTGGGACGGATTCGACACGGCGATGCATGAGCTCGGGCATAACCTTGAGCAACTCTGTTCCAACACCTTTGTCGCACGACCAGCACTCCGCGGCGTTCCCAACACTGCCTGTACCGAGGCATTCGCCTTCCTCTATCAATCTCTCGCCAAACGAGTGCTCGGCCTTGAAGACGATGCCGTCGCCGCGCGGCAGTTTGCCGTTGACTCTGTCGCGACGATGCTCGCCGCGTGCCAAATCGCCGGACCGAGCCTTCTCGAGCTCTATACCTGGCGATGGCTCTACGCGAACCCCCACGCGTCTGCGGAGTCACTGCGAACCGAAGTCCTTCGCATCGCGCAAGATCTCTGGACTCGCTTCTACGCACGCGACTTTGGCGCAGATCCATACAACATTCTCGCGGCGTACCAGCACATGATCGGGCACCCGCTCTATCTGCCCGACTACGCGATTGGCCATGTCATGAGCCACCAGATTCGCTCCTCCCTCCGTGGCAAGGACCTCGCGACTGAGACGAAACGCATCACTTCCATCGGCTCGCTGACGCCTGATCGGTGGATGCACCTCGCGGTTGGGACGGGGACCTCCTCCGCGCCACTGGCGAAAGATGCGGCGGACGGACTCGCTCTCTTGCAGTCGTGACGCGGTGCAACGAAGCGGTAGAAGTTACGGGAGCAGGAAGTAGATCGAGAGGATCTCTTGCTCGTGTAGGCACTCGACTCGCTGCGGGCCTGTGTAAGCCAACATGACTTGCGCGATCGTCCTGAGGTGCGTGAGCAGAAAGACCACGGCAAGCGCAAGCGTGAACGCTCCGAACGCGAGCCCCGCCCCCACCCAACTCAAAAAGCTAAAGAAGTACAGAGGGTTCCGCGTCATGGCGTATGGGCCGACGCAAACGAGCACGCTGCTCTTCTTCGCGGAAAGGAACGCGGCGATCAGCCGAGGGCGGAAGAGCCGCCCGCGAGGCAGGACGAACGAGAGTTCGCGCGCCGATTCAGTGGTGATGGTTTCCGGCATGGGCGCATGCGACGCCCTCGAGCACGATCCGAAGCCGCAGATCACGCGCTGAAACTTGATCCACAACCGCAACTCGAAGTCGCATTCGGATTACTGAAGATAAATCCGCGACCCATGATCTCGTCCTTGAAGTCGACCGTCGTGCCGTTGAGGTAGAGGTAGCTCTTGGGATCGCAAATCACCGTCACGGTGAACTGCGCGGATGGCTCGGCCACCGCCACGCCGCCGGAATTCGCCGCCGAACTCGCAGCAGATGCCGCCCGCCGAGTAAAGGTGTAGCTCCAAGCCTCATCCGTTTCCTTTTTCGCCTCAGTGAGGTCGAGAAGATAGGAAAAGCCCGAGCAGCCGCCGCCCTTGACGCCAACCCGAAGGCAGACGGTCGCTGGGTCGAGGCCCTGCTGAGCAATGATGGCATCGATTTCGCGCCCCGCTGTTTCTGTGACAATGACTGGCATGGAGGGTCCTTAGAGGAGTGACAGAGTAGGTTAGCGCGCGGCCGCGTCAGATTCCGCCTTCGCCGCTGCAATCCCGTTCTTCTTCTGGAAGTCGGCAATCGCGCTTCGAATCGAGTCCTCAGCAAGGACGGAGCAGTGAATCTTCACAGGGGGCAGGCTCAACTCTTCTACGATTTGGGTGTTCCGAATCGTGAGTGCCTCATCAATGGTGCGGCCCTTGATCCACTCAGTCGCCAGGGACGAACTCGCGATCGCCGATCCACAGCCGAAGCACTTGAACTTCGCGTCCTCAATGACTCCCTCGTCAGAAATGCGCAATTGAAGTTGCATCACATCGCCACACTCAGGAGCGCCAACGATGCCCACACCGATATCGCGACGAGCGGCGACATCCTTGGAAGTGCCGAAGCTACCCACATTGCGGGGATGCTGGTAATGGTCAATGACCTTTTCGCTGTAGGCCATGGGAGTGTCCTCTTCGAGAGTTTAAGAACTTTGGAATCAATCGAGAATCAACACGCAGGAGTGGACTGGGCTAGTGGGACTGCCACTCAATCTTCGAGACATCGATCCCTTCCTTGAAGAGATCCCAGAGTGGCGAAAGTGCGCGCAAGTGCTGCACACTCTTTTCAATCGCTTGGATCGCGTAGTCAATCTCCGCCTCAGTGGTCCATCGACCAATGGAAAGGCGCAGCGATGAATGGGCGAGTTCGTCGCCAATGCCGAGATTCTTCAGCACATAGCTCGGCTCAAGGCTCGCCGAGGTGCAGGCCGATCCACTTGAGCAGGCGATTTCCTTGATGCCCATCAGGAGCGATTCACCTTCGACATAACCGAAAGAAATATTCGCGATGTGTGGAACGCGGCGATCGGCGTGGCCATTCACCTGCACGACTTCAAGTCGTGACAAGAGTTCCCGTTCGAGCTTCTGCTTGAGGCTATAGAGCCGTTCGCGATCCGCATCCATTCCCTCTCGGCAAAGCTCGCAGGCCTTCCCAAACCCGACGACTCCAGTGACATTCAGCGTTCCGGATCGCATGCCGCGTTCGTGCCCGCCCCCGTCGATGATCGCTTCAAGGCGCACGCGCGGACTACGGCGACGAACGAAGAGCGCGCCAACACCCTTTGGGCCATAGATCTTGTGGCTGGACCAGCTCATCAAATCGATGCAGTCGCGTTCAACATCGGTTGGCATCTTGCCAACCCACTGGGTGGCGTCGGTGTGAAAGATGATCCCCTTCTCGTGGCAGAGCTTGCCGATTTCAGGCACTTCGTTGATCGTGCCGATCTCGTTGTTTACCCACATGATCGAGACGAGAATCGTGTCTGGACGAAGTGCATCCGCGATCATCTGCCGCGTGATGACGCCGTCGGCGGGCGGCGTGATCCAGGTGATGTCAAAGCCTTCGCGCTCGAGGCGCTTGCAGGGATCGAGCACGGCCTTGTGTTCGATCACGCAGGTGATGATGTGGCCACGGTTCTTGGTTCCCTCTGGCCCCTTCGCGTACATCCGCGCGGCGCCTTTGATCGCGAGGTTGTTCGACTCGGTCGAACCGCTCGTCCAAATGACCTCTTTGCTCGACGCGCCAATGAGTGTTGCGGCTTGTTCGCGTGCGGTCTCGACCCCGTCCTCGGCGTCCCAACCAAAGACATGGTTCCGGCTCGCGGCGTTCCCGAATTTCTCGGTGAAGTAGGGCAGCATTGCCTCCACCACACGAGGGTCGGTCCGCGTCGTCGCCGCGTTGTCCATATAGATCGGGAGCTTCAGAGCCATATCGTTGACCGTAAGAGGAATCGGAGTATCAGTTGAGACTGAGTCGCATCATAGGCGATCATCGATGGTGATTACAGCCAGATCGTCAGGAATTCACTCTTCCTCGCGTCACGAAAGCGATCCCGCGATTCATACACTTGCGGCGATGATTCAGATCGAGTGCCCCGAAAACCTCCCTCCCTTCGCCGGGTGCGCGTTTGTTCCGACCATGGGTGCTCTGCACGCGGGCCACGCGTCTCTGGTCAAACAAGCGAGCGAGTCGGGCAAGCCAGTCGTAGTCAGCATTTTCGTCAACCCAACCCAGTTCTCACCGAGCGAAGACCTCGCCCGCTATCCCCGCACACTCGACGCGGATCTCGCACTCTTAGCGTCGCTGGGCGTTGCCGCTGCGTATTGCCCCACCGTGGCGGCTCTCTATCCGGAAGGCCTTGAGGCGAGCGAAAAGATCGCGCGCGAACTTCAACTTCCAGCGGTTGCCACCGATCCACAACTGGAGGATCGTTGCAGACCGCACCACCTCGCCGGGGTGGCGCTTGTCGTGGGAAGACTCTTCGATCAGGTTCGCCCGAGTTGCGCGTACTTTGGCGAAAAGGACTACCAGCAGTTGCGATTGGTGGAAGACCTCGTCGCGCATTCCGCTGATCGATTTCCTGCACTACGCGTGATTCGTTGCCCAACGGTACGGGAGAGCGATGGGCTTGCGATGTCGAGCCGAAACCGGTTTCTCTCCGCGGCGGACCGAGCCGCAGCGCTTTCCCTTTCGCGAGGACTGCAAGCAACGCACATGGCCTTTCGTCCCGCGGATGCAGAACGGATGATGCAGGACGAACTCACCAGGCACGGCCTGTCGATCGAATAC
Source organism: Planctomycetia bacterium (assembly GCA_005790565.1). Taxonomy (GTDB): domain Bacteria; phylum Planctomycetota; class Phycisphaerae; order Phycisphaerales; family SM1A02; genus F1-140-MAGs142. The sequence goes on from SXUJ01000118.1 coordinate 43,780, forward strand.
GCCGTCGTTCGTGATGCGCGCACGCTCCTTCCAGCGGCGACATTTGATGCGCCCACTCGTGCGCTGATCGCTGCGCGAATCGGCAGCGTGCGATTGATTGATAATGTGGCGTTTCCTGCACGGGACCCAACCAAGTCGAAGTGCCCATTTGCGGCACTTTTCGGATTTGGGACACCGAGTGGGTAAACTCTCATTCGTTCGCGCGTTCCATCGCGCAAGGGCAATGGCCAACCCATCGTTTGAGGTACACCTTATGTCGACGACTCGCTCCCTATCGACGCTCGTGCTCGCCGCCGCCCTTCTCGCGGCATGGCCGACTCTTTCGGCGCAAGCACGCCCCACTCCCGTGCCACCAAACGACGCGAGCACTCCCAGAAAAGATTCTCCATCGAAGTCACCAAGGGGCGCAGCCGATCGTGCGACGAAAGAAGCGGCGCGCGAGCGCGCGAAGTGGAATCTGAAACTGGACAAAGCCGATCGTGCGGAGTGCGATAAGGGTCTCAACTTTGCCGCCCCAGCCATTCCTGAATCTTGCGAGAGACTCGCAGGCGCCCCGGCGTCGATGCAAGATCTTCGCGGCAAGGTCGTGGTCCTCCAAACCTTCAACGCCAAGACCGCAGCAGGTATGAATGCGCTGAAGAAGTCCGCCGATGCCTTGCAGGCTGCGCACCTGAGCGAGGTCGTATTCATCGGTGTGCAGATTCCAGAGGGCGCCGACATTGCCCAGAAGTTGCTCGAGCGGGCGAACATCAAGACTCCGTGCATCCTCGATGCGAGTGGGGAGTTCTGCAACGCTCTCGGCGCATTCAAGGCTCCCGTCAACTTCGTGATCGACCGTCAGGGCGACATGAAGTACGCAGGGCTCACGCCCGACGGGCTCGTCGGTCTTTCGAAGGAACTTCTCGCGAAGGCGTATGAGGACACCGTGCCATCCACCGATCGTCCGAAGGTCACGGAGTCGGCACCTGACTTCCCCACTTTCAACAATCGATTCGAAGGGGCCGCAGATTTGCGCGGCAAGGAAGGGCCAGCGTTCAAGGTCGACCAATGGTGGAACGGGCAGCCCGATCCAACCAATAAGCTCATTGTCATTGACTTCTGGGCGACTTGGTGTCCGCCGTGCCGCGCGGCGATCCCGCACATGAATGACCTCGCGAAGGCCTATCCCAACGATGTTTGCTGCGTGGGCGTCACGAACGAGAGTTCCGCCGCGTTCGACAAGGGTGTGCTGAAGGAGAACCTCGGCAAGTCGAAGTTCGCATACGCCGTCGCACTCGCGCCTGGACAAGAGATGTACAACTTTTTTAGCGTCCGTTCAATTCCTCACGCCGTCATCATTTCAAGTGACGGCATGGTGCGCTGGCAAGGTCACCCGATGGAATTGGATGACAACGCAGTGTCGCAGCTGATCACTGCCAATCGATTGCTGGTGGCGAAAACTTCACTCTCTTCCCCCGCCGCAACTGGCCGCTGGAAACAGAAGGCCGCGACCTAATCGAGCACGACGCGATTCAGTTCGCGCGATCGACGACCTTGTCCGCGAGCCCCTCGAGCACTGCGCGAACTTGCAACTGTGGGAGCGCCGCGAGTTCGCGGCGCGCGGAGGCAACGAGCGAGCATGCGTACTCTCGCGCTCCGCGAACTGCGCCACTCGCAAGGAGCAGCGACTTCAGCGTTTCACCATCGCGAGTCTCGATCGCCCGGAGGATCGCAGCGCGCTCTCGCGCGCCTTCGCGTTCGAGAAAGAGAATCGTCGGAAGCGTCAGTTTTCCCTTTTCGAGATCACGACCGATGGACTTCCCGACGGTTACCTCGTCGCCGGTGAGATCAAGCAAGTCATCTTGAATCTGAAACGCGATCCCGAGGTGTTCGCCCACCCGATAGCACGCGGCCACAACTTCCTCCGACGCACCCGAGAGTCGCGCGCCGATCTCTGCGCACGCGCCAACGAGCACAGCGGTCTTGCGACGAACGATTTCGATGTAAGTCGCTCGATCGAGCGAGACATCGTGTCGACGAGAGAGTTGCACAAGTTCCCCCTCGCACAGCGCATTCGTGACGGCGCCCAATCGGAGATTCAAGGCGGGATCGCCGACTCTCGAAACGAGATGGAATGCGTTGGAGATAAGGTAGTCGCCGAGGATGACCGCTGTCTCGTTTCCGCGTAGAGAGTTGACCGTCTGGCAGCGGCGACGAACCGACGCCTCGTCGAGGACATCGTCGTGGACGAGTGTTGCCATGTGGATCATCTCCACCGTGGCCGCGGCGACGACATGACTCTCGGTCACGATCAGTGCGCCCTGTGTACTTCCCATACCAGTCAACAGCAAGAGGGTCGGGCGAAGCATCTTGCCGCGGTACCGCTGGGCGTGACAGCACAACTCTTCCACGGCTGGAAATGGACTCCGCAATTGCGCGTCGAACAGTTGCTCCACGCGCGACAGGCCGTCGGCGAGTCGTTCCTCGATGGTGTTCGTGTCAGCCGCGAATCTCATGTGGACAGAATACGCGCCTTCGATTGCTTCGCGCGATGGTGCGCCTTGACGGCGGACTTCTCTGCAACGATGTACGCAATCCAACCGTTGCATGCCTCACCCTTCATTGTGGGGCGAAACACGCCATTCCCGCTTCCCGTCCGCTTGTCCGTCCCTTCCCACCACACGGAGGACTTTGAAAAGCCGGCCTCCGCAAGGAGTTCCTGCAACTCCGCGAGCGACCAGAGTCGCCAACGATAAGTAAATGCGCGCTTGAGCTCAGAACCGTCAGGGAATCGAAAGTGAATGTGGTTCACTACATGGCTCGTGACGGGGTTGTAGTGGGACTGATCCCAGACATAAGTGAAACCGTCGAGATGCCGTTCTTCTTCCTGCTCGCTGTGCGACTCGCTCCCTCCGTACGCATCGCACAACAGGAGACCGCCATCTCGGACATTCGCATAGGCGCGCTTGAAGTACGCAAGCAATGCCGCGCGTTCCTTGAAGATGAAGTACGAGAAATTCATGGCGACCAAGACATCCACCGGTGGAAGGGATGCCGTGAGCACATCCGCGCAGTGCACCGACAGTCGCGCTCGCTCCTCGACTGACAGCGTTGACCAATGCCGCTTCTCCCCCCACGCCAAGACTGCGGGATCAAGGTCAACGCCGATCGCCGTGTTCCCCTTGCGTCGACGAACCCACGCGCAACTCGCGATGCCAGTTCCGCAAAAATCCTCGCGTAAGGCCGATGGCAGCGCCTTGCGGCCGGTCTGCTTCCATGCGCGGTCGATGAAATCACACTCCGCCTCGGTGCACTGCACAGAGAGTTCGTAGAGTTCGTGCGAGTCACTCGTGGAAGCGGTACGCAGCGTGCGCCTTGACTTCGACTTTCGGAGCGGTCGCTTCTTGGGAGGGGAAACGCGGGTTGAATTCGATCTTGCCATTTGAAGGGCGGGGAGTGTAGTGGCAACTACAAACTCCAACCTTGCAGCATGGCCGCAAGGTCGAGTCCATCGACTGTGCCCGACTGATCGAAGTCCGCACTTCCGACGCCGCCCCATTGCGAGAGCAGGATGGCGAGATCGGGCGATCCAACAAGCCCGTCACCGTCGAGGTCCGCCTGCGGGGCGCACCCAGCATGCGCCTCTTGGACGCAGAGCGCATCCCAAGTACTGTCACAGCAATAGGCGTCGAGCGTGCAGACTGCGACGCAACAGTCCGCATCCGCACATGCGGGAGCCGCACGGACAATGAAGCAACTTCCTGCGGTTGGGGATCCGCAGACTGGCAATCCCGGACAGAGCGCGTCGCAGAAGATCGTCGCCTCTGCAACACAAACCTCGTCCCACTCCTCTGCACAGCAGTATGCGTCAATCGCGCAAGTACAAGCCGACACTGCGGCGTCGACGCAAGTTGGAGCGCCGACCTCGCAGCACGGGTGCGGAGGGGTTGGCGTCAGTGCGAGTACTTCAATGTCGTCAATCGTCGCGCCACTACTCACACTCGATGCGCTCACGAATCGAAATCGCACCATCGACTCGCCCGCGAACGCCGGAAGGAGTATCTGCACCGGCGTACACGAGGCTCCACTAGAAGTCGCCTGCCAGATCGCGCCCCACGCGCCATCCGCGATCGAGGCGTCGACCCGCGGGCCGAGCGTCCCAGCACTTTTGGAGTAGCTGAAACGCAGGCTCGGCGTGGCGCCCACGCTGAATGCGAAGCACCGCGAGACAGCCGCGGAGTAAGGGAATCCCGCACCGAATGTCATTGCCATATCACCAGCTGCGGCGCAACCAAACGAACTCGTCAGGTACGGACCGAGCCCCTCGCACGCCTCGAAAAACTCTGGCTCGAGCACGCAGACGGACCCGCCGGAAAAGAGATTGCCGAAATTCGTTGCGGCGCTTGGAATGCACACACCTCCCCCGCCACCGCCCTGACAACTTCCACAACCAAACGCGTCGACTTCACTCACACACTGCGCGTCCCACTCCGTGATGCAGCAATATGGGTCGGACGCACAGACGCACTTCGCAATGACCGGCTCGTCGCATCCTGGAGAGCCAGCGACGCAACACGCATGCGCTGCGCAACAGCCAACCAAGCGCACTTCAAAGTCATCGAGCAAAATGGCGTTGGCATTGGCACCATGGTCGAATCGAATGTGCACGCTCGTGTTCGCCCCGAGTGGAATCGTGAAGCTCACCGGCGTGCAAACACCCCCCGTGACCGAGAGCGACGCGAGTGCGACGGGCGTTGGCGCGCTGCAACTGACTGACACCGCATCCGAGAGGCCGTATCGCAAGACGCTTCCGCTCGCCGCAAACTGCGCGTACTTGAAAGAGACTTGGATCGCGCTACATGCGTTGGACCCCGTTGACAACAACAGCACAGGGTCCTCATTGGATGCGTCAAACTTCAGAGCGTAGCCCGCAGGGCACCAATTCGATGCGGTAATCGATGCGCCATTGAGGCACCACTGCAATGAGACCCCTGCGCTTGCAAGGTTTGGAGGGTCACTGAAGGAATTGAAACCGGTCGCATAGAACGCGCAAGATTGCGCGCTCGCGATGCTTGGCCATGCACAGAACATGAGCAACGAAAGGCTGCGGCGCGCGAGAGTGAGGATGCTTGGAGATCGTGCGATACAACGAGCATGCCACAGCACCGAGAATCGGGTCGAGCGCGCATGACAAACCGCGCGCAACTCGCCGCGCAGAAATGCCAGCCAGCCCACTTCTTCGGCGTAAACCGCACAAACCAACCATCAGCCCCACGCGTTGAGGAGCAGTGCAAGATCCGCTGCATCCGTGCTGCCGCTGCCGTCTAGGTCGGCAGCGCCGCCCGAACCCCACGCATTGAGCAAGATTGCCAAGTCTGACGCGTCAACGATTCCGTCTTCGTTGAGATCTCCCAAGATGAACGGGCACCCGGTGGTCAAGACGCGGACGGCATCCACGCCTGCCTCGACAATCGATCCGCTGCCAAGGTCACGCGCCTGAAAACGCAGCTTGAGATTCGCCGTCGGGGAGAGATAGTCCGACACCGGAACCGACCGCTCGACCCACGCCGATGCGTTTTCACTGACATTTTCAACAGTCACCCAAGTCACTCCGCCATCCCCAGAAACTTGCACAGGCATCGAGTCGGCGTTGGGCGCGCTGCCCATGTTGTTCGAGTACCACCGGCGATACGAAATCATCGCGTGTGGGTCGGTCGCGTTGAGGCTCGGCGAAGTCAATGTCGTAACGCCGCCATCGACATCCGCTGCACCCACGCCCGCACCCACCGCGCCTTGACCAGTGACGAAGCACATGACGCCTGCGTCAATCGAATCATTCTCCGGTTGCGCCGTCGTACCAACGGGATCCCCGCGCGTCCACAAACCGCTCGTGGCGTTGTCGCCTAGAGCGCCCACCATCCAGTTGAGATTCGTCTCGAAGGTGTCCTCAAACGAAACGGAGTTACTGGTGGCAACGGTTTCGAACTGCACGCCCGGCGCGTGCGGCAGCCTAGCCGTCCCAAACTCGGTGGATGCCAGCAGATGCCATTCAAATGTCGCGCCGCACGCCGTCGCAGGAAGGATGAAGGCAAACTGCCCATTTCCGACATCAATTCCAATGACTTGCGTGAACGCTCCAGTCGATCCAGCTGGTCGATGCAAGAGTTTCGCTCCGCTCGCAATGACCGAACCTCGAACGGCGCGAATCTCCGCTGTCAATGCTGCTGCAACACCTGCCTCCACGGAGGTCGGGGCGCCTCCATTGAGTCGAATGACGGCTCCAGTCACGGTGGTTTCCGCGAGTTCGAGTGCGGCGGCAAAGTTCTCCGCGCCCGTCGGAAGTATCTCACTCGCGGGCATCACGAATCCATAAGAACCCGTGTCGCGGACTTCAATCGTGTAGCTCGGCACTCCGTGCGCGCCGTAGGCATGGTCCACGGCACTTCCGCTCGCGATGTAAAGCGTCGAGGCAATGGGGCCGGCGGCGTAACTCGCACCCGTGGTGCGCGCAATCGCATCCTTCATTTCGCGGCCAAGCGCAACAAGCGCGTCGTTGTTGGAGGGGAATGCGGTGGTATATCCCCAGGGCGAGAGGACCAACTGGCTGTAGGAATGGAAGTCAATGTGCCCCACGAGCGACGGGTGAGCGACGAAGTAATCGCGCATCGCTTGCGACTCCGGTTCGCTGAATGCCGCAACGCCGCGATAAGTCTCATCGCCGGGATTTGTGCTGGCTACACCGCCGCCCCATTGGAACGCCCAGTTCCGATTGAGGTCAACACCAAATGTTCCGTCCGCGTTGGCTCGCCGATTCTTGCGCCACAAGCGGTTCGTGGTCCATGTGTAAACATAGCCATCGGGATTGACGACTGGGATGACGTCGACCCACGCAGTGTCAAGCAACTGGGTGATGCGAGGATTGACGCCGTAGCCTGTTAGTAGTGATTCGCCAACGAACATCGCCGTGACCATCGCGCCCCACTCACGCGCATGTTGCGTGGCATTGAACAGAATCCCCGGACTTCCAGCCGAGGCCTTGGTGAATCGGACGCCGCGAATGACTCGACCTTCGAGCGATGTCCCGACCACGAAGGAACTCACAAGATCCGGACGCGCGGCAACCCATGCATCCATCTTGGCGTTGATCTGATCAATCGTGCGGAAGTCCGCAAAAAAATCTGCCCCCGCGACACCACCCTCGGCGTTGGCCGCCTCTTCACGCGCCGCAAAGTCCGCTCGCAACACTGGTCCCAAGTCGGAAACCATAACTTCGTACGCGACACCAGACTTCGCGAGCGCCTTCATTCCCGCAGCATCGAAGAGAAACTCCGCACTGCCATAATCGAGTCGATGCGTCAGCGAGTCGCGTGAAATCGCGAGCAACACCTTCAAGTCGCGCGCCGACGAAATCTGTGCGCGCACGACGCTCACGCCGTCATGAAACACCGGCGGTTCAAAGCGTGCGCTCGCGAAGGAGGCAATCGCAACGGCGGCCAGGCACGCGCTGAGCACAAGTTGATGAATCGTGTCGATGGTCCGCATGCGCGTACTGTCGCACATCTGGGCGCCTAGGCAAATCCAATCGCGTTTGCAACAAGACAATTGCCACCCCTCCACGGTTGACCGATGCACGGCGACTATGCGAGAGTGCGCTGCATGCACCGTCGATTCGCGAATACCTGCACGCTTTCCATTGGATTTCTGCAGCTGAGCGCCGTCGGCGGAGTGTTTCTGATTTCGGGCTGTGCTGCTTGGCAACCATTTTCAGATCGTTCGACCCTGGCGGAGTCCTCTGGGGCGGTCCTACCGATCGCGCCATTTTCGCCGCGCGATTTGAACATGTTCGAGGGCGCAACAGGACGCACGCTCGCGTGGGCCGACCTCATGGCGGCAGCGTCGGCGGCCGATGTGACTTTCATCGGCGAGCGACATGACGATCCGGTTGGTCACCAAGTGCAACTCGCGGTGTATGAAGAATTGCTTGCGGGCTACGCCGGTAGCGCGGTGAGCCTCGAGCACCTCGAGCGGAATGAACAACCACTCGTCACGCAGTATCTCGCAGGCGGATTGACCGCCGATGAGTTCATTGATCAAACCAAGAGCCGAAACTGGGCGGGCAAGGATTCGTGGGTTCCATACTTTCAGCCAATGATTGACGCGGCGAAGGTTGGCGGTGGAGTGGTCATCGCCGCCAACGCCCCGCGCAGTTATGTCAGTCGCGCTGGGAAAGAGGGATATGACGAGCTTCGTGCGCTTCCACCCGACGAGCAACTCCTGTTCGACGCTCCGGTCACGATCGACTCGGGGCGGTATCGCGATCGGTTCCGCAACATCATGCTGCAAGAGGGAGAGTCCATCGACGATGACGAAGTGATTGCGCGCATCGATCAACGGTTTCATGGGCAACAAGTTTGGGACGAGACGATGGGCCGCAGTGTTGCGCGCGCGCTTGCGCAAGGCACGCCAAAGGTCGTGCATTGCGCGGGCTGCTTCCACATTGAATACGAAGGCGGCACGGTACTGGCATTGCGGCGCGCTGCGCCGAAAGCGCGGGTCCTGACGATCACCGTCATCGATGCCGCGAGCGACCGCCTGCGCGAAAGCGAGCGGGACGCCGCGCACATCGTGATTTATGGGATTCCCGTCTCCCGCAGAGAAGAAGTCGAAACGAAGTAGTTTCAACGAGCGCGCGCTAGGCGAGCAACTTCTGCAGTTCCTTTTCGTTGGATGCAATCTTGTAGAGGCGGTCGACTCGCATGAGCGCGAGCATCTTGCCCAACTCAGGACTCATTCCGTACAGAATCGGAGTTGCGCCGTGCGCGGAGGCCTTGTTCCGAAAGGCGACTGCTGCTCCGATCCCCATACTCGACATGAAAGTCACACTCGAGAGGTCCAACACAAACCTCTTGAGATTCGCCCCCGCGAGCGCGATATAGGGTTCCACCTCACTCGCGACAATGGGCGACTCGCGTTGACCGACCGACGGCCCGACCAACCGAACGATGAGGCAACTCGGACGGTAATCGACTTCCGTGAACTGCGTCTTCTTCGTTGGCGGGAGGTCTGGGGTGGACATACCGCGAGTGTAACGGCTCACCCACAGGCACACGCTAACGAGGAATTGCCATCCACTCGATGCGCGCGCTCGGTCCGTGCGCCGAGGAAACGGGGAACACCAATTCGAGACAGACGATTGCACCCTTGCGCATCTTGACGATGGCGGCCTGCGAATCACCGACGACGAGGCGAGCGGTGAGTTCACTCAGCGTGGGCTCATGTCCAACCCACACCAACGCGCCGCGCGCACGGTGCGCGTCAAGTGCGCGGACCAATCGCTCAATACTTTCCGTACCGCCCTCACCTTCAAGGAGTTCGTTTCGAATTGGATCTGGGCAATCCGTCGCGTCGTGGAGGAGTTGCGCCGTTTGCCAAGCACGGACGAAGGCACTCGACTCCACCCGATCAACGGTTCGAAGTGCGCGACGCACCTTCTTCGCAAGGCGGCGAAAGGCGCTCGACCCCTTTTCAGTCAGCGGTCGTTGCGAGTCATCACTCCACGCCACACTATCGCGCTCATACGCCCTCGCGTGTCGGACGAGAATCAATCGCATCGCTCGGGTTCTCCAATCAGCCTGGGTACAACTCCTCAGAGGCATGAGATTATGACACAATCCAAGCGTGGCTTCGCCGATCCCCCCGCGCTCTGGTTCCTGCTTGATCGAGAATGCTCGACTACTCACCCTCGCGCCATCACCCGGCGAACGAGGTCCGCGTCGTGGTAATCGCATGGCGGACCTCGGCATCATTGCGCGAGGGTGGATCGCGACAGCAGGCCATCGCATCGGCGGCATTGGCACCGGAGATGCGCCGGATTCATGGAAGCTCTACGCGGGAGAACGGCGCGTCGATGCCAAAGGTCGCGTCGTCATGCCGGCGTTTGTCGATTGTCACACGCATGCGTGCTGGGCCGGGGATCGCTACGACGAAGCGGCGATGAAGATCGCTGGCCGTGAGTATCTCGACATCCTCGCCTGTGGGGGAGGCATCATGTCGACCGTCCGAGCGGTACGAGCGAGTTCGACGGAGGCTCTCGCGAACGATCTTGATGCGCGCCTGCGGCGCATGCGCCTCAAGGGCACAGGGACGGTGGAAGTGAAGAGCGGATATGGACTCTCGGTCGACTCTGAACTGCGGATGCTCGAGGCGATTACGCAAGTTGCCGCGCGAGATCAAGAGTGGATGCCGAGGCTTGTGCCGACCTTCCTCGGCGCACATGCGATCCCGAGCGATGACCCGAACTGGGTCGATGCGTGCACGCAGATGCTTGCGCAAGTCGTCGAACGATTTGGTCCCCTGCAGTGCGATGCCTATTGCGAGCGCGGCGCGTGGAGTCCCTCGCAATGTGCGCAGTTGTTCGCCACGGCGCGCGCGTACGGCATGCCGTGCTCCGTGCATGTCGATCAGTTCCACGCACTCGGATTCTTGTCGCAGGCAATCGCGCTGGGCGTGCGCAGCGTGGCGCACCTTGAAGCATCCACGGCGAGTGAACTTGAACGAGCCGCGCAAAGCGAAGCCGTCGGGATTTTCCTTCCCGGAAGCGGCCTCCACGTCGATCTACGATTTGCCAACGCACGCCGATTCCTCGCGCAAGGCGGCGCGCTCGCCATTGCGACGAACTGCAATCCAGGGTCGAGCCCGATCTACTCGATGCCGTTGATCATTGCGCTGGCGACGAGATTCCTTCAACTCACCTACGGGGAGAGTCTTTGCGCTGCTACTTGGAATGCCGCGGCAGCCCTGGGACTGGAGTCCGAGTGTGGCGCCCTCGTGGAGGGCTATCGAGGAGATCTCCTCCTCCTCCCCACGCGGGACGAACGCGCGCTCGCGCATGAATACGAAGGCGCCGATCCACACCTCGTGCTGCTTGGTGGACGAGAGGTTTCGCCGTCGAATGTGTTCCCTCATGACGCCGCGTGATCACAATAGCTAGGACCGGCGGGTACAGTGCCCCGTCCATGTTGGTGACTAGTCCAGGCGACATCGAAGGAGCGACGAAAGCTGCAGCTTGCGTCGTGGAAACGCACCATCGACTCGCTGCGTTTCTCCGCGAGGGTCAAACACTCGCCCAGATTGATGCCTTCGTCGCGCAAACGCTCGACGCACTACACGCGCCGAGTTGCTTCCTTGGCTACCGCATCAAGGGTCTTCCTCCGTTCCCAAGTCACTCGTGCCTTTCGGTGAACGATTGCATCGTCCATGGAACGCATGACATGTCCACGCGCCGGTTGCAGCGCGGCGATCTCGTGTCGATCGACATTGGCGTTCGACATGCGGGATGGATCGGGGATGCCGCGTGGACCTACGCCATTCTTGAACGGGACAAGCTCGCAACCGCGCTCATGGAGTCGGGCAAAGAGTCGCTGCGTCGAGGCGTGGCCGCGCTCAAACCAGGCCGTCCGTTACTCGACTTCGCCAAGGCGGTGCAAGGTCATGTCGAACGCGAATGCAAGTTCGCGCTCGTACGGGGACTCGGCGGCCACGGGTATGGCAAGGACCTTCACGCGCCTCCCTACATTTCCAATGTCGTCCCGAGCTACCCAGGCGAATGGCCTGAGGCGTACAAGAGCGTTCGCGCTGGCATGCTTGTCGCGATCGAACCGATGCTCGCGGTGAGCACTTCCGAGACGAAACAGGCGGACCGGCAATGGCCCATCGTCACTGCGGACGGCTGCCTGAGCGTGCACTACGAAGCGGATGTCCTCATTCGCGAGGATGGACCGCAGAACCTGACGGCGGGCCTGTTTGCGTTACCTGATGTTGTTGGCTGATCGCCAGAAAACCTTGAGACACCCCATGCAACCACTCACCCTGCTCTGCGCGACTCCCATCTGCACCATGCTTGCGGCGACGCCCGTGCCGCCCACGAAGGAAGCGCCCGTTGTGGAGACGGTGCACGGCGTCACGATCACGGATGAGTACCGTTGGCTTGAAGCACTTGAAAAGGACTCCCCTGAAGTTGCTGCGTGGACGACGACGCAAATCGATGCCACTCGCGCCACGCTGAACGCGCTTCCGTGCCGTTCGGCACTGACGAGTGCACTCGAACCTTGGATGACGCTCGGTTCGATCGGCCTCCCGACCATGACGGATGCTGGCATTGTCTACCGACAACGCAGCGGAACGCAGAATCAACCCGTCGTGATGTTCCGCGCGAGCCTCACCGGCCCCGCTCGCGCGCTGCTCGACGTCAATGCGATGGATGCGAAGGGGCTCACGAGCCTCGATTGGTCTCAACCCAACGAACAGGGCACGCTGCTCGCGTTTGGGACATCGCGGCAAGGCAGCGAGATGAGTGAGTTGCATGTCGTGGAAATCGCGTCGGGAAAGATTCTGGCTGACACGATTTCCGGAAAGGTCAGCCTCAGCGGTTGGATGCCCGACGGGAAGAGCTTCTTTTACAGCGGATTGCGCGATGCGAAGGACCCCTACTCACGCGAGACTCGATACCACATTCTCGGGACCGATCCCGCGACGGACAAGGTGCTCGAGAAGCAAACAACGCCGAGCGAGATCCCTAGCTCTGGACCGAGCACGGATGGAAAGTGGATCATCGGCACGCTTTCAAAGGGATGGCAGGCGAATGACCTTTGGATCGCACCGATGGATGCATGGTTGCAAACAGGTGAACTCAACAAGACGGTGCTCGCCGAAGGACTTGACGGACGGTTCGAACCGATCGACACCGTCGGCGACACCCTCTTCATCACGATGAGTTTCGGCACCCCCAAGGGAAGCGTCATGGCTATCTCAGTGCACCACCCGGAGCGAGCCGCGTGGAAATCTGTGATCGCCGAACGCGCCGACATGGTGATGGATCGCGTTTCCTTCGCGAAGGACACCATCGTCGTCACTTACTCCCAGGATGTCTGCACGCGCTTTGAACGGTTCACGATGGACGGCAAGCCGCAAGGCAGCATCGACCTCCCTGGACTCGGCACCGCGTCGATCTCCACGGATGTCAAGCGCAGCGATGCGTTTGTGCAGTTCACGAGTTACGACGCTGCACCCACAATTTTCTCGACAAATGTGCACCACCCGGCGCTCGCCGTTTGGGAACAGATGGCGACTCCGACGGATCTCTCCAAGTATGTCGTTGAGCAGAAACGCGCCACAAGTCCCGATGGGACCCAGGTTCCGATGTTCCTCGTGCACAAGCGAGACCTTGTGCTCGATGGTGACAATCCCACGCTCCTCTACGCCTACGGCGGGTTCAATGTCTCGCTGACACCGACCTTCAATCCAACCATTGTTCCTTGGCTTGAGCAAGGCGGGGTCTATGTTGTGGCAAACCTCCGCGGTGGTGGCGAGTACGGCGAAGAATGGCACGCCGCTGGCATGCAGGCCAACAAGCAGAATGTGTTCGACGATTTCTACGCGTGTGCGGAGTGGCTCATCAAGAACAAGTACACGCAGACGGCCCGCCTCGCGATCGAGGGCGGCTCCAACGGAGGGCTCCTTATGGGAGTCGCGGCCACGCAACGGCCGGATCTCTTCTCCGCTGCGATTGTTGCCGTCCCGCTCCTTGACATGGTTCGGTATCACCAGTTCTTGATTGCTCGATACTGGGTACCCGAGTACGGCTCAAGCGAAGACGCGACTGCGTTCAAGACGCTGCACGCATACTCACCCTATCACCACATCAAAGCCGGCACAAAGTATCCCGCGCTCCTGATCACGGCAGGCGAGAATGACTCTCGCGTGCATCCCCTCCACGCTCGAAAGTTTGCGGCGAAGCTGCAGCGCGATGCCGCCAATGATCCTGCGGCCGAACCAATTCTGCTCTGGGTCGATCGCGACGCGGGTCACGGACAGGGCAAGCCGCTTGCACTTCGTATCCGTGACGAAGTCGATCAATGGAGCTTCGTCATGTGGCAGACCGGTATGTGCGGCGGAGAGGATTGAGCGTTCACGCTGCTTTCGCCGCGGGTTGATCGAAGGCTCGCAATGCGTCATACGCAGCGTCTTTGTAGAGATCGCTCAGGGATGGATAGTTGAAGCAAGTCTCGACAAGAAAGTCGATCCCGTGGCCGCTCGCGATCGCCCATTGTGCGAGGTGCACCAGTTCCGTCGCGTCCTCGCCGACGATGCTCACCCCAATCAACCGCCGATTGGAGCGGTCAAACACGGCCTTGAGCAGGCCACGATCGTCGCCGAGCATGCGACCACGAGGATTGTTTCGGTAGTAGCCGCAACCTGTCACCACATCCATCCCCGCAGCAATCGCTTCTTCCGCGGTCTTGCCGACCGCTGCGACGGCGGGAATCGTATAGATCCCGATCGGGATCGTCGCCGCAAGGTCGCTGTGAAATGGAATGCCAAACATTCGACACGCGGCAATGCGCCCTTGCTCCATGCTTGTTGACGCAAGGGCTGGAAAACCAATGACATCGCCACCCGCAAAGACACTTGGGCAACTCGTGCGGTATTCACGATCAACCGCGAGATTCCCGCGATCATCCGCTTGCACACCAACTCGTTCAAGCCCGAGTTGCCGCGTGTTTCCCTGCCTCCCAAGGCTCCACAGGACACACTCGCTCGAGAGGCACTCACCACTGGAAAGCTCGGTCGTCACCTGGTCGTGGCCGTCGCCGCGCGCATGCGTCGTTCCGTCCGCTCCCACGCGTGCAACCGTCTGTCCAAAGCGAAACGCAATGCCCGCAGCAGACATGCCAGCTTCGAGCACTCCTCGAATGTCGACATCGAGAAAACGCATCAGTCCCACGCGCGGCTCGATGAGCGTGACCTCCACCCCAAGCTCGGCGAAAATGCTCGCGTACTCACACCCGATGACGCCTCCTCCCACGACCACAAGCGAGCGAGGCATGAAATCGAGTTCGAGAATGCCGTTCGCATCCACCACGCCAGGAAGCGTGAAGTCCGCCTGCTTTCCTCGTGCGGGGCTCGAGCCGGTCGCGATCATGATGAATGCGGTCGCGAGACGCTCCGTGTGTCCATCAGGCGCCATGACTTCCACCGTGCTTGCGTCGATGATCGTGCCTCGTCCCCGAATCATGACCACTCCCGCATCGTCGAAGTCGGCTTCTATCCGGTCATGCTCTTCCATCTGGACGAGCGTGCGCCGCGCCATGAAACGAGCCATCGACAGTCGATCGCGCTCCGTGCCTTGGCTCCAACCTGGAATTGGTCGGCGGCGAAGCGCACTTGCGACCAACGCGGTTTCGCGGAGCGCCTTGGAAGCAATCGTGCCTGTGTTGACCATCGCGCCGCCGGGCCGCGGCTCCATTTCGACCACAGCGACGCGACGACCAAACGACGCCGCTTGCAACGCCGCCTTCTCGCCTGCGGGGCCAGAGCCAATGACAACAAGATCAAACGACCGCATGTGCACGCCATCGGCGTTTTCTGCGCACCCCTTCAACGGGTCATGGGATGCCGAATCGAGAACCCGAAATGTTCCTTCCGCGCGTCCATCATTGCACGCGCGAAAGTCGCGCATGCTCGACGATAACCGTCTTGATTCCGACTCCGCGAAAGGCGATTCGGGCCCGCGTGCCACCGAAACCGCGCGCGAGAAACTCCACTTTCCCCACGCCAAAAATGGGGTGTTTCACACTACATCCCACGGGGAAAAGTTCCGCGGGATCGAGATCACAGAATGCTTCCGGTTCGTCGTACACGATTCGATCGACGCTCGGCGTTCGATCGGCAACTGTCGTGGCGTTGCTCGGAATCTCACGCAAGAACGGACTCTCGATCGTTGCTTGTCGCACGCCGCGGACTTGTCGACTCACCGCGCTCGAAATCATGAGCGCGCGTTGCGCGCGGGTCATCCCCACGAAAAGCAAACGGCGCTCCTCCTCGAGTGCATCGTCGCTCTCCATGCTTCTCGAGTGCGGCAGCAATCCATGCTCAAGCCCAACCACCGCAACGGAGTCAAACTCCAGGCCTTTCGCAGCATGCAGCGTCATGAGCGTCACACTTCCGCGATCAGGATCAAACGCATCCGCGTCAGCGATGAGCGCGACCGACTCGAGCCACGCACAAACTGCGGTGCGAAGCGTGGGATGGGTAATGTCGGGATCGTCGATGAACTGAAACTCGCGTGCGGCCGACACAAGTTCGTCGAGGTTCGCGACTCGCTCCGCTTCTTCCACTCCGCCGCGCCCAACAAACTCGTCGAGCTTCGTCTGTTTGAGGACCTCTCCCACGAAATCGGCAAGGTCGCCCGGCAAGCGTGCATCCATCCCCCGTTGGAAACTCCGGAGAAGTTCGATGAATGCCACGACCGATTCTCCGATCTTCCCCTTCACGATTCCAGCACCCGGAGCCATCGCGAATGCGTCGAACAACGCGTATCCAGAGCCCGCCGCGTACCCCTCCACCTTGCGAACGGTCGTCGGACCGATGCCGCGCGTCGGCACATTCACGATTCGTCGCAGCGAAACTTCGTCGCGGGGATTGGAGAGCAGGCGGAAGTAAGCGATCGCGTCCTTGATTTCTTTGCGATCGTAGAACGCCGTTCCACGAACCACGATGGAGGGGATCATCTTTCGGCGCAGCGAGTCCTCGAGCACGCGGGAGAGCGCATTCATCCGATAGAGGACCGCCATCGAGCGATAAGGCACACCCGCGCGAAGCCGTTCCTCGAAGAATGCGGCAACTTGGTCGGCCTCATCGTGCTCGTCCTGACATCGCAAGACGCGAACGCGCTCCCCCTCCTCAAGTGCCGTGTGCAGATCCTTATGCGGCCGTTTCTTGTTATGCACGATCAGCCCATCCGCCGCTCGCACGATTGCCGCCGTCGAGCGGAAGTTTTCGCCGAGCGGAAGCACCACTGCTCCTGCAAAGTGCTGTTCGAACTCAAGGATGTTCGTGATGTCCGCGCCACGCCAACCATAAATCGATTGATCTGGGTCGCCCACCACAAAGAGGTTGCGATGCTCACTCGCGAGCGTGGCCGCAATGACGAACTGCGCGTGATTCGTGTCCTGATACTCGTCGAGCAATATGAAACGAGCGCGCTGCTGGAGAAGCGCACGAACGCTTGCGTCGTTGCGCAACAAGGACGCGGTCTTCATCAGAAGGTCATCGAAATCGCAGGCATTCGATCGATGTAAGGTGTCTTGGTATCTCGCGTAGGCCTTCGCGATGGAACGCGACCAAAAGTCGCTCGCCTCGAGCGCGTACTCCTCAGGCGTGAGCAATCGGTTCTTGATCTCTGAAATCGCGGCAAGCACGGACGCGGGAGTCCAGTTACTCGTGGTAAGTCCTGCGGCTTCGATCGCAGCTTTCAGTGCCGTTTTCTGATCGTCACTGTCGTAGATCGAGAACCCTGCCTGCAGACCGACGCTCGCGCCGTGCCGGCGGAGCACGCTCGCGCAGTAACTATGGAAAGTACTCACGATGAGACCGCCAGCCAGTCCACGCGGCAGAAGTCGCTCGACGCGATTTCGCATTTCACCCGCTGCCTTGTTCGTAAATGTGAGCGCGAGAATCTGCGACGGCTTCACACCTTGGCTCACAAGGTGCGCAATGCGCTGCGTGATGACGCGGGTTTTTCCTGACCCCGGCCCCGCAAGGACAAGAGCTGGCCCCTCGAAGTGCAAGACTGCAGCGCGTTGTGCATCCGTCAATCCATCGACGAGCGCGGCCTCAACGCAGGCGTCCGATGCGCCCATTGAGGTTCGATGCGCGCTCCGAGTCGCGCTGAGATCCAGTGGGTCGTATCCGTCGCTCGTCATTCGCAAACATCCGTTGGTGCGCTCTTGCACCCATGTCCATCCGACTTCATTCACACAAACGAACGATGCTATCGAACGCAGGCCCGCATCCTTCAAGACCGTGGGAATTCATTTCGTACGGCGTGGAAGTTCCGACCTCGGACCTCGATGCAGAATCCGCCAGACAGACTTTCCACAACCGGCCGTTTCGCACCACCCTCGGAACAGGTTTTCCACTCCGCCTGTCGGCGTTCGGACGCACAATTCGCCCTTGCTACCATCCTGAGGCCTCGTGACCGAACAAATTTCAGAAAACTGCCGAATCTTTGGAACCGATTTGAATTTAGGCTTGCGACCACAAAATGTTGTGGGTAGGCTGAGTGCACTACACAGCCAATCGTGGTTGTGACTGAGTTAGACCGATAAAAATGAACTGCTTGAAGCCCGCATGGCGTTGGATTGCTGAGGCAATGACCTCTTCGCGCTTGAACGGAAACCGACCTACGACTGCGCCAGCGATTTGATGAGAGCCCTAAGGCAGCGAGCCTGAGCATGGACCGACATGCCGAAAACCAGATGTGACGCCCTCGCATGAAGCGCGGGATAAAAGGTACATGCCCAACTCATGACGCAGGATGCGTGAGGGAAGGGCGACCAAGCGGACCGGTGGGGTTCGTTTTGAGGCGGTAGTCATGGCAGTGTTGTGCGATACGCAGATTCGCGAGCTCGTTCGCATCGAGCCGTTCGAAGAAAATCTGAAGCGCCCGGGATTGGTGAGTTACGGCGTGTCGAGCTACGGCTACGACGTACGCGTCGGGACGCGATTCAAGGTATTCACGAATGTCACCAGCGGCGGCGTGGCGGTTGTCGACCCTAAGGCATTCACGAACGATCTCTTCTTGACGATCGACACGGTCGAAACGGGGATGGACCACATCATCATCCCGCCCAACTCCTTCGCGCTAGCGGAGACGATTGAGTATTTCGACATCCCTCGTGACTGCCTCGCAATCTGCGTTGGGAAGTCGACCTATGCGCGCTGCGGCATCATTGTGAATGTCACTCCCCTCGAGCCAGAATGGCGCGGCAAGGTGACGATTGAGATTTCGAACACGACGCCACTCCCGGCGCGGATCTACGCGAACGAGGGGATTGCACAGATGATCTTCCTCCGCGCCGATCGCACCTGCTCGACGAGTTACGCTGACAAATCGGGCAAGTACCAAGATCAACCGGGCCTCACGCTTCCGATGGTGGACGGAATCTCGTCCACGCTCGCTGCGCGGCGACCAAGTTGCTGCAACAGCCCCGAACATTGAATCCAAGTTTGAGCGCGCTTCGCGTGTTGTTGTCGAAACTTCACACGAGTTCAAACGCGCTGATTTCACCACGCCACGCTCTGCATTCCCTCCGACCTCCCCTCCCACTTTCACTCTCTGATTCGCGGAAGTACTACGCATGAAGATCTCGCGACGCTTCACAAAGGCTGGACAAGATGTCTATGGTTCTCTCGAATGGTCAAAGCGATCGAGTCGCATCGGCAATGCCGACGGTTCGACGGTCTTTGAGATGACCGACGCGGAGATTCCCGCGTCGTGGAGTCAACTCGCAACGGACATCGTTGTGAGTAAGTACTTCAGAAAGGCCGGGGTCCCTCAACTCGACGCTTCAGGGCGTGTGCAGCTTGACGCGAGTGGAAAGCCTGTTCTTGGCCCGGAGCGATCGGTTCGACAGGTCGTGCATCGACTCGCGGGCTGCTGGCGACATTGGGGAGAAAAATTCGGCTACTTCTCGACGACCAAGGATGCGGACTCGTTCTACGACGAGATCGCGCACATGCTGCTCACACAGATGGCGGCGCCAAATAGTCCGCAGTGGTTCAACACCGGTCTTTCCTACGCCTACGCCATTTCGGGACCGGCGCAAGGCCACTGGGTTGCGGATCACACGACAGGACAAGTTTCGCTCGCGACCGATGCCTACACGCATCCGCAACCGCACGCCTGTTTCATTCAATCGGTTGGCGATGACCTCGTGGGCGACGGTGGCATCATGAACTTGTGGACTCGCGAAGCGCGGCTCTTCAAGTACGGCTCGGGTACGGGCACGAATTTCTCCTCGCTCCGAGGCGAGAACGAGTCACTCTCAGGCGGAGGAAAGAGCTCTGGGCTTATGAGCTTCCTCAAGATTGGCGACCGTGCAGCGGCGGCAATCAAGTCTGGCGGC